>JAAYHI010000047.1 GCA_012727415.1 Bacillota bacterium
AATCAAGCGAAGGGGGACTTGGGGGCAATCGTCGCCAGGACCATTGCCGCCCTAGGCGGGCTTACCAACCTCAAGGTCGTCGATGCCTGCCTTACCCGGCTGCGGGTCCAGGTCTATGCTCCCGAAAAAATCTCTGCCAGGGCCCTGAAAAAGCTGCCGGCGGCGGGAACAAATATTCTCGGCGGAGGCAATGTGCAGATTGTCTTTGGCGGCGACAGCGACCTCATCAAAGACCTGGTACGGCAGGAGTTGGCCCAGGCCACAATTGTGGAACTGCTGGCCCCCATGGATGGGGAGATTCTTCCCCTGGAACAGTTCCCCGACCCCGTCTTTGCCCAGGGTATGCTGGGTATAGGCGTTGGCTTTTTGCCCAGCGGCGGCACTCTGGTGGCTCCTGCCGCCGGTGAAATCGTCAAGGTCTTTCCCGGGGGCCATGCCCTGGTGATGAAAACTCCCCAGGGCCTTGAACTGTTGCTCCATATAGGCCTTGATACCGTTGACCTGGAAGGAGAGGGATTTGAACCGGTATGTGCTTCCGGCCAGCAGGTCTGGCCTAGGGACACATTGGTGAAATTCGACCGGGAAAAAATAAAAGCCGCAGGCAAGGAACTGCACTCGGCTTTGATTGTCACCAACAAGGAGTGCATACTATCCTTCACAGGGCTGGAAACTGGCAAAATCACCCGCGGCGACGCCGCCCTCATCGTACAAATCGGGGACGGTCCTACTTTTTGTCAAGCTTGCGATTAGCATTATAGATTATCGTCGTGCTTATCCCCAGTATTTCTGCAACATCCTTGGCCTTTGCCCCGGATTGCGCCATAATCCTTCTAAGGATATCGTCCCGGCGCTGCCGGGGCAGATTTTTCAGCATTTCCAGGGGCACATTTTCTTGCTCAAGAATCATTGTAATGCAATCCATCAGGGGGGCGGGTTCGGTAAAATCGTCTTCTCCGGTAAACTTCTGCAGTGCTTTAATTGCCCTGGCCCTTTCGGAGTGATAGTAGGACAGCAAGGTACTGGTGTTGAGGAAGACAGGTTTTGTCGAAGCTGGTTCGATATAATGCCTGTAGCTGGACCAGGGATATTGTTGGGGTTTTTCCACCAGGCCAGCCTTGACAGGATTATTGTGGATGTAACGGGCACAAACCATAAATTGCACTTCATCTTTAATGACGACACTGGTGTAGCGGTTGTCGAAAAGGGATCCCGACCGGCTGTGGAGTCGGTTATAGAAGTAAACATAGCTGACAGCGATTCTTTTCATGGATGTATCCAACGGCTTGCTGCCGGTTTTCAAAAGTAAATGGACATGATTATTCATCAGGCAGTATGCATAGATTTCATACTCTCCCTCGGTGCCCATTCTGCGCACGACGTCGAGAAAATATGCCTTTTCCTGGCGGGTGTCAAAGATTGGGTGCTTGTTTATGCCCCTGAGGATAGTATGGTAGATGCCACTGGGACTAAGTATACGAGGTGTCCGCGGCATAGCAAAACCTCCTCGGTGTTCTTTTTACAATAATACAGATAAAAGGCTTGGGATTCAAGATTTGGCAAATTTGAGGACCGTCCCCGTTTTGTACAGAAGGAGATTGGGGGTGGGTGGCGAAGTATTCTGGAAAGAAAACTTTCCAGGGGGGAAGAATTTTGCGGCTTAAAATCAGCACTACCGACCGGGTGGGTATGGTTCTGGACGTGCTCCAGGTATTTGTTCCCCTCGGCATTGACATTAAAGCAATGGAAGTGGAACCGGGTGCAATTTATCTCTCATTTCCTGAAGGGGGACTGTATTCTACAATCATCTCCCGCATCCGGGCTTTGGACGGGGTGCATAACATCGAAGAAATCTCCAGTATGCCCCAGGAGCAGCGGCGCCGGGAAATCCAGGCCATTGTCGAGGCAGTGGGTGAGGGACTTGTTGCCATCGATGCCAGGGGCCGCATTACCCTGCTTAATGCCGCCGCCGAATCAATTCTCAATCTCAAGGCAAGCAAGGTGCTGGGTAAGAATATCGGCGATGTCCTCCGCAAGGATGTGCCTATGCTTGCCACCCTGAAAACCGGCCGGAGCTATGACAACCAGGAGATTGTTATCACTGAAGGTCCTGTGCGGGCCAGGTATATGACCAGCGGCCGTCCCCTGCTGGATCAGGAAGGCCGGGTGTGCGGAGTGGTGGCCAGCCTCAAGGGCCCGGGCCAGATTCGGGATTTGGTCAATGTGGTTACCCGCGCCCCAGAGATAACCTTTGCTGACATCATCTATCGCAGCAAGTGTATGGAGGATTTGGTCGCCCTGTGTAAACAGGTGTCCAACAGCGACGCCGCCATTCTTATTTACGGTGAAAGCGGCACCGGCAAAGAGTTGTTTGCCCGGGCAATCCATGCCGAAAGCCCTCGCCGGGATGGGGCTTTTGTGCCCATCAACTGTGGCGCCCTGCCCGATTCTTTGTTGGAAAGTGAACTCTTTGGCTATGAGGAAGGGGCCTTTACCGGTTCCCGCAAGGGGGGGCGCATGGGCCTGTTTGAGTTTGGCCACGGGGGCACTATCTTTCTGGACGAAATAGCCGAGATGCCCACCCATTTGCAGTCAAAGTTGCTGCGGGTGCTGCAATCCGGCAGTGTCCGCCGGGTGGGAGGAAATGAAGAAATCCAGGTGGATGTCCGCATTATTGCCGCCACCAACAAAAACCTGGGCCAACTGGTGAAGGAACACAAGTTCAGGGAAGACCTGTTCTACCGCCTCAATGTCATTCCCCTGACAATTCCTCCGCTGCGCCAGCGCCGGGAAGATATTTTCACACTGGTGGAACATTTGCTGGCAAAGAGAAAGACCAGCATTTCTCCAGAAGCGATGACTGTTCTTTCCCGGCACCGGTGGCCGGGAAATGTCCGGGAGCTGGAGAATGTATTGGAAAGGGCGATAGCTATTGCCGGAGACAAGCCTATCCAAAGGGAGCATCTCCTGCTGGATGAGGATAACATGGCTCCGGGGGGTGGCACCCTTAAAGAGCAGGTGGCGGATTTGGAGCGGAAATTGGTGGCTGACGCCCTGAATAAATATAGGAGCACTCGCCGGGCGGGAGAGGCGCTGGGTTTGTCCCACACCAGTGTTCTCAACAAGGTCAGACGCTATAATCTGGACAGTTTTCTTGCCAAACGGAAAGATTAGTTTCCAACAGGGGGGATGACAGGAGAAACTGGCCTTGTGCTGACGCTGGCATAGATTTTGCATATTGTATGAGTACAATATAATAATTTCTGGAGGCGAGTTCCGTGAAGACCAACAAGAAACTTGGCTTTTCCACCCGGGCAATCCACGCCGGGCAGCAACCCGATCCCCAATACGGCGCTCTTAGTACCCCTATTTATCAGACTTCTACTTTTGTTTTTAAAGACGTTGCCCAAGGTGCAGCCCGCTTCGCCGGGGAAGCAGAGGGCTATATCTATACCCGCCTGGGGAACCCCACCGTCACAGCCCTGGAAGAAAAAATGGCCTGCCTGGAGGGGGGCGAGGCTGCAGCGGCTTTTGGCTCGGGCATGGCCGCAGTATCGGCTACACTGATGGCCCTGGTCAGGCAGGGAGATCATGTGGTGCATTCTGCAGCCCTTTATGGATGTACTTTTGCCTTTCTCCATGAACTGCTCTCCCATTTTGGCGTTACCGCCACCGGCGTTGATACCGCCGATCTGGAGGCGGTGAAAAAAGCCATTCGCCCCAATACCAAAGTGGTCTATATTGAGTCTCCCACCAACCCCACTATGCGCATTACCGATATCCAGGCCGTCGCCGACATCGCCCATGCCCATGGTGCCAAGGTAGTGGTGGACAACACCTTCATGACTCCCTACCTGCAGCGTCCTCTGGAAATGGGGGCCGATGTCGTCCTTCACAGCGCAACTAAGTACATCAACGGCCACGGTGACGTTGTCGCCGGTTTGGTTATTTCCGATAAGGAAACCATGGCTAATATCAAGATGACCACCCTCAAAGACATCGGGGGAATTATCAGCCCCTTTGATGCATGGCTCATATTGCGGGGGCTGAAGACTTTGCCTTTGCGCATGGATCGCCATAACAGCAATGCCATGGCGATTGCCAGGTTCCTGGAACAGCATCCGGCGGTGGAAAAGGTCTACTATCCCGGCCTTGAGTCCTTTGAGCAGCACCAACTGGCCAAAAAGCAGATGAGCGGTTTTGGCGGCATCATGTCCTTCGAGCTCAAAGGCGGCTATGAAGCAGGCGTTAAACTTATGAACGGCGTGAAATTATGCCACCTAGCAGTGAGCCTGGGTGACATCGATACCCTGATTCAGCATCCTGCTTCTATGACCCACTCGGTGGTGCCGGAAGCTGAACGCCTGGCGGCGAATATTACCCCCGGCCTTGTCCGTCTGGCAGTTGGTCTGGAAGATGCAGAGGACATTATTGCTGATTTGGAACAAGCTTTATAAACAAAATTGGGGCCAGTCCCATTGAGACTGGCCCTTTAATTTTTTGCGGGAATACTGAGCAGCTTCGGGGGTCAAGCTAAACTATGGAACAGCTTGAGGAGGGTAAAAGTGGACTTTAAAAAGCCCGTGAAAAGTTACCGCCTGCCCAAATCTCCCGGAGAGTTTCAGGTTGGCAAGGGTAGTAAACAGGAGAAAGTCAGTCCGAAATTGATTGACAATATTGCTGTTGCCGAAGATACTTTTCAGGACAGCCTGGATTTTATTGTGCGCAAGGTCCGCTTTGGCCCTTCCGGCCAGGTGCGTATGGCCCTGGTTTTTTTAGAGACCCTCACGGATAAAGTGACACTCAGCGATTTTATTCTTGAACCCTTGAACTTTCTTAGCTTTGAAGAATACGAAGTGACGCAAATCCCCGGCAAAATTATCGACATTCTGCCGTCAGCCCTGAAGATCGAAGAGGGAACAGAGTGGGAAGAGCTGGCGAAAAAAGTCGTTACCGGCCACGCTTTGTTATTTATCGATGGCTATGACCGGGCCATAGTCCTGGAGGCCCGGAAATGGAAGGAGCGCTCCATCAGCGAGCCCCAGAGTGAGGTTGCAGTGGTGGGGCCAAGGGAAGGGTTTGTCGAAAGCCTCCTCACCAACGCCAGCATGTTGCGCCGCCGCCTGCGCACTCCCAATCTGGTCCTGGAAGCAATACCGATAGGGACTACCTCTAATACTAATATCGCCATCTGTTATCTCAAGGGGGTGGCCGATGAGAACCTGGTGGCCGAAGTGCGAAAACGAGTTGAAGGGGTTAATGTGGAAGCCATGCATTCGGTAAATGTTATCAGCGAAATAGTCGCCGATGTGCGCTACACCCCTTTTCGCCTCTTTGCCACCACTGAACGTCCCGACAAACTGGCGGCAGCCCTGGTTGAAGGCAGAGTAGGGATTTTGGCGGAGAATACTCCCATGGCCACCATTGTTCCCTCGGTGTTCTGGCAGTTTTTCCAGTCCAGCGAGGATTATTATGAGCACTTTCCCTTAGCAGCTGTGAATCGGGGGCTGAGGATGGTTGCCTTCTTTATTGTCGTTGGTCTCACTGCTGCCTATGTTGCTGTGGCAACTTTCCATCAGGAGATGATTCCCACCCCCCTGTTGTTGGCCATGGCTGCTGTAAGGGAACCGGTGCCGCTGCCCACCGTATTGGAAGCGCTGTTGCTGGAAACCATCCTGGAAGGTTTGCGGGAAGCCGGGCTGCGCCTGCCAAAGCCAGCTGGCCAGGCAGTAAGCATTGTGGGAGCGCTGGTTATGGGTCAGGCGGCAGTGGAGGCAGGCCTGGTCTCTCCCCAGATGGTTATAGTCGTGGGTCTGGCAGCCGTAGCCTCCTTTCTCATTCCCGATTATTCTTTTGTCAATGCCCTGCGGCTATTGAAGTTCTTGTTTATTATTCTGGCGGGGACTTTTGGCGCCTTTGGCCTGATGATGGGGTACATGGTTTTAGCCCTTCACCTTACTTCCCTGCACTCATTTGGCGTGCCCTATATGGCTCCGGTTACCCCTTTTCGCTGGAAAGACATGAAGGATATCTTTATCCGGGCCCCCTGGTGGGCCATGGGCAAAAGAGGCCCAAAGGAGGGCGGCAATAATGAACAACAAAACTAGAACTTCCCTGGCATTACTCCTTGTTTTCGCTCTCGCCCTTTCCGGTTGTTGGAGCAGGCGGGAAATGGAGAGCCTGGCGTATATTCTTGTGCTGGGCATCGATGAGGGGAAAAACGGCGGCGTCACCATCCATGCCCAGGTGGGCACCCCTGCCCAGTCAAAAGAGAGCGGCGGCAGCGGGGAGGAGCCTGCCTTCAATACCTTGACAACCGAGGGCAGAAACGTTACCGAGGCAGTGGCTAATTTATTTTTGAAAAGCACGAAAATCCCCGACTTAAGCCATTTGCAGCTTCTGATTTTCAGCCAACAATTAGCCAGCAGCGGCCTGCAGCAGGTACTGGATTTCCTGCGTCGGGATTACAGCCTCCGAGAGAATGTCCGGGTCGCTGTTGCCGAGGGCAAAGTAGAAGACATACTCAAGGTTGAGGAACAATTAAGCAATCAGCCTGCTTTGGCCATTATCAATCAGTTTCTCATCAATACCAGAAGGTCGACAGTGGTAGAGTCCGACTTAAAAGACTTGATCAGTCACATCCTGGAGCCCGACCGCCAGGCGATATTGCCCGTTATCGGGGCCAGCGAAGACCGCTTTACCCTGGGGAAATCTGCCATCTTTGACGGATACAAAATGGCCGCCACTATAGATAAACCGAAAACCCTTGGCTTACAATTGTGGAGGAATAAAATCCGCTCCGGGCAAGTGACAATTCCCATGTTCTCACCGGGAGAGGTGGTCACTTTCTTGATTATTAACAGCGATACTGCTCTTAAAGTCCGCTGGCAAAATAACAAGTTGCACGTGCGGTCCGATGTAAAAATAAGTGTAGATATTCATGAGATGGAAGATGTGGAAGCCGGGGAATTGAAAAAGCGCATCAGCCATTACCTTGTCAACCGCATGCGGGAAACTTTGCAGGTGGCCCAGGATGAGGGCATAGATTTCTTGGGTCTTTCTGCTTTGCTCCGGCGGCAGGACCCGGACACCTGGCGGCGAGAGCACAAGAGATGGCCAGAAGTACTGCGGCAGGCTGAATATGATCTCCGCTGCGTCGTTCACATTCGGGGGCAGGGGCCGATTCGCTAGGGAGGATGTTATGAATAAAATCTCTGTCTATGAAGTTATTGCCTTTGCAATGACTGTAGTTATTGCCACTGCAGTTATGTTTACCCCATATTTTGCCGTTCAGGCTGCCGGTCAAAGCGCTTGGATTTCGGCATTCGTTGCAGGGTTGATTGCCTGTCTGCCAACGGCTGCCGCTGCTTATGCAATATCTAAATACCCCGGAAAATCGGTGATTCAGGCCCTGCCGGAAATGCTGGGAACTTTCCTGGGGAAAGCAGTAGCGATTGTTTTTGCTTGCACCTTCCTGTTTTTTGCCGCCCTGGGGGTATGGCGGATGGAGGCTTTTGCCATCCGGTTTCTCATACCTGAGACCCCGCAGTTAGCGATCAGGATTGTCTTCCTGCTGGCGGTATCCTTTGGCGCCTTGAGTGGCTCCATCCCTTTGTTGCGCACAAATGCCTATGTTGTGCCTTTGGCTTTTTCCGCTTCGATAGTGACCTTGATTTTGACAGCCGACCGAATAAACTTTTCGTACCTCTTTCCGGTTTTTGAAGGAGGGGTGATGCCGACCCTTAAAGGGGCAATTTTGTTGTTGGGCTGGTATTGCCAGGTGCCCCTGGTTATTTTGATGTTTCAACGTCATATCGAAGAGAAATCCCTGCCGGGGACTGGACTAAAAAGCGTCTTAGGTGTCATCGCCCTGGCAGTAAGCATGACGACGGGTTTTGCCGGAGTCCTCGCCGCCTTCGGTCCCCGGCAGACAGAAACAATGTATTATCCTGCCCTCTCCTGGGTGAGGATAACCTCAATTAGCACTTTTCTGGAACATACTGAGGTGGCATTTGTCTTGGTGTGGGTGGCTTCAATTTATTTGGCGACAACTTTTTACATCCAGTGTTTTGCAGAAAGCATTTCCGATACATTAAATCTCAGGGGCAAGGCGGCAGAAGTCTGGTTGATATTTTTTACCATATTATTACTTGCAGTGTGGCCATTGTTCAGGACTTTAAGCATATACAGCCTGATTTACACTATTCGGGACTACGGTTCCCCGGCGGGAATTATTGTTGGCGGCATCCTGCCCTTGATCCTGTTCCTGAGGGTACTGCTCTTTCCGCCCAAAAAAAATAAAGGGAAAAAAGCAACACAAAAAAGCAGCAGCGGCCAAGAAAAATAAATTTTTCTTTAATTTTTTGCCTTGACATCGCCAAAGATATTGAGTAAAATATCATTTGTGACCAGCAGCTCAATAAATGTGGGGGCGTAGCTCAGCTGGGAGAGCGCCTGAATGGCATTCAGGAGGTCAGGAGTTCGATCCTCCTCGTCTCCACCAACGACACTTAACCGCAAGGCATGCCTTGTGGTTTTTGTTTTGCGTACAGGGCAGGATAATAACCTTGCTGCGTCAAATACCTCCGGGGAGGTGGTATTATGAAAAATTTGCTGGTGCTTGGTGAAAGAGTCAATGCCTCAGTGGTAACTTTGGAGGAAGGGACTATAGTCATTGATACTTCCGTAGATGAAGAAGGTGCCGACGCAGTGCATGCCGCCGCCGGAGAGCGGGGATCGGTGCTGTATGTGGTAAACACTCACGAGCACGACGACCACCTGGCGGGAAACCGTCTGTTCACTTGCCCCGCCATCAGCTCTGCCGCGGCTCGGCAGCAGATGGTCGAGGCTTCGGTGGCAGCCTTGCCGGATTTGGTGTTTTCCCATGAGCTGGAGCTGTTTTTAAGCCAGAGGGTGTTCCTCAAGCATTATGGCGGACACAGTCCCGGCAGTGCGGTGGTATTTTTCCCTCAGGGGGGTTTGCTCTTTACAGGAGACCTGGTTTTTAACGGACGGGTGCCTTATATGGGGGAGGCTGATTTTCATCGCTGGCTGGCTGCCTTGACCGAGCTGGAAGGCTGGGATGCAAGCACAGTGGTGCCAGGCCATGGCCCCAAGGGCGGTAAGGAACTGCTGACAAGGCAGCGGCAGTGGCTTGAGCAGTACATTGAAGATGTCCTGAACTGGACTGCACAGGGCCTTTCTTTCCAGGAGATGCTTCAACAGGTGCTCATGCGCCACCAGGTAGTGGAGCGTTGGCATCCCATGCTCCTGCGTTCCTTTGAGCTGATTCTGAAGGAATATAATTAGCCGAAGGCGGGCTGCCCGACCTGTTTCATTTGGACAAGCATGGAGGGATTGCATGAAGTATGACAATATCAGGGAGGGCAGGTTCATTGCCCGTTTAAACCGCTTTGTCGCCGAGGTTGAGCTTGCAGGCAGGGCAGAGCTGTGCCATGTAAAGAATACCGGGCGCCTGAAAGAACTGCTGTTGCCAGGGGCTGTGGTGCTGTTGCAGGCGTCAGGCAAGAGCGGCCGCAAGACAGCCTATGATTTAATCTCTGTCTATAAGGGGCGGCGGCTGGTCAATATCGACAGCCAGGCAGCCAATAAAGTGGCGGCGGAATATTTGCCCCGGATTTTTCCTGAAATCGTGGAACTCAGGGCAGAAGCAAAATACCGAAATTCCCGCTTCGACTATTACGTGGAAACTGCTGTCGACAGGATTTTCGTCGAAGTCAAGGGGGTTACTTTAGAAGAGGCAGGGGTGGCCAAGTTCCCCGATGCCCCCACAGAGCGCGGGGTAAGACATTTGCTGCAGCTTGGTCAAAGCCTCGAGGAAGGTTATAAGGCGGCAGTGCTCTTTGTCATTCAGATGAAAGGGGTTAAGTACTTCACGCCCAATTACCGGACTCACAGGGCCTTTGGCGAGACCTTGAGGGAGGTCAAGGAAAAAGGCGTTTCGGTATGGGCAATTGATTGCATTGTCACTGAAGGGGAGCTCAGGGCCGGGGATGCGGTCAAGGTAGTATTGGCAGATGAGGCTGACGGAGTGTAATATTCCCTGACATTTCCAGGAGGGAAACCGGCGGCGAAAAGCGAATGAAATATATAGTCTAAGCTGGGGAGAGTGGAATACTTGCATCTGAAAAAATTATTTTCTGCAAAGATCTTGCGCATGCTGGCCCTGGGGTTAATTCTGTTGGGCAGCCTCATACTTTTATTGCAAAATTACTATGGCAGCACCGAGTTAGTGGCAATGGGGAAAATTCGCCCGGGAGACGGGAAAACTGTCGTTATGGATGTAGTTGCTTCAGTTCCCGGAAAGGCCAATACCATCACGGTGAAGCTCTCCTCACTGCTGAGAAAAAAGATTCTTGCCCAGGGGGAGGATGCTGAGTTTTTGGCAGTGGTAAATCGGCGGGGAGAAAACTTATTCTTTGAGCGGATATATTTGTTGACTGCTCCGGAAGAGATTTCCCTGCAGGATCATGCAATCGCCAAGGCACAGACATTGGCGGTGGGCCGCCGTCCTGAGCTGGTGGAGATGATTGGCCTCGACATCTTTGGCTACCTGCTGCAGCAGCCGGTGTGGGCAAAAGAAAAAATGCCCCAGGCAAATAAAGTCTATTGCCAGGAGGGCATTTTTACTGGCGTAAAAGAAATATTGGAGGGCGGCGGGAGCATATACGATCTCTATCTCCTGGATGCCGAGACCAAGGTTGTCGCCTTGAGAAAGACCGGCAGCCCCTTCTTAACATTCCCGGAATTTCTGCGGTATGCAGCGGTGGTCTGTTATGGCCTTGCTGTTCTTGCTGTCGCCGGGGCATTGCTTGCCGGCAATTGGCCTGCCCTTGCCAAGTGGGGCAGAAGAATCTGGGACCAGGTTTCCAGGCGCGGAGCCAGGTCTTCCAGTTGATGGGGTTGCAGCCAACGGGCAATCATCTTGTCGGTTTCTCTGACCCGGGGGCGGGTCTGCACCGGGAGGATGTAGTGGATACCCAGGTGAACCGAACCCACTGAATTTGTGTCATCGTTTATCAGTCCCGCCAGCACAGGCGGGACTTTTGATTGCAGCCATAATTCCTCCCTCAGCTCTCGGGCCATTGCCTGGGAAATCGTCGCCAATAAATCCTCGCCCCGGTCTTCGGGGTTGATGTGGCCTCCCACCCCCAGGGACATTTTCCCATGGAGCCGGGTTTCTCCCTGGGCTGTGGTCCGCTCCAGAGTGAGGATATGTTCATTGCAGATTACCGAAACATAGGGAATAAGTTGCTTGTATGCAGCATCTTGTTCGGCCGCCGGTCGCGGCATAAAACTAAAGCCTTTTGCAGCTTCAAGAAATGCATCAATTTCCCTGGCGTCGCTTATGTATTCCCTGGCGGACAGGGTGAG
>JAAYHI010000048.1 GCA_012727415.1 Bacillota bacterium
GGGCGTCCGTGGGGGCAAGTGCGGTTGTTTTTGCACCTGTCCAGGTCCCGAAGGAGCTGCAGGCTTTCACTGGCAGATAAGCGCTGATTGGCCTTAATTGCCCCTTTACAGGCCAAAAGCATTAAGGCCGCCTGTTTATAGTCCGTTAAGTCATACTCAGCACCTTCATACTGCTGCAAATGCTCAATAATCTCGGTAATATCCCCTTCCGACAACACCTTTTTAAATAGAAGCGGTGCCTCTTTGACCACCATGCCTTCATCAGTAAGCTCGATCTTAAATCCCAGTTCCGTCAGCCGGGGCAACCAGGCCTCGACAAACTGGCGGCTGCGGCCTGAAAGAGGAGTCTCTATAGGAATCACTACCTGTCCCGGCCTTGTGCCTTCTCTTAGTCTTTGCAAGTACTGCTCATACAACACTCTTTCCTGGGCAGCGTGCTGATCCACCAGGCGCAGCTCCGTGGGGGTGGAAACCACAAGAAAGGTGGAAAAAACCTGGCCCAGGATGGTATAGTCCTCCCCCAGGACTGCGGGGGAAGTGTCAAAGGCTTCCTGAACCACCTGCCTGCCCCCGGGCTGCATTTTGTATGCCTGGGGGGTGGTACTGGCGGTGGGAACAGAAATCCGGTGGTACTCTACAGGCTGTTCGCCAGGTTTTCCCGGAGGCGCAGCAGCAAAGGTTGTCAGGGCATCGGTACAGGCCCTAAAGACCAGGGAGAAAATTAGGCTGGCATCGCTGAATTTTACTTCCCTCTTGGCAGGGTGGACATTGACATCCACCTGGCTGCTGGGAACCTCCAGGTTGAGGAAGGCGATGGGGTAGCGGTTAACTGGCAGCAAGGTATGATACGCCCTTTCCAGGGCGCTGCCAGCCAGGCGCAGGCTGACAGGGCGGTTGTTGACGGTAAAGTATTGCATTGCTCGGTTGCTGCGATGAAAAACCGGGCTGACAATATAGCCGCTGATGGTATAGCCCTGGGCAGAGCCGTAACATTCCAGGAGGTTGTCTGCAATGGCCGTTCCTGCCAGGCAGGCAATGGCATCCCGAAGGCTGCCGCTGCCAGGGGAAGAGAGCACCATCTTGCCGTTGTGATGGAGCTTGAAGCTGATCCCTGGCTTAGCCAGCAATAGCTGATGGACCACTTCTGCAATTGCAGTGAATTCTGTTGACGATTTGCGCAAAAACTTTTTTCTGGCCGGGGTGTTGAAAAATAAATCCCTGACTTCGATCCGAGTGCCCTGGGGGCTGGCAGCAGGCTTAACCTCTCCTTGCTCGCCCCCAAGAACCTCAAGGGAGCTGCCGGCGACATCCTCCCGCCGCCGGGTGGTTATAGTCAGCTTGGAAACGGCGCCAATGCTGGCCAAAGCTTCACCGCGAAAGCCCATGGTAGTGATGTTGTACAGGTCTTCACTGCGGGAAATTTTGCTGGTGCTGTGCCGGCGGACAGCCATGGCCAAATCCTCGGGGGACATGCCCTCGCCATCGTCGCTGACAATGATGCTGTCGAGGCCGCCATTAAACACTTCAATGCTGATTGTCTTTGCTCCGGCATCAATAGCGTTGTCAGCCAGTTCTTTTACCACCGATGCCGGTCTTTCGACAACCTCGCCGGCGGCAATTTTCAATATCGTCTCTTCACTGAGGATTTTAATCTTCATTTGCGCTCACCTCTGCCGCCAGTCGTACCAGGCGATCTAATTCAGTCCATGCTTGCCTTGGAGAAATATCTTCGAGGTTAAGAGACTGCAGCAGTCCAAGGATAGATTCCACCTGTGCGGGAAGACGTTCTCTGGTGGCTGCAACTGGCACTTCCAGGGGCAACCCCCAGGATTCCTGGGCAACATAATTTTTTGCTTTCGACACCAGTTCCTCCGGCAGTCCGGCCAGCTTGGCCACGTGAATGCCGTAGCTTCTGTCGCTGCCCCCCGGCACAATCTTGTAGAGAAAGGTCACTTCTCCCTCTTTTTCTGAGACCTGAATCGAGCAATTAATTACCCGGTTTAA
>JAAYHI010000049.1 GCA_012727415.1 Bacillota bacterium
CCGCTTGGCTATGCCGCCTCGTATGGAGCGGAAGACGGGATTTGAACCCGCGACCCTCGCCTTGGCAAGGCGATGCTCTACCACTGAGCCACTTCCGCATAATATGGTGCCGCAGGGCAGAATTGAACTGCCGACACGTGGATTTTCAGTCCACTGCTCTACCGACTGAGCTACCGCGGCATTAATGGCGGAGCTGACGGGAGTCGAACCCGCGATCACCTGCGTGACAGGCAGGCATGTTAGGCCACTACACCACAGCTCCAGCACTACTTATTATACACAGCCCATCAAATAGCGTCAAGCAGATAAATTTTCAAAAACTGTTTTAGAGACAGTTATTCGTTGAGATGAAAATTGCTGCCAGCGCTCATTGCTCTAGCCACTTTGGAGTTTGTAAGGAATTTGTTTATTTCCTTGGCGCTTCCTGGCTGAGCTTTGAGGATACCTCGCAGCAACTGCATCACTCGCTGACTTTGCACATGGGGTCTATACAATTCCGCAGCCAATAATTCAAATGCTTGCTCCAACTCTGCTCGCTTTTTTGAAGCAGAGTACTTTCCCGCAATGCTCAGCACTTGATTTCTTAAATTCTCCAGGGCAGCTTTCATGTTTATGCACCTCCATTAACCAGTCTAGTGACAATGGCGGATGGAGGTGCAAAAAAATTGCAAAATAAAAGGACAGGGATTTCCCGTGTCCAGATTTTAGTAGTGGTGCGAGAGGTGGGAATTGAACCCACATGACTATTGTCACACGCCCCTCAAACGTGCGCGTCTGCCAGTTCCGCCACTCTCGCTGACAAAACATATTATATGCAGAAAGGGCAGATATGTCAAGACCAATTGTTTCAAGATAAAAAATGGCAATGAATATTTTTTAGTTGCTGCCGGTCAAATGACAAGCGACAAAATGGCTGTCGCCAACAGCATTGAGGGCAGGTTCTTTTTGAGTGCATATGTCCATTTTATAAGGACAACGGGTGTGAAATCTGCAGCCCCAAGGCGGATTGACGGGGCTGGGCACATTGCCAGGTAAAATAATTTTTTCTCGTTTTGCCGCCGGGTCGGGCAGAGGCACTGAAGAGAGCAGGGCTTGGGTGTAAGGATGTTGCGGATTGCTAAACAGCTCTTCCCCTGACGCAATCTCAGCAAGCTTGCCTAAGTACATTACTGCCACCCGGTCGCTGATGTGGTTGACGACACTAAGATCGTGGGCAATAAAGAGGTAGGTGAGCTTAAACTGCTGCTGTAAGTCTTCCAGGAGGTTAATTATCTGGGATTGAATTGATACATCCAATGCCGAAACAGGCTCATCCAATATTATCAACTTGGGCTGGAGAGCCAAAGCCCGGGCCAGCCCTATGCGCTGGCGCTGCCCGCCGCTGAATTCGTGGGGATAGCGCTCACCGCTGTTGCGACTGAGGCCGACAATGTCCAGGAGTTCGGCCACTTTTCCTGCAAGCTCTTTTCCCTTGGCCGCCTTGTGCACGATTAATGGCTCAGCCACTATGTCTTCCACCGTCATCCTGGGATTAAGAGAAGAATAGGGATCCTGAAATACTACCTGCAGCTCCCTGCGCACCTGGCGCATTGCAGCCTTATCTAACTGCATTATATCGATGCCGTCAAAAATTACGCTGCCGGCAGTGGCCTTTTCCAAACGGAGGATGGCCTTGGCGGCAGTTGTCTTGCCGCAGCCGGATTCGCCCACCAGGCCGAAGGTCTCCCCGCGGTGGATATCCAGGCTCACCTGGTCCACAGCGGTCAGCACGCGCTTGCGGGCGTTGAGGATGGAGGCGCCGATGACAAACTGCATGGATACGCGCTCGGCACGGATAAGCGGCTGTGCGGTCATGCCCGGCCTCCTTCCCAGGCCACCTTGGGGGCGCCCTC
>JAAYHI010000050.1 GCA_012727415.1 Bacillota bacterium
ATGGGAAGGAGAGGCGGTGGCGGCGGCAGAAGTTTTGGCGATGGCGGCGGCAGAAGTTTTGGCGGCAGAAGCGGCGGAGGGTTTAGCCGTGGCGGCAGCCGTCTTGGCAGCTTTGGCAGAAGCAGCAGGTCCTCAGGCAGCAGTGCAAGCGGCCGCAGCGGCGGCAGCATTTTCGGCGGCGGTTCTTCCGCAGGCAGAAGCAGCGGCAGCACTTTCCGCACAGGCGGCATCTTTCGCTCACCTCACAGACCCAGCACTGTGGGCTCTGCCTGGCGCCCCTCTTACCGCCCCAGCTTCGGCGGCGGCGGGTGTGGTTGCTTAACTCCTCAGTTCATTATTCTCATCGCCGTGATAATCATCCTGGTCTTTGTCTTTTCCTCTTTCCAAGGATGCCAGGGACAGCCAGATTCCGGCCACATTACTCCGTCGACCATTAAGAGAGAGCCGCTGCCTAAAGGCAGTGTCGTCGAGACAGGTTATTACACCGATAACCTCTACTGGATACGAAACAAAACCGCCCTCACTTCCGGTATGCGCAATTTCTATAAGGAGACCGGAGTGCAGCCCTACCTGTATATCACCGGCGACATCAACGGCGAGACCTATCCCAGTGAAAGTGAAGTAAATGATTTCGCCTTCGCCCTCTATGACGATTTATTTTCAGATGAAGCACACCTGCTTGTCATCTTCTTCGAACCCCCGATGGGCGACTATTACAGCACCTGGTACGTAGTCGGCACCCAGGCAAAAGCCGTACTCGATGATGAAGCCATGGACATTCTTCTGGATTACATCGATAAGTACTACTATTATGACCACCTTTCCAATGAGGAGTTTTTCAGCAAGGCCTTTAATGACGCCGGAAAAAGAATTATGCATGTGCCAAAATCCCCCTGGATACCCACCCTAATTGTAATTGGCATTGCCATTATAATCATCATTGGATTTACCTGGTGGCGCAAAGCCGCAGAACAGAAAAAACGAGAGGCCGAAGCCACCGAGCGAATCCTCAGCACTCCTCTGGAAACCTTTGGCGACAGCCAAGCCGAAGAGTTGGGCAAAAAGTACGAAGATGACCCTGATAAACCAAATTAAACCAATAGGAGGTTAAAGACATGGGAATTCTTTCGAGATTTTCAGACATCATTTCTGCCAACATCAACGCTCTCCTGGATAAAGCAGAAGACCCCGCGAAGATGGTGGACCATTACCTGCGAAAGATGACCGAGGATCTGGCGGCGGTTAAGCGTGAAACTGCCGGCGTAATGGCAGAGGAAAGCCGGACCAAGAGACTAGTGGAAGAAAACAGCAAGGAAATATCCAAGTATGAAGAGCTGGCTAAGAAGGCATTGCTTGCAGGTAACGAGGATGACGCCCGGGTATTCCTGACCAAGAAACAAGAATATGAAGTCTTGGGTGCCAGCCTGGAAACGGCTTATGCCGCAGCCCACGAAAACGCCATCAAGATGCGGCAGCTTCACGACAAACTGGTCAAAGACATCAACACCCTTAATAACCGCAGGCAGGCCATCAAGGCCAAAGTTGCCGTTGCCAAGACCCAGGAAAGGATCAACAAGCTGGGCGCGTCTGCCGACAAGATTGAAGGCAGCAAGGGTGCCTTCCAGCGCATGGAGGAAAAAGCCGACAGAATGCTGGATGAGGCCAACGCTATGGCGGAGCTGGATTCTCAGCCATTGGACGAGGCGCAGGCCCTTGAGGAAAAATACAAGACTGCTGATGTCAACGCCTCAGTAGAGGAAGAATTGGCAGCCATGAAGAAGAAGCTTGGCCTGTAACATGAAAAACACCTGGACCGAATCCGGACCAGGTGTTTTTATTTAATTCAGTTGCCGGGTTCTTATCTCCTCCAGCACCCGTTGCTGGAACTGGGCGATGTCCACCTGCCCCACATCTCCTTCGCTGCGGGTGCGGAGGGCAGCCTTGCCGGCCTCCACTTCCTTGTCTCCCGCTATCAGCATGTAGGGCACTTTCTCTCCTTGCGCCTGGCGAATTTTGTAGCCAATCTTCTCATTGCGCAAGTCCACTTCAACCCTTATTCCGGCAGCCTCCAATCTTTGTGCTAATTCCTTGCAGTATTGGTGGTGACGGTCGGCAATGGGCAGTATTTTTACCTGGACCGGTGACAGCCATACCGGGAATGCCCCGGCAAAATGCTCGATGAGAATTCCCAGGAAACGGTCGATGGCACCGTAAGCTACCCGATGCACCATAACGGGGCGATGTTTTTGGCCATCCTCCCCGATATAGGTCAGGTCAAAGCGCTCGGGCATCTGAAAGTCCAGCTGAATAGTGGCACATTGCCAGCTGCGTTTGAGGCAGTCGCGGACATGGAAATCTATTTTGGGACCGTAAAAAGCACCATCCCCGGGATTGAGCTTGTAATCTATCCCCTTGTTTTCGAGAACCCGAATGAGAGCCTGGGTGGCAATCTCCCATTGTTCTTCGGAACCCATGGATTTCTCCGGCCGGGTACTGATCTCCAGGCGGTATTCCAGGCCAAAGACTTTGTACAGGCGATCCACCAGGTCGATGACGCCGCTGATTTCCTGCTCAATTTGACTGGGGAGCATGAAGATATGGGCGTCGTCCTGGGTAAAGGCTCTGACCCGCATGAGGCCGTGGAGGACCCCTGACTGCTCATGGCGATGAACCAGACCCAGTTCAGCTGTGCGCAAAGGCAATTCCCGGTAAGAACGATGCTGGGTCAGGTACCAAAGCATTGCCCCGGGGCAGTTCATGGGTTTCAAGGCAAAGGTTGTGTCATCTACTTCGGTGAAATACATGTTTTCGGCATAATTGTCCCAGTGCCCCGACTGCTCCCACAGGCGTCTGTTGAGAATCTGCGGAGTGCGGATTTCCATATAGCCGTCCCTGGCATGCTCTTCCCGCCACAGTTTCAATAATTCATTCCAGATGATGACGCCCTTGGGATGGTAGAAGGGCATTCCTGGCCCGGCCTCATTAATGGAGAACAGGTCTAACTCCCGGCCAAGTTTGCGGTGGTCCCGCTTCCTGGCTTCCTCAAGCAACCGCAAATGTTCTTCCAGCTGACTTTGCTTGGCAAAGGAAGTTCCGTACACCCGCTGGAGCATGACATTGTTCTCATCGCCCCGCCAATATGCGCCGGCAACACTGGTCAGCTGAAAGGCCCTGATTCTGCCGGTGCTGCCCACGTGAGGGCCAGCACATAGATCCAGGAAATCTCCTTGCCGATAACAGCTAATTTCTGCATCTGCAGGCAATTCTTTTATCAGTTCAACCTTGTAATCCTCACCCATGTCAGCAAACAGCTTAATGGCTTCTTCACGGCTTAAAACCATACGCTCAATGGGCAAATCTTCCTTGACGAGTTCCTCCATCCGCTTCTGAATTTTTCCCAAATCTTCAGGTGTCAAGGGTTCGCCCAAATCAAAGTCGTAATAAAAACCATCTTCAATTGCCGGCCCTATGGCTAATTTGACATGGGGATACAGTTCGCGAACAGCCTGGGCCATCAGGTGAGCGGTGCTGTGCCTGTAAACATCGCGGGCCTCGGGATCCTCAAAGTCAAGAAGTTCCAGTTCAGCCTCTTCAGGCATTACCCGGTTGATATCCCAGAGAGCGCCGTTGACTTTCGCCACAACCGTTTCTTTGGCCAAACGTTTGCTTAAGTCTAAGGCAACCTGCAGGGGTGTGACCGGTTGAGGGTATTCCCGCCTGCTGCCGTCTTTTAAAATAACCACTGCCATATCAATTCCTCCTAAAAAATAAAATCATCCTGTCCCCATGGGACGGATGATGTAATCCGCGGTTCCACCCAAGTTGGAGGCAAGCCTCCCCCTCATTAAGGCGATAACGGCGCCAGTCCGGCAGAAGTTCGCTTCTGCAGCTCAGAGGTGGTAAGCCTTGACCCTTTCGGAGGAAACTCGCAGCCTTTGTTTCCCTCTCTGACCGAAATGCGACAAAGCTCTTGTCCCCGTCACAGCTATTATTTCGGATTATACCCGATTGAAAAAAAGATGTCAAACAAAGTATACGACGGCGGCCTGGACCAGCCCAATCAATGCCCCTAATACTCCACCCATTACCTCAATGAGTTTCAATTCCTTCCCGGCCACTGAATAGACAATGGCTTCAAGATAGTCCCAGTCCATAGCATTCAGCTCATCTGCCACCAGCTGAGCTATGTCCACGGAAGACAATACCCGATTGACCATCTCCGGACCTTCGTCAGCCAACAGGCTCCTGACTTCCCGGTTAACAGCCTTAGCGACTTGCTGGGCAACTGCTGCCCGCAAGGCCCTGGGAAAAGGCCTGAGCACCGGAAATGATGCCACCCGCCTGGCAACAGTCTCCCCCGCCAGTTCAGCCATATTCCTGCGTATATCCGGAGTGCTAAGGGCAGCTGCTATTTGATCCTGGGGCAGCAATTCCCTGGACACTACTTCCCCCACCGCCACGGCCAACTCATGCCTACGACGGGGAATGACTCCCTGGATTCTAAAAGTTCCAATCCGCCAGGGATTGCGGGGTCGAAACAGGAACTTAATAGCCAGGTAATTTGTCACCCAGCCGATGGCGCCTCCCAACAAAGGAAAAATGATAAAATAATACACCGGTGCATCATCCCTTCACTAAGATTTTACACCGGTGCCGCTGGATAAGCAATTTATTTTCCGTGGCAATAATCACAGCCAAAACACAACTTAACCCTGCCGTCAAAAATATGCTGAATTGTGGCGACCAGCTCGTTATCGCCGCTAAAGTTGTTAATATGAACGACGACGTAATTGGGGGCTGCGGTAACCAAAGTGCTGACGATGGCGTCTGCCCCCTCAATGTCCTGGTCCTTTTCCTTGTGCAGCACTTTGTACTTATTGTCGCAAAGGAGCGTACCCTCATCAATGCGCATGAGGTGCATTTCCGGAAACCGGGGCTGCTGAATTTCCACGAAGTACCTGAGAAGGTTGATGAAATCCTGATATTCCTTCTCAATCATCAGGTCATCGGCGCTTTGGTTAATTAAGTTCAGCAACTCCCGCTGATAATCCTGGAGCCGAAAGCGGATAAAACCTTCTATATTTATTTGATCCTGCTTTTGCAAAAAATCTTCCAGGTGGCGGAGGATGCTGCGCCGCCGGCTTTCTCCTGTCAACATCTCCTCCCGGGCCAGGCGCTGGCGCACATTATTGGTAATCTGTTGCCTTTCCTTTTCACCCAGGTGAGGGTGATGAAGGATGGCTATCTTTTCCAGGAGAACAGGCTCGACTTCACTGATAATATAATCCGCAATTACCTGAGCGGCTAGATGCCGCAAATCCCCTGCCTTGTCATCGTTGATCACTTTGCAATCCCATATAGTAACAGTGCCCTTGCAGGTCTCGCTGAATTCCTGGAGCAAACCGCTCTTCTGCCAGGACTCTACTTGCTTAAGTAGGCATCTGCGCAATGTTTCAGGGTTAGTATTTTCTGTTTCAATACAAATTGCCTCCATGACTATCCCCCCTTACATTCAGGTCATAAATAGTATATGCAATGGGGGATGTCTTAATTGAACCAAGACAAGACTGATTTTATCCAAATCCTGGCGGTGTAAATCCTTCGAAAATTACGTTGTCAAAGATTTCCCTGGCCCCGATATATTCATCCACGTCTTTGGCTGTCCAGGCCAACAGGTATAAGCCTTTTTGCCGCAGTCTGCGCGCAAACCATTTTGGCAGCGCTCCACACGCATAGGAGACAAAGACGGGACGACTTATAAAGTTAAGGAGTAAGTACTTTAATAAGAAAACCTTGATGGGGGCCAAATCGTCACCTTTAAAAGAACTGGACAACTGTCCCCGAATAAAATCAGGGGCTGCATCGCGAACATAGCGCAGGACGAAGGGGTTAAAGGATTGAAGGGCAAAATCTCCGTCATAGCCCCGCAGGTCCTCAATCACTGCTTGTTCCAGGGGTCCGACTTTGCCTTCGTTTTTTATTTCTACCAACAAGGGAACTTGTCCCCCGACCAGGTCAAGGACCTCCGTAAGCAGGGGGATGCGCTGCTCGGTCCCTGCCAGCCTTAACTCCTGCAATTGCGCCCAGGTCAGATCCTTCAATTCCTTGTCGAGGCCAGTCATTCGCTTCAAGTTATAATCGTGAAAAACAACTACTCGCCCGTCGGCAGACAAATGCACATCAATTTCAATCCCGTAGCCAGCCTCAATTGCTTTCTGAATGGCGGCCAGTGAGTTTTCCGGAGCCGCAGAATCGTGAAGCCCTCTGTGGGCGAAAGGAACCTCTGCCAGCCAGGCAAAGCTCCCCCTGTTTTTTAATCTGGGCCCGGGATTAATAAAAATAACAAGTGCCACAGCCAGGATAAGGCCTGCTGGAATCAATATGTACACCATAGTATCAACCTCATTTTTAAATTATATCTTTAAATATCTTAGCAAAAAATGCCGGCAATGACCATGCTAACAAAAAAAGCCCTCTGGGGCTTTTTTTTAATATGGTGGGTCCTGCGCGATTTGAACGCGCGACTTCTACCCTGTCAAGGTAGCACTCTCCCGCTGAGTTAAGGACCCATAATAACAATACATATTTTATAGTTCTCAGCGGCAAAAGTCAAGCAGAATAAAGTGGTTTTAAAAAACCCGTTCTGAGATTTTCCCTCTTGCCCTGGACTGGCAGTCCGTGGTATAATTTTTTGGCAACAATGTGACCGGGTGGTCACATGGGAGGTGAGCTATTGCCAAAACCTACGTTTTATAACCTTCCTGAAGAAAAACGAAACCTCATTTTCCGCCATGCCCTGGAGGAATTTGCCCGGTTTCCCTATGAGCGGGCATCCCTTTCGGCAATCGTCAACAGGGCAGACATTGCCAAGGGAAGTATGTATCAATATTTTACAGGCAAAAAGGATTTATATGTGTACTTAATCCAGGAGGTGTATGCACGGAAACGTGAATTCCTGCAGCCTGTGTGGGAGCAAAAAGAAAAAGTCGACTTTTTTGAACTTGCCTCCCTTTATTACAAGCGATCCTGGCACTTCGCCCGTCAGTATCCTTTACACCATCGCGTCACAGTAAACTTTTGGGACAGCAAGGATGCCGCCCTCCGTGAGGAGATACTCCGTAAAAAGGAAATCCGCATCTCTGAATTCTCCGAAATGCTGGAGCTGGGCCTCCTGTCAGGGGTAGTTTCCCCAGATATCAATAAAGAAGCCGTTTGGTTCGTCTATCATGCAGTAGCTAAAGCCCTTGTGGACAACTTTTTAGACCCAAATATCAATGCAGAATCCCATGAAGCCTACATAAACTCAGTCCTCACCGTCCTGGAGCGAGGACTGCGGCCCAGAAAGGAGTAAAAAATATGCGTAAAGCACTTATCTCCCTGATAATAATTATACTGTTGGCCGGATGCTCCACCACACCCAACACCGATGAATTAGCAGTGGCTATCCCTACCGACCCTGACAACTTTCATCCTCACCAGTCTGTAGCAGCTGCTACAGCAGAAATCGCCTTTAATATCTTCGAAGGCCTGGTGAAAGCCGCTCCCGACGGATCCATCATTCCTGCCCTGGCCACCGAGTGGATTATCTCCCCTGATGGTCGTCAGTACACCTTCACCCTCCGGGAGGGAGTAAAGTTTCACAATGGCCGGGAACTGGAGGCAGATGATGTGGTGTACTGCCTTGACCGGCTAAGGGATCCCGAAATATCCCCTAAGTCCCGTGACTACACCGATGTGGAATCTGTTAAAGCTGAGGGCAATAAGGTCACAATTACCTTAACCAAACCCAACGCTGTCTTCCTGGCCCTGCTCACTGAACTGGGAGCAGCCATCTATCCCAGAGAAGCTGAGGA
>JAAYHI010000051.1 GCA_012727415.1 Bacillota bacterium
GTTCCGGGGCATTGTTGAGCGCAGCCTCGTAATCGCGGCCCATGATGCCCGGCTGCACCGTCACTGTCTGGTTAATGGTGTTGAGCTTGATGATCTTGTTCATATGCACCCGCATATCCAGGGAGATGCCGCCATGGGGACATTCAGTGCCCCGCATCACAGAAGACCCGCCGCCATAAGGTGTAATCGGCACCCGGTTTTCATTGCACCAGCGGACCAAGGCCCGGATATCTTCTTTATCCCGGGGACTGACTACCGCATCCGGAAGGTTTTCAATGTTCTTCTCCCGCAGGCGGATTAGGTCATACATCATCTTGCCGTAAGCCACCCGCAGCCGGCTATAGTCATCGGTATGGACATTTTCCGGCCCCACAATGGCCCGCAATTCATCGAGCTGGGCCTCTGTCAGGCGAATGGGGATGTCAAATTTGACTTCTTCTTCGCCCACATTGATTTTTTCCTGGAAGTCATCATCGGTCATGTCAAAGGCTTCTTTGATCAGGGCATAAAGCCTCTTGTTGGGATGTTTGAAGACATCCGGGTAGCCCCACTTGAAAATGGAGCGATAGGATTTTGGCGGCGGCACTTTTTCGTACCAATCAGGATAGAATTCTTCAGCCACAATACTCACTCCCCTTACTTAATTTAAAGTCATATCGGCGGTGGCAATCAAAGGCACATCGGTGCCGGAGACCCTTTCCAGGACGACATCCCCCGGGCGCAGCCGGTTCCTTACCAGCAGCCGGTTGATCTCCCCCATGGCAGCAAACAAAGAACCCAGGGGAATCTCGCCTGCGGTGCGCACCGGCAGCAGGGGGAAATCAGGAAATTCAGTCCTGACGGTAGTAGTCAATGTCCGGCAGGGGTTAAGCAACTCCTGGCGGGCATAGCTCGCCCCCCGGGGGCACTTGTTGCCGGCAACCAGTACTTCCTCACCCTCGGTTTTAACCATCAGCTTGCAGCCCTGGGGACACTGAATGCAGACTAGCAATTTCTCCATAATACTTACCCCCTTAACTCCAGGACAATATTTTCTTCGCCGGCAGGAACCAGAGACAAGTCGAGGACAATCCTCTCCATTTCTGGCGGCCGCAGCGATTTATATTTTTTCTCCCCCAACACCCGGCCGCCGGCACTGATGACCAGAGCAGCGTCGGTCAACGTCCTCGCCGCCCGGAAGTACAGTATCCCCTGGCCCCCCAAGCTTACGTCCAGCCGCTGGGGAACTGCGTACAGTATTTCCCCCTTGGCCAGTATCGGCACATGGCGGGGCGGGCGGTAATCACCCAGGGCATGCCTGGCAGCGGAAGCCCCGGCAATCTCGCCGCTTTCGGAAACATAATCCACCAAGTCATTTACATGTAAGGCATTGCCGCAGCTGAACAAGCCGGCTTCGCTGGTGGCCAGCAACTGATCCACCACCGGCCCTCCCGTGCGGGGGTCAATCTCCACTCCCAGGGGATGGAGGATGTCGTTTTCGGGAATCAACCCCACCGAGAGCACCAAGGTGTCGCAGGGCACATACTCCTCGCTGCCGGGCAGCGGCCGCATATTTTCATCCACCCGACAGACCGTTACCCCTTCCAGCCTCTCAGTGCCGTGGACTTCGGTTACCGTGGTGCTTAAGTGCAAGGGTATGTTGTAATCTTCCAGACACTGGACAATATTGCGGGTCAGGCCCGAGGGTTCAGGCTTAATCTCATATACCCCCAGGACCTTGGCCCCCTCCAGGGTAAGGCGCCGGGCCATAATCAGGCCGATATCCCCGGAGCCGAGGATGACGCAATTCTTCCCCGGCAAATAGCCGGATATATTGATGAGGCGTTGCACAGTGCCGGCGGTGTACACCCCTGCCGGCCGCTGGCCGTGAATGAAGACCTGTCTGGCAGTGCGCTCCCGGCAGCCGGTGGCAGCCACCAGGGCCTTGGCTTCCAGCCGGAATACCGCCTCTTCGCTGTTTTGCAGGGTGAGGACAAAGCCCTCTTCACTCCGGTCGAGGTCGAGAAGAAAGGTTTCGGTAAAGAGCTTAATACCCCGCCCCTTGACTTCCTCAATATCCAGGAAGGCATATTCCGGGCCCGTCAGTTTCCGGCCAAAGCGCACCAGGCCAAAGCCGTCGTGAATGCACTGCTTGAGGATTCCTCCCGGGCGGGCTTCCCGTTCCACCAGGCACACACTGGCCCCGGCTTTATCGGCGGCAATGGAGGCAGCCAGGCCTCCCGGCCCTGCCCCGATGACGACTACATCCCATTTCGCTGGACTCATCCTGTCTTCCCCCCAGCCTTAGTCTCCTCCGCCAACATGCGGGAGCCGGGCCTCCCCTTGGTTACATCTCCCGGTGACCTTGACGTCTCCCGCGCCACAATCTCCAGCAGGGCGGGAGTGCAGAATCCCCCCTGGCAGCGGCCCATACCCGCCCTGACCCGGCGCTTGACAGCATCCACGGTGGCAGCAGGAACAGGACTGTGAATGGCAGCGACGATTTCGCCCTCTGAAATCACTTCACAGCGGCAGACAATCTTCCCGTATGCAGGATTCTTCCTGATGACCTCTGCCCGCTCTGCCAGGCTGAGCTTAGCCAGCTGGGGAGTCAACCGCCGCACTGGGTTGAAAGCGGGATTTCTTTTTACCTCTCGGGTCTTTTTAAGAATCTCCACAGTCATTGCCGCCACATCCTCAGCAATGGCCGGCGCCGAAGCCAGTCCCGGTGACTGAATGCCGGCTGCGTGAACCAGGTTGGCTACATATTCCGAGGGCTCGATAATAAAATCCTCTTCAAAGGTGCAGGCCCGCACGCCGGCAAAATACGTAATTATATCCCGGGGACGCAGCCGCCTGTTGAGGCTCAGATGCCGGGAGAGCAATAACTCCATTTCCCCGGCTGTAGTCGACCAGTCTTCCCGCTGAGGCACCTCTATGGCCGTGGGGCCCAGGAGCAGATTGCCCTCCACTGTTGGGTTCAGCCCTCCGCCCTTGGTATGGGTATTCACCCCCAACTGAGGCATGGCGAGCACAGCTGATTGCGTTGACCCCAGGGCCTTATCCACAATGGCAATGGTGCCCTTGCGCCCGTGAATGCTGAAAAAGCGGTCATTGGCATAGCCGGCAATATTATCGGCCCATACTCCGGCGGCGTTTATCACCACCCTGGCCCGAAGCACACCCTGGTTAGTCCTCACCCCGACTATGCGATCTCCTTCCATTTCAAAGCCCAGGACTGCAGTATTCAAATGCACCTCGGCGCCGTTTTCCACGGCATTCTCGGCATAGGCCACCGTAACCATGTACGGCGCCACCACCCCCGTGGAAGGCAGGAAAATCCCTCCCCGTTGCCTGTCGGTGGCATTGGGCTCCCGGCGGCTCACCTCCTGCCGGGAAAGGATTTCCAGGCCGTCTACCCCTTTTTTCAGCGCCTTGCGGCGGACATAGGGAAGGGCAAGGCGGTAGAAGCTTTTCTCAAGCATGACCACTGACCCGCAGCGATGAAATTCAAAGCCCAGTTCCTGAGAAACCTGGGTATACATGCGATTACCTCTAATATTATATGAGTGCTTTTTGCTGCCTGTGGGTGCTGCAAGTCCAGGATGAATCATGCCATTGTTGCGGCTGGAAGTCTGCTTGGCCACGTCGTCTTCCTTTTCCAGAAGCGCCACCCGCAGATCCCAGCGAGTCAGTTCCCGGGCCACTGCGCAGCCGATGACACCGCCGCCGATGATCACCACATCATAGCTCTTCCCCGCCAAAGCCCCGCCCCGGCCAGGAGGCAAGTACTCTTTCAGGGGTTCCAGACCCGGAACCCGGAGGTCATTGACCACCCCCTTATAGCCCTTGCCGGCAGCAGCATAGCCGGCGGCAATATACTCCTGCCAGCTGTCCACTTCCCCTTCCAGGACTATTGAGGAACGCCACTCCCGGGGGCAGACGCCAGTTAAACCAAACTTTCTAAGCTCCTTAATTACTGACTTCAGTTTCTTGGCCATATCCCCGCCTCCATACATCCGGTTGTCCGGACATTCTGCTTAAATTTTACCCCCCTGTAACAATCCTGTCAAGGAAAGGAAGCGCGGGGACGGTTCTGCTGCTTCCAAACAAGGAATATAGGCTTCCAGCTCCGATGAATCTTGCAGTTGGGATGCTGAAGCCATTATCGCATTTAAGGAGAAATCCCCCTGCCTGGGAAACTGCGCCAATACCTACAGGTTCTGAGCTTGGGCAGCGAATAATATTATAAGGAGCTACAACAAATATCTGGAGGGAGTATCTTGAACATCATTAATCAGATTGAACCCACCCTGGAATCCCTGTCAAAAGGACCCCTTTTGCGAAAGATTACTGTCCTTATCCTGCGGATCTTGGCTGTGGCCATAATCTTTTTGGGCCTCCTGGCATTTCTCGGGGGCATCGCCGCAATCATTGACATCATTCCTTACAACTTGTCCCATGGCCTGGGAGTTACTTTGGCTTTGGTAATAATGATCCTCGCCATATTCCTGGCAGTAAAAATCCTCTTGTTCCGGGCCCGCACCGTGCAAATATGCAGTGAACACAATTACCCCGTCATTTATCTCAGCTCAATCCTTCTCCGCTGCGGCGGCGAGCTCCTGGCCCTGTCCTCCATCGCCATGGGAATTGCATCTGGCATTCTCTTATGGTTCAGCGGCGGGCTTAGCCTCGAGGGACTTCCCTTACCTGCTGGCCTTATTGAGGGTCCTCCTTTCATCACCGGGCTGGTGGCCATTATCTCGGCAGCAGTCAGCGGGGTGTTCATTCTCATTTTCTTTTACCTGCTGGCAGAACTCTTGCTGCTGATACGGAAACTTCCCCGAGACTAAAGAAAAACAAGGATTGTCCGGCGACAATCCTTGTTTTTTTTACTACTCCAGTTTCATATCTCCAGGCTTTATCCAGCCGAGCTTGCGCATTACTTCCGAAATAACGAAGCTGATTATCGCCGGGGCGATAAAGTGGAGGAGCAGGACTTTCCACAGCACCGGCCAGGAGAAGCCCATTGCTTCAAAGGTCATAAGCTGTCCAACCAGGCCGGAGGTGCCCATCCCCCCGCCGTAGCGATTGTTCTCCATGAGGAAAACCACTGAGGCAAAAGGAGCGAGGATAATACCCGCAATGGTGGGAGGCAACAATATCAATGGATTCTTTATAATGTTGCCAACCTGAAGCATGGAGGTGCCCAAGCCTTGAGAAATGAGGCCGGAAATGCCGTTTTCCCGGTAGCTGGCCACGGCAAAGCCTATCATCTGAGCACAGCAGCCAATCGTGGCAGCCCCGGCGGCAATGCCCTCCAACCCCAGCATTATAGAAATTGCGGCGCTGGAAATTGGTGCCGTCAAAGCCAGCCCCATTAACGTGCTGACGACAATTCCCATAAGAAATGGCTTGAGCTCAGTTGCCCACATAATCAAGCGTCCCAGGGCTTCTATCCCCGCGTTGATTGGCGGTCCCACAAAATACGCCACCAGGTAGCCGCTGAAAATAGTGACAAAAGGAGTAAGGATAATCTCCAGTTTAGTCTCGCCGGCGATGAGCTTGCCAAACTCTGCTCCCAACAAAGCGGCGAGGTAGCTGCCCACTGCGCCGCCGAACTGGTATCCTGCCGCCCCGGTAACCAAGGAGGCAAAGACAACAAATCTTGGGGCCTGCAGTCCATAGGCCACTGCTACGCCTATTGCCGGCCCTACCATAGCCTGGGCCAGTTCACCCATTTTCATTAAAAAGGGAATGCTGAGCTGCTCCCCTGCAGTCTTAATTATCAACCCGATAATCAGTGAAGAAAAAAGACCAAGGGCCATATAACTTAATGCCGTAATAAAATATGTCCTGGGAGATAGGTCAACGCCTTTACGCCGCAAAAATTCCCTCACAAAACCACCACCCCTGGTAAATTGCATTCTCCCTATGTCATATCGCAACCTGTCGAAAAAGGCAAGGGGGGTAAATCTATTTCGCTAAAATCCCGGATATTTCCCCGGAAATTTTTGCCGGAAAAAGTGTGTAATTTACCCTGCGAAACATATCTATAAAGCAGGGAAATAGTCTTTTGCTCACGAATACTGCAGTATTGAAAGAGGAGGGTTGTATATGTCCAGGAAACATTTGGCATTGTATCTGATTTTCTTCCTCGTCCTTTCCCTGGCAGCCACTGCCTGCAGCAGCCCAACTAATAAAGCAAATGATGATGAGTTCGGCGGAACAACTCCAGGGGAATACACTGCGGAAGAACCAGACACTGAACGCAAAGTCATTTACTCGGCCTACTTGTCAGTTACTGTTACAAATGTGGACAAGGCTGTCCAGGACCTGGATGCCAAAGCAACAAGCCTGGGGGGCTATATCTCTGAATCTAACCGCAACCACAACAAAGAATACCCCACTGCGTCCATTACTTACCGCATCCCCCAGACCAAGTACCTGGAGTTTCTCGCCTACGCCCGCTCCCTTGGCGAGTTCAGCACTGAAAAAACCGACACCACTGATGTCACTGAAGAATATATCGACCTGGAGGCGCGGCTGGCAAATCGCCTCGTCCACGAAGAACGTCTGCTGGAAATGTTAGGCAAGGCTGAAACCGTAGAAGAACTGCTATTTGTAGAAAAGGAACTTGCCCGAGTTCGGGAAGATATCGAGGTAATAGAAGGAAAGTTGCGTTACCTCAGCCAAATGGTAGAGATGGCCACTGTAACCGTCTACCTCACTGAGGACCCCGGGGTAACCGAAGTGCCTGACCTCAAGCCAGTGGGGATCAGGGAAACCCTGCGCCGGGCCCTGAAAGCAATCGTCACCAGTGCGACGATTTTCCTGGACATCCTTAGCTACCTCGTCATTGCCCTTGCAGCATTGCTGCCCTTTGCCCTTCCCATAGCCATTATTGTCGGCCTGATCCTGTTTTACCGCCGCAAAAAGAAGCAGGCTCAAGGCTAACTCAATAAAAAGGAGGCCTGTTACCAGGCCTCTTTATACTGGGCTTAGAAAATATTAGTCTTTACCTTAAAGCCGCCGGCTTTTTCGGACTGTAAAAATAGGCAATGCACATAGGTTTAATTAATCCGATGGTCCCAACTGCCAACATTACAGTAGCGAGGATCCTTGTCAGCTTTTTCATGACAACACCTCCTTTTAGGACTTTACTGCAATATAGCATTTCCCTTATGGCAGATGTTGTCATTTACTGTCGATGACTTTCGACAAAAAGCGTCATTTTATAACTCGCTTCAGCAGGATATCTGCTTTTTCCACAACCCTTTCACCCGGGCGCATCACCATAATTGTCTGGACGAATACCCCCATGCCTGCTGGCAGCAATAATTGCGGCAGCAAGCTTCTCCGCAACAGGCAGCCCGCAGCCAGGGCAACAAGGTAGATTGTTGCCGTTGGCAGGGCTGCTTTCGTCCCCTTGGCAAAATGTACGACCAAAGTGGTCAGCATCAGAAAACCACAGAGAATAGCCAATAACAAGTGCGAGCCCTTTGCCAGCAGGTACTTGGCAAGGATTCCCGAAGGTATGAAGATCAGCAGGGAAAGGAAAAGGCAGCGGCTGTAACTTGTGCAATGGCCCCCTCCGGAAAACAACCTAGTTACCAGGGCTGCCATCATCAGCATCAAGGTGCTAAAAAAAGTGCCCAGTATTGCTGCCGGCACCAGTGCAAGAACTATTGTCAGGGCCAAACCAATGGTCAGGCTGAAACCGTATTCGATTTTTGCCTTTTCGATCTCGTCCATATCGCTGTCCCCATACAGTGAATTGGCCAGCTTTGCAGCTATTCCTTCTAAATCAATCATGCCTTCCCCTCCAGGACAGATCTTGGGCTTTCAATGCACAATTGGCAGAAACCATCACTGAGGTTGTAGTTTACGGTACCGCGTAATCGCTCCACTCCCCGGCGGATAATTGAAATTCCCTGGCCTCCTTTGCCCTTGCCCTTAGTTGTAAATCCTTCTACATTTAACCCCCGGGCAAAGTTTGTTTCCGGGTTAAAAGTATTAGTGACCTCGAAAATATAATTTTGACTGTCCCCGGATATTACCATGCCCACTCTCTTCTCCCCATCGGCGTTGGCGGCAGCCTCAATGGCGTTGTCCAGGGCATTGGCCAGCACTGAAATTATCTGCACCACATGATTCTGGTCGCAGACCAAGGGCTCTCGGCACTGAACGCTGATCTCAATGGCCTTGTTTCTGGCAGCGACTATCTTCGTATACAGCAGCACGTCCAATTCTTTAAGGCCGCTGGAGACATTTATTATTGTCTGATTCATAACGTCCAGAAAGGATTCCAGGTACTCCATCAGCTTGTCCAGCCTGCCCAATTGAGCCAACCCTGAGATAACCGTCAGGTGATTATACAAGTCATGGCGGTATTGGCGATGGAGACGATTTTGCTCCTCAATATGTTTCAGCCGCAACAATTCTACCTCTTGCTGGCGGGCGCGCAGGCTCTGTATGTAAAGATGGCGGATTACAAATATCGAGACAATGCACAATATGAGAACCGCGAACCCCAGGACCAGCAGTAGCGGAAGGGGGTACGGGCGAAATGATGCTATCTGGCTGATTATGGTGCCATATACCAGAATCGACATCAAGAGCAACTGAACCCCAAACAAAATAATACCGGTCTTGTAATAATCCCGACCCATATCTACACTTCCTTACCCTTTGTAACAAATAAGTTTATTTTCCCCTTGTTAAACACAAAAGCCAGCAACCCAGCGGCAATAAACTGGGGAAGGAAGCTAAAGAATTTGGCAGAGAAGGTTGCCTGAGACTTATAAAGATCCACATGGCATAAATATCGCACACCCATATTTAAGAACTCCAGAAGCAGGTAAATCGACGTGGCAAAGGCAACTGCTGTCAGCACCCGCCAAAAAACAGCCAGCCTGCATACACTGAAAAATTCCGATAAGATAACTACATACAGCAGGACATGGAGAAAAAAGGGCAACATTTTGTCCTCAGATAAAAACGCCAGCACCCCCATCACAACGCCCGTTATTAATGAAGGTATGAGAAGTTTCCACCACACAAACTTCTCTCCAGTCAGGGAATATGCCAATGCCCCAATTGCAAGGGCTTCAGGGATAGAAAAAACCATCACTTTCAGCAAGGCCACTCCTGCTTCCGCAAGCAGGGGAAGAAAATCCGCCAACATAACGACGAAGCCCCCTTTTGAATACTTTCCAAAAGCTAGCATTCAACAAAGACTTCACTTAATCCTTCTTTTTTGGTTATTAGCCCAAAATTTTGCTCCCCTGGTACAAGTTTATCCGCCAAAAAAAGCCGGCGTTGCCGGCTACATGTTCACCCAGATTCCATATTTATCTTCGGTAATCTTCTGATATTGCTCTAATAGCTTCTGCATGCCCATCGCCTTTAAAATATAAAAAGCCATTGTAATCGACTCGAGATATCCCTTGTCCCTCAGGTTAAATTGCGCAATACCCTTCCGGTAGTAGAGGGAAAACAAGGCATGGCAGGTCCTGTGCTCAATGCAAAATGCAATACCTTTATCGGCAGTTTCAATCACTTTAGTATGCTCATCCAGCATGTGGTAATTGTATGCGAGATTAAAGTATATGTTGATGATCAGGAAATCAATGTACTTTGTAGTGTAGCTGCTGTCGGAAATTGTGTTGAGAATGTAGTACAGTATTTTGTTGCTGAGCTTATAACTTCCCTCCTTAGCGATGAATAGGCTTATAAACAGGAGAATCCTGAATTCAATATAGCCATAAGTATACTGCTTGTACCTCACTATCTTAAAGTCCGGAATAGTAAGGCGCAACGCATCAATCAGGGCCGCCTTGGTGTTTTCCCTGTCGGAAGCAAAATCTGAGTAATAAGCTTCAACTGCATCTACGAAGCAAATAAACTGCTCCAGCTCCAGGGGGTTAATTATCGACATCTGATCTTCACTGGAGAAGTTGTCCAACAGTCTTTTTTTCAGCTCAGCCGCAGCGTCTTTATCATAGACGGTAATGATATAGTCCAGATCTTCGTGAAATTCCATTAAGAATTTGTTTGACCTGCAGCTCTTCAGGAGTTCGAGAAGATCCCGCTTATAGGCAACGGAAAGAAGCTCCAGGGTGTCGTACCTGGGAACTACCCGGCCGCTTTCAATTTTCCGTATAGTGTCGATGCTGACCCCAACTAACTTTTGAACATCCGCTTGATTGTAACCTAAATTTGTCCGTATTTTCTTCAGTTCTTTGCCGAAATTTTCTAGATTATAACTGACAAACATCAAGTCCCCCCCAAAAATCCAGATTATCATCTGGGTTCGCTCGCTCATTATCATTGTATAATATGTGTGAATTAATTCAAGTAAGGAGGATGTGCGCGGTGAAGAAGAGACTCGCTGTGATGTTGCTGCTTGTTTTTGCTCTGACAGCACTAATGGCGCCAGTTGCTCTGGCAGGGGAAGAGGATATCCCCCGGATCTTCTGTGTCCCCGTCACACCTGATGGGGAAGAGGACATCCCCCGGATCTTCAGTTTCCCAGTCAATCCTGACGGAGAAGAGGATATTCCCCGGATCTTCGGATTCCCCATCACTATTGATGGAGAGGAGGATATACCCAGGATTTTCAGTTTCCCGATCACTCCTGATGGAGAAGAGGACATTCCCAGGATCTTCAGTTTCCCCATCGCTCCTGATGGAGAAGAGGACATTCCCAGGATCTTCGGTTTCCTCATCACTCCCGACGGGGAAGAGGACATACCGAGAATTTTCAGCTTCCCCATTACTCCTGACGGCGAAGAGGATATACCCAGGATCCCGTGGATAAAGTAGAGCACCACAGTGAAGACGCACAGTAACCCAGGAATTTTCGTCTTAGTCAAAGGTATTTACAGGGACAATACCGGGTCGGGAAATGAAACGGAAGCAGTCCCCCCCGGACACAAGGACGACAAATCAGACATCTCCAGGGTTCCTGTCCCCCTGTTCCCAACACATGTTTGAAGAATCTCAGCCCCCCAAATTAAGTTTCGGGATTTTTCACCCTGCTGGGCAGAGTCAAGTCTGCCTGAAATTTTATCTGTTTTATCAGCCCATGATAGCCCCCCCATTGGGACTAACCTCCCTCATAAATAGATATATATATTTACACCCTTACTCTTCACCCTTAAAGAGTAAGACCTTACCCGCCACCCCCCCAGAGTGCGGGTCTTTTTTTTGCTGCCCAATGCATGGTGGTAATACAAGTCTGTTTTCTCATATAATTTAACAGGCTGTTGGTTAATGGCCAAAATATTAAAGGAGGCTGTTACATTGACAAGAAACTTCATTCTGTTGCTATTGAGTGTCTTGATCGTGTTGACAGTGCCTGCAAGTGCTGTCGCTTCCGAATGCGATGGCATCCCCTCCGAGCCCTTGGCCTATCAGCTGGAATTAAAAATCTTGAGTCCTGAAGGAAAACCCGTCACGGCTGCCCAAGTAACGGTATTGGAAAAGGACAGTGGCAGAGTCGTCAGTCAGTTTAACTTGCATGAGACCAAGATTTTGGATTTAACGCAGGAAAGAGCAGAAATCCTCACCCAGGGAAGGGAAAGAGCAGTTCAACAGCAAATTGAATATACTGGAATTACAGATATAAACTATATAGCGTTCATAACAACATCCGATGCCTTTGGCGTTTATAATTTCCCCATGTTCTATGTCAATGAAAAAGATTATTCCCTGTACAGGAATAAAGACCTGGCAGAAGTCGGACAGGAGATTGAAAAGATTACTGCCAGCAGTACCAAAGAGATCTGCCTGCAACTGAGCAAAATTACTGCAGAGCACTTAAAAGTAAAAAACAGCTATTTTGTGCCAGATTTTGTTGACATTTACGTGCCAAGAAAGTATGCTGAAGAATGGATAGGTTCTTACTGTGTCTGGATAGATGAGGTGTATAACCTTCGCAGTGGCAGAGTTGGCGTGGAATATTATTACGAAACCGGCAGGAAGCAAAAAATTGAAGTTGGAACCAACATTTCTGGCAAATGGGCTTCCGGTGGCGGATTTGTCAGCATAACCAACAAACGTACAAATGCTTCGAAATGGGGCAAATCCGGTAATCGCATAGGCAGTTCGGCAGGTTTTTGTGCCGGCTCAAATTTCTCCTTTTTCCATGAGTACTGGATGATCCCCCGCCCGGTTGGCGTCCCCGTTTATTACGAACAGGTCACCGCCCGCAGCTATGATGGTGGAACCCATCGGTTGTTCTACAATTATGTAAGCAACATGGAAAAACCTTATCAGGAGGTGAAAAACAATAAGCATGGGCGATGGAGTGTATTTCAAAAAGGGGATTTGGCAACCTTCAACGCTGAAAGCGGATTAGAAATCGGTTGCGCTGTGAAGATATACAATACATTTCTCTCATCAGTGACTGTATTTCATTCAAAATCCTGCCACTATTACTCCCCTGAGGGCGATGGCTCATCTTCCTGGCGCGTTTACTTCTATGACAGATTTACTAACTGGAAGGAAATATTTCTCACTGAAGGCAGGTTATGATAGTCTTAGGGAGGGTACCATGTGCGAAAAAAATGGATAGCTCTTTTAACAGGACTTGTAATAGTTGTTTCCCTGCTTATCTTCCTCAACAGTAATCTCTTCGTAGAGATTGTCTTAAAACAAAAATTCGTGGCAGATGAGGTGGCTGTGTTTAATGCAGGCAACCGGACATTTGTCACTTATACCCAAACAGATGGCTTTAACTGCACATCAGTGTTCTGTGAAGAGATAAAACGTCGTCTTATTGGCTGGAAGATTATTCCCTGCGGAGGAGGAGTAGGGACTACAGGCGCATACGGCGTTGGCGGCAACTGCATGACTCCGGAGTACCAAGTCTATTGGGGATATACCTCTAACCATGATGCCGACAGTGCCAAATTAACCTTTGACAACTCAGAACAGCAGTTTAGTGTCAACTCTCCTCTTAAATCCGGCTTTTACTTGTTCGTAACTGAACCAAGTGCCATGCCACCATACAATTTGACCCACGTAGACTTCTACTCAGAGGACATACTGCTTATATCCATCCAACGCTAAAAGGGGGACCAATCACCGGTCCCCCTTTTCTTGTCCCCCCCGGATTAACTCAATAAGCACAAAAAAAGCAGGTCCCAAAACCAGCTTTTTGGTGTACTTTAATCAACTTCACCACGGACCACTCATCTGGTTCAGGAGATATCCAGCAGGAAGTCCCGTCGCTCCTTCGGCATCTTCTCGGTAGCGTATCTAAATGCAAGCCGGGGCATATTTTCCTTATGTTTCAGAAGGTAAGAGACAACTGCATCCTCATCATGCTGAGAGACTACCTTCAGCAGCCAGCCATGGGTCATCGCAATCCCTCCAGTAATTGGTTGTTTCTGACGCTTCCATTTTACCAGAGGGCGATGGCCCTTTAATTAAGGATTCACTTTTACAGACAATATCACACACTACTCGACGCATGGGCAGGCCAAGGCGCTTAGGCAAGAAATTGAGCGGCGCTCAGCAAATATGTTTGGAAGCAATATTATTGGGTATTATTATCCCGGCCTAGTCCCCGAGAGTTCTGACGAAAGTGCAGACAATATTTTTGAAACTGCCCAAGATATCTGCTTGAAGTTAAAGAAGATCATCGAATCCATTGTCGAAGAGAACGAGGGTATCTGAGCCTTACAGGCGGGGGTGAAAACACCTGACCCGATGAGCGTATGTCCATCTATTCTTTGATGGGAGGGGAAGAGAGTGAATATCACCCGTTTCGCCAGCCCCCGGGTTGCCGCCAGTTCTGTAGTGGGCTTGTTGGAGGACAAGAGAAGAAAGCTTACCTTGCGTCCCTGGAATCGTTTTGATTCTGACCACACAACGTGGTGGATTGTCCCGGGAACGGAATGGCCTGCTTATCGCTATGGTAAGTATGTTTTTGCTCCCATTGGGGACATGATTTCGTGTGGGCTATATGTTGAGAAGGGTCTTGGTGCGTCAACCTTGGGAATGTACAGCCCAAATCTGGTGATGGACGCTGGTTGGCAGTGGCATCAGTTTATCCGCGACATTGAAACAGGTAAAGTTTTGGAAGCAGCCAATAAGGTTGGAATGCCTCTATTCTTAACCTTAAGCTCCGATATAGTGAGGGGAGAATTTGATCCCTTGGCACCTAAATCGGATGAATTAGTTTTCCGGGTTGAAGATGGGAGACTTGAAAAGATACGGGAGCGGTTAGATGTGGGTTGCCTCCCCCTTTGGCCAAGCTAGGGAGCTTAGGCGAGCTGCCAGGAACACTATCTGAGATGAAGAACCTTGACTGGGTATGGATAGGCCTTGTCTTGGGCACACAGTTGCAGTGTCCAAAAGTGGGAGCGGATTTAACTGATGCTGTGGACGGTTGGGTTTTGGTTAATGATTTGTTTGCGCATATGGAACTCTGGTTTTTATTGATTTGCATTTCTTTAGACAAAGGGTGACTCAGGGCGCCGTCTGTTTTTCAACCAATGATTGATGTATGTGCTTACCCAAGAGGTCAAACGGGCAAGCAAAATTACCGTAAACGGGAGGAAGGAGAATTGGGTTTGTTATAGAAGGATTACCACCTAGCACATTCACGCCTGTGTCCTATCGTGAGATTTTGCAGAATACAACACTACCCCGGGGAAGGGATGTTCCTGGTTTATTCGTTTCAAGAATGCAAAGACCTTTTAGTTAAAAGAGTGGAGGCGAAATAGATATGTTGGCAGTAAAACCAACCCAGGAGGAGATCCGGACTATACTGGGCGCTGAGGTATTTGGTGCTTGGGAAGGTGTCCGCCATTTTATCCTGGACCATTACAATATGGATGTTACTTGGGATGACGGTGGAAAGTACGGCGCCTATGAATGCAAATTCCGCAAAAGCGGGAAGACCTTATGCACCCTATACGTAAAAAAGGAAGAATTAGTGGTGTTGATTATTTTTGGCAAGGATGAGAGGGAAAAGTTTGAAGCTGAGCGAAGAGAATTCTCTCCACAATTGCAGCAGATTTATGATGCCGCCAAGACTTATCATGACGGCAAATGGATGTACATAAGCCTCCGGGATTCCCGACTGGTCCCGGATATTACCAGGATGCTTGTTATCAAGAAGAAACCCAACAGAAGGATTACCATGTGCGGGTATATCTGTGATCATTGCAAAGCATATGCCAGGAATATCAAGAAGCATGATGAACGAGAGCGCCTTTCTGCCCTATGGGGGAAGTATTATGGGCTGGATATTCCCGCCGGAGCTATCTATTGCGATGGCTGCAGGAGCACAAAAAAAGATGCCAGGCGCATAGACAATAATTGCCCCGTTCGAGCTTGTGTGTTGGAGAATAAGGTTGATAATTGCAGTGAATGCAGCAAGTATCCCTGTGCAGTATTTTCTGAGCGAAAGGGCTTATCTTGTGCCGAAGCAAGACAAGTGCTGGGAGAGTCCTTCTCTGAAGAAGAATATGAGGAATATATGCTTGCCTACGATAACAAATCCAGGCTTGATAGAATGGTGCGGGCTAAGTAATTTTGTGATGGGGGGCCTTTCCCTTTCTGAGGAGGAAATCTCTTTCTCCCTGTAGAAGACTAGCTCAGACGATAATTGGTATGGAGGATTGCGATATGAATCAGAGCCGCTCCAATGCCGAGGCCTTCTTGACCATCTATAACGAGCTGGACAAGTTTATGCGGGTGGAATTAGGGAAGGAGACCTAGGTATCCCATCCCTCCCTGATCCGGGAGATGGCAGAGACCAATAAGCTATTTAAACGCTACTGCAATTTCCTCTGTGACATGGCTGAGCTGCGGAATGCCATTGTCCATAATCCCCATAGCAGAAAAATAGAGCCCATTGCCGAGCCCCATCCCGAGATCCTTAAGCTGTACGAGGATATTAAGGAGGCTGTCCTGCATCCGCCCCTGGCACTAGAGGTACTGGCGGTGCAGAGGGAGGACATCTTTACAACCACCACGGATGCCAATGCCCTTTATGTCATGCAGACCATGGGCAAGAACTCCTACACCCATGTTCCTGTCCTGGAGGGGGACGCCATGGTGGGGGTCTTCAGCGAAAACACCGTCTTCTCGTACCTGGTCAAGAACCAAATCCTTGCCCTGGACCAGGATATCCTAATTGGGGAGTTTGCCGAATTCATCCCTTTGGACAAGCACGAAAGCGAGTACTTCGAATTCGTGCCCAGGGAGGCGACGGTGGTGGATGTGGAGGAATTGTTCGTAGAAGATATTAGGAATCAGAAGCGGCTTTCGGCAGTATTCGGCGGCAAATACCTTGCGGAAACCCCACAGCTTCCAACGTGGGCATTGCCAGAAGCAAGGTCCACTCCTCCAAAACCTTCTGCACCTAAAAAGGACAAGCCTTCCGCCAAATGTGCAGATTGCGGGAAAGACATAAGCGAAAGGATTGTTGCGTACAGTTCCAGCAAGTATGGCACCCCA
>JAAYHI010000052.1 GCA_012727415.1 Bacillota bacterium
CATTATTTCCGGGAATTCACTGCTACCTCGCGCTTTGCCAGCACCCTCGACCATTTCCTGCTGCGGGAAAGCAATATCACAGGCTGCCTGGTGGAAGCCGGCTTTCTCTCCAATGCCAGCGACAGGGAACTGCTCCAGCGCCCCGATTATCAGCGCAGGATTGCCGCCGCGGTCTGGTTGGGAATCGAGAGGTATGTGCGGCAACGAAAAGAGATAGAGCCCTAGGGCTCTATATTTTTTGCCCTGTGCAGGAAATTTTGCACCTGATGTGCTAAAATAAGCTGGGAGGGGATGATGATGAATTTAGCCAGACTCGCTTCCGGTTTGCCGGCGCTGATTATTTTGGACGACAATGATATAGTCTGTTATGTCGCCAATAACCTGAAGGAAGTAATCGGAGAAAAAGCAGTTGTTCCAGGCAAGCCCCTGCCGGCGGAGCTCTTGGGTTGGCGCCGGGAAAACCCCTGGGAAACAGAAATAAATGGGCGCAGCATCAGCATTGTTGCTGAAACCTGGCAAGGTCACAGCTTCTTGCTGCTTAGCGACAGCCAGGGTGCATATTCTGGTGCCGCCACCATTCTCAACTCTATTGACGAAGGTATTCATGTCGTTAACAAGCATGGCCAGACAGTATTTTACAACCCCACCATGGCCAAGATGGAAGGGATGGACTACAATCAGGTAATCAACTCCGATGTTCTCGCCCTCTTTCCTTCCCTCACTCCTGAGACAAGCACCATCCTCCGTGCCTTGCGCACCCGGGAGCCAGTCTATGACCAGGTGCAGACCTATTATAATAACAAGGGCCAGCGCATCACCACTTTAAACAGCACCATTCCTTTGTGGAATGGGGAGGAATTCATTGGCGTGCTGGAAGTGGCCAAGGACGTAACCCGCCTGGAGGATTTGGCGCTGAAAGTTGTAGACTTGCAGCAGCGCCTGTATAAGCGCAACAAAGGCATGGAAGAGCAGGCCACGCTGTATAATTTCAAGGACATCGTCGGGAACAGCCCTGCCCTGCGTCAGCCTCTGGAAATTGCCCGCCGGGCGGCGAGAACCAGCTCACCGGTGCTGATCTATGGTGAAACCGGCACCGGCAAGGAATTGGTTGCCCAAAGCATTCATCAGCTGAGTGGACGGCGCAATAAGCCCTTTATTGCGCAAAACTGCGCCGCTCTGCCGGGTACTTTGCTGGAGGGGATTCTCTTTGGCACTGTAAAAGGCAGTTTTACCGGCGCCATCGACCGCCCCGGCCTCATCGAACAGGCTGACGGGGGGACTTTGCTGCTGGATGAAATAAACTCCATGGATATAGATCTTCAGGCCAAGCTGCTGCGAGTATTGCAGGAACATAAGGTGCGCCGCGTGGGGGGACTTAAGGAGATCAAAGTTGACGTCCGCATCATCGCTACAACCAACACCCAGCCAAAGGTAGCGGTCAGCCAGGGCAGCATTCGCCAGGATTTATATTATCGCTTGGCAGTGGTAATCATCAACCTGCCTCCCCTGAGCCAGCGCCGGGAGGATATTCCCCTGCTCTGCAGGCACTTTGTCGACAAATATAACCGCAAATTTGACATGGCCATTCAGGGGGTCACTCCCGAGTGCATGGAAGTCTTTTATGCCCATTTGTGGCCGGGGAATGTCCGGGAGCTGGAACATGTCATTGAAGGGGCCATGAATATCATCGGCGAAGATGAATACTACATCGACGTCCATCACCTGCCGCCAAACATGGTTCCCCAGCACCCGATGGACAGGAACCTGACGGAACTGGACAATTGCACCCTCCCTGAAGCTGTTGACCTGGTAGAGCGCGGAATGATTAAACGGGCAATGGCCCAAACCGCAGGGAATATCACTCGGGCAGCAAGGCTGCTGGGTATCACCCGCCAATCCCTGCAATACAAGCTGAGCAAATTTAGAGAAGAGTAAAGGCAGTCCCCACAGACTGCCTAATTCTATACCTTATTTGTTAAAGTAACCTTCTACCTGAGCCACCAACTCGCCGACATAGTCCACGGCATGGCGGATGGCTTCCGGCTTCGTCATGTCAACCCCGGCCATCTTTGCCAGGTCAGTTGGCGGCATAGAGCCGCCTGCTTTAAGGACCTTCAGCCACCGATCGACAGCGGGCTGGCCTTCTTCCCTGATGGCTTTGGCTACCGCCGTTGCCACCGTGAGGCCGGCTGAATAGCTGTACGGGTACAGCCCCATATAGTAGTGAGGCTGGCGCATCCAGGTGAGCCTTGCACCATCGTCAATCTTCACTTCCTCGCCCCAGAACTCTTCCAGGATGGCACCCTGGGTCTCATTGAGGACGGCGGCGGTTATAGTCTCACCCTGCTCTGCCAGGGCATAAGCGCGCCTTTGCAGTTCCCCTTCAATCAAGTGGCGGACAAAATTATGATGATAGGTTTGCAATAATTGCATATTCAGCCAGCAGAGCATCCGGGGGGCGTTGCGTTCTGACTTGATGTGCGCTGCCACCAGGAGCTCGTTGATAGTTGACGGCGCCTCGACAAAATACATTGAGGGTTCGCTGTTAAACAAACTTTGATACCTTTCCGTCAGCACTCCATGGGCGGCATGCCCCAGCTCATGGGCCAGGGTGAGAGCAGTGCGCATGTTATCGGTCCAGGTGGCGAGGATATAGGGATGGACTTTGGGCACTGTTGCACAAAAGGCCCCGGTAGATTTGCCCACATTGTCGGCTAAATCCAGCCAGCGGTTGTTCAGCCCTTCCGCGATAATGTCTGTATACTCCTCGCCCAGGATGCTCAGACCCTTGAGGATAATTGCTTTTGCCTCCTCCCTTGAGGTGGCGGGGGCATATTCCGGATCCAGGGGAGCCTCAATGTCACAGTAG
>JAAYHI010000053.1 GCA_012727415.1 Bacillota bacterium
GCAATGCAGGATTTTTTTTAGGCTTTAAAGGGCCGCTCAAAGCGATACCAGACGATAAACCTGTAAATGGGACTGCCCAGCAGCACCAGCAGCAACACCAGTTTGCGGGTATAGATAAAAAAGGCCAGAGCGGCAAGCCAGATGATCACCAGGCCAATGTCGGCGGTCCGGGAATTGGCGGGGCGGCCAAGGAGATTGCCGGCCCGCAAAGCCTTCTTGTAGCAATCTTCGTGGAAGGTAAGGAAGCGGGAAAAGGCCCGGTTGGTTACCACCAAATCTTTACGTGACTGAATATCTTTGTTGCAAATATAGCATTTGAACGGTTCTTGCAAGACGAATTCCCCCTTTGCTGACGCCGTTACCTCTATACTATCATTTTTTGTCCTCCAGGGGAAAAAAATTGAGACAAAAGGAATCCTTTTGCCCCACTGCAGATTAAAGAACTTTACTTAAGAATTCTTTGGTTGCCTCGTGCTGCGGGTTGACCAGCAATTGCGAGGGCGGTCCCTCCTCGACAATGACCCCGTCATGCATAAAGATAATCTTATCCCCGGCTTCCCGGGCAAAAGCCATTTCGTGGGTGACGACAATCATGGTCATGCCGTCGGCAGCCAGTTCCTTCATAACATTGAGGACTTCGCCGGTCATTCCCGGGTCCAAAGCAGAAGTGACTTCGTCAAAGAGCATAACCTTGGGTTGCATGGCCAGGGCCCGGGCAATCGCCACTCTCTGCTGCTGACCCCCGGACAGCTGGTGGGGCCAGGAACGGGCCTTGTCAGCGAGATCGACCTTTCTCAGCAATTCCATGGCCAGTTCTTCGGCGGCCTCGGCGGACATGCCCCGCACCTTTTTGGGAGCGAGGGTAATATTGTCAATTACCCGTTTATGGGGGAAGAGGTTAAACTGCTGAAAGACCATGCCGGTCTCCCGGCGCACTTCGTGCTTAACCACACCCTTGGCAGTAACCTCCACGCCATCAATCCAAATCTCTCCAGCATCTGGCACCTCAAGTAGGTTCACGCACCGGAGCAAGGTGCTCTTGCCGGAGCCGCTGGCGCCGATAAGAACAACAACCTCTCCTTTATCCACTGAGGCAGAGACCCCCCTGAGAACGTGGTTATCTCCGAAGGCCTTTTCCAGGTTTACTATCTGAATCATAGGGTCCCATCCTCCTTTCCAACAATGCCAGTAACTGAGACAGGGCAAAGGTAATGGCAAAGTACACAATGGCAATGCCGATGTACATCGTAAAGTACTCGTAGGTCCGGGAAGCAATCAGGGTAGCCCTGTATGTCAGCTCAGCAATGGCAATAAAGTTGACAAGGGATGAGTCCTTGGTCAATGTGACCATCTCATTCCCCATGGAAGGGATGACCCGCCTGAAGGCCTGGGGGAAGACGATATAGCGGAAGACCTGAAATGGCGTCAGGCCAAGTGACAGGCCGGCCTGAGTTTGTCCCGGGTCGATTGATTGAATGCCGCCCCGGAAAACCTCCCCCATGTACGCGCCAGAGTTAAGGCTAAGAGCAATAATTCCCGACGCAAAGGCAGGCAGGGTGACACCGAATTCCGCCAATCCGTAATGAATGATAAAAATTTGCACAATCATGGGGGTGCCTCTTATGAAAGCAACGTAGGCACTGGATATGGCTTTAGTGGGCCAAAACTTGGACAAGCGCCCGGTAGCTACAATAATGCCCAGAGAGACGCCGAGAATGACGGAACACAGGCTTATTAACAGGGATACTTTTGCTCCATCCAGCAACTTGGGAAAGGAGGAGTAGATTAAGGAAAAGTTAATGATGTTTTGAATCTTAGCAGCTATAACATCTAGCAGTTCCTTTGCTTGGGCCAATAATTTATTAAAATCTAGTGCGAAGTTAACTAGTACCATTTATCATCTTACTCGCCGAACCATTTTTCAAAGATCTCGTCGTACTTGCCGCTGTCCTTGATTTTTGCCAGGGAAGCGTTGATCTTCTCCATCATGTCGGTATTGGTCTTCTTTACCGCAATGCCATATTGCTCATTGGTAAAGGGCTCACCTAAGATTTTCATGCCGCCAAGATGTGCGATATAGTTCTTGGCTACAGGTTCGTCGATAATAACCAGGTCTACCCGGCCGTTCTTGAGGTCCATGAAGGCTTCGTTGACCCGCTTGTACTGCCTGAGGTTGGGGTGGTCCTCGGAGCCAAAGATGGCTTCGCCTTCATAGGAACCAGTTGTACCCATCTGCACCGCAACGAGAAGGTTTTGCTCGACAATGTCGTCAAGACCAAATTCGCGCTCTTCATCTTCCCTGATAACCATAACCTGAGAAGCATCAAAGTAAGGAGTGCTAAAGAGAACTTTCTCAGACCGTTCCTCATCAATGGTCATAGCTGCAATGACGATATCCAATTTGTCAGTCTGCAGGGATTCGATCAGACTGTCAAAGGGCAGGTGCACCATTTCGATTTCCCAACCATTGTCTTCGGCAATGGCAGTAATGAGGTCGACGTCAAAACCAACGATGTTTTCGTTTTCGTCGGTGGTCTCAAAAGGCGGGAAAGTAGCTTCGGTTCCAACTTTTAAGACCTTGTTGTCACCTGACTTGATGCAGCCAGAGAAGGCAGCGACACACAAAAGCAACACAGTCAGCAACACGACACTTCTTTTCATTGTCCTTAACCTCCTATTGTCTTGATGAAATAATCAACCGGTCAATGGATCCGGTGCAGAAAGGGCTTTGTTATGATCCATTGGCAAGTTGTGTTAATTATGTATTCTTCATTGACAGCGAATGTCCTTCTTTTTCCGTAATACTTTTGACATGAACTTATAATAATGTTAAAGCCGGTTCCCCGGCTTCCTTTACTTATTCATCAAACCATTTTTCATACAGCGCCTGGTACTCACCGCTGGAAACCAGCTTTTCCAGGGAAGCATTGATTTTGTCCACCATGTCTTTATTCCCCTTTTGCACTGCAATACCAAATTTCTCCTCGGTAAAAGGGGCACCGTGGATTTTCATGCCGCCCATCTCGGCAATATACTTTTGGGCAACAGGCTGATCAATTATTGCCAGATCAACCCTGCCGCTGAGCAACTCGGTAAAAACTTCATTTGCCCGTTTGAATTCATAGAGGTTATGTATCTTGTCATCCCCCAGAATACCCTGGGCTTCCTCAGCGCCGGTTGTGCCCATTTGCACCGCTATCTTCAGGTCCATAGCAGCAATGTCGTCCAGGCCAAATTCCCGGGCTTCTTCTTCCCTGACGATGATGATTTGCGAAGCATCGTAGTAGGGGTTGCTAAAATCAACTCTTTGCACGCGTTCGTCATCAATGGTCATGGCGGCAATGACGATATCGAGATCGCCTTTTTCCAACTTGTCAATTAGAGTGTCAAAAGCTATGTTAACTATCTCATACTCCCAGCCGTTGTCTTCGGCAATAAAGGCAATGACATCCATGTCAAAGCCAATATAGTTGCCATCCTCGTCCTGCGATTCAAAGGGGGGGAAGGTTGCCTCGGTGCCGACTTTCAGCACTTCTTTTTCTCCTGCACATGCACTGATGGTAAGAAGACACAACATTAGGACAGCCAACAGGACAACTCTCTTCTTCAATGCAGGTAGCCTCCTCTTGTATAGAGTATACCTATTTAGTTCTTCATTAGCTGTCTTTTTCCTGCAGGATTTGTCACGTTTTTGAAATACCCCTGACATTAAAATGCAATAAATCTCTCCTCAATTTCCACCCAGGGCCGCTGCCAACTCCGCCACAGATTTAAAGACGTAATCCGGCGGAAACGGGGTGTCCGCCAGGTCCTCCTCCCTGCTTTCGCCGCTGAGGACTAACACTGTCTTCAAACCGGCGTCAATTCCCATGGCGATATCTGTATACAGCCTGTCCCCTACAATGGCGATTTCCCATGGGCGAGCCCTGGTCCGGGTGAAGGCAGCCTCGACAATCTCCCGATGGGGCTTGCCGATGACCTTGGGCCTGCGGCCAGTAGAGGCCTCAATAAAGGCAATGATTGAGCCGGCATCAGGCATGTACCTGCCCCCCTCCAGGGGGCAGTTTATATCTGGATGGGTGGCCAAATATTCAGTCCCCTCCCGAATGAGATCACAGACATCCCAAAGCTTCTGGTAGTCCAGGGTGGTGTCAAAGCCAACAACCACATAATCGGGGCTTTGCTCCCGCGTCACCAGCTGCAGGCCATGGGCAGCAAATTCCCGGGCCAGGGAAGGGGTGCCCAGGAGGAAGACCTTTGCCCCGGGCTTTATGCCCTGCAGATAAATGGCTGTGGCCTCTCCCGAGGTAAGGACCTGGTCGCTGCGGGCTTTGATGCCCATGGCGGCCAGCTTTTCCACATATGCCCCTTTGTCCCGGGAGGAATTATTAGTGAGAAAAATATACTCCAGCCCCCGGTCAGCAAGCAGCGATATAAATTCCCTTGCCCCCGGCAGCAGGGAATTCCCCAGGTAAATCGTCCCGTCCATGTCCAGCAGAAAGCAGCGAATTTTCCTCAATGTTTGCATCATTTTTTCCCTCCACCGCAGTATTCTCCATCTCTTTTCGGCAAGACCCGCCGGCATTCCTCCCGCTCTTTCCCCCTGGGAATAACTCTGCTAGAATTGGGGAAAGGGAGAGATTACATGTACGAAGAATTGGCAAAGCTCTATCAGGATGAAATATTCACCTGCAGCCGCTGCAAGCAAAGGCTGATGAATCCCTATCTCCATCGCAACCCAAAGCATGACCCGCCAAACCAGTCTCTCGCCGCCAACCGGCGCAGGTTTCAGCTGGACTACATAGCCTCCAAGGCACAGGTACAGATAGCGGTGGTGGGCGAGGCCCCCGGCCTCGACGGCTGCGGCTACGGAGGGATTGCCTTTACCGGCGAATACAATGCCGTCCTCGACCTGGGGCTCACCAATTACCACGGCACGACGACGGGCTGGCAGCAAGAGCAGTCGGCAAAAGTCCTCTACGGCGCCTTAAAAACTTACTGTCAGGACACCGGGGTTGCCCTGACCACTGCAGCCTCCCGCCTCTACTTTACCAACGGCATTATGTGTGTCCCCCTGGGGGCAAATGGCCGTTCCATTACCTCTCCTGCAACAGATACTCTGCTGCAGTGCCGCCGCATCTTTCGCCGCCAGATTGAAATCCTCAAGCCCCGCCTCATCTTGACTTTGGGGGCCAAGGCCCTGAAAGTTGCGGCCGAAACTTTTAATCTTTCTATTGGGGACAAGCTCACCAGCACTGTTGAAAAAATTCGCAGCAGCAAGCAGCCGCTTGAAGTCCAGGAGGGCCTGTGGCTAATCCCCGAAATCCACCCCTCCCCCCGCAACAGAGTGCTGGGAGAGCTGTACACATCACTGCCGGACAGCCTTACCGATATTTTTAAAGCATTTTTGCAATGATATACAGGGAAAAATCCTTAGCATGGCGAAATATATTATAGGGAATCCAATGGGAGGTAGATATTATGCAGTACAGAAAATTCGGCAGACATGACATTATGGTATCCGCCCTGGGGTTTGGCTGTATGCGCCTGCCCACCCTGGGTGATCCCGGCGAAATTGATGAGGCCGAAGCAATAAAAATGCTCCACTATGCCATCGACAATGGCGTCAACTATTTGGATACTGCCTGGCCCTACCACCGGGAAAACAGCGAGCTTCTCGTGGGCAAGGCCCTCAGTGGCGGTTACCGCCAGAAGGTATTCCTGGCCACGAAATCACCCCTGTACCTAATTGAAAACAGGGAGCAATACGACCACTACCTGGACCGCCAGCTGGAAAAACTACGCACCGACTACATTGACTTCTACCTGCTGCATGCCCTCAACGGCAAAAGGTGGCAGCAATGCCGCGAACAAGATATCTTTGACTTCATCAGCCGGGCAAAGTCTGCAGGGAAAATCAGGTACATGGGCTTTTCCTTCCACGATGAGCTCCCGGCCTTCAAGGAAATCGTCGACGCCTACGACTGGGACTTCTGTCAAATTCAATAAAATTATATGAATGAAGATTACCAGGCCGGCCGGGAAGGCCTGCGCTATGCTGCTGCCAAAGGGCTGGCAGTCGTCATCATGGAACCCCTCCTGGGAGGGCGGCTGGCCAAAGTCGGCAGCCCTGCCCTTCAGGCCATCTGGGATGAGGCCCCCGTAAA
>JAAYHI010000054.1 GCA_012727415.1 Bacillota bacterium
GCCCGGAAAATACCCGCCGCTTTAGCTATATCTTCAGAGATTATGCCAGCGGCCTGGATGCAGTGCGGGAAATCTCCCAGGGCGAATTTGGCATGCCTTCGGTTTTCCGCCTTTCCGATCCCGAGGAAACTGAGGTGGGCATGCGCCTTTACGGCGTCGAGGGCACGGTTATCGACAAGCTCCTCAGGGCAAAGGGCTATAAACCCATGGAGCGCTGCCTGCTCCTGGGCACTGTCGATGGCGACAAGGATTTCACCCGCCTGGTGCAAAGGAAAATCCGGAAAATTGCCAAGAAACACGGGGCCATGTCCACCACAGCCTATGTCACCAAGCGCTGGGAGCATGGGCGCTTCCTGGATCCCTACCTGCGGGAGGATTTGCAGGATTACGGAATCATCATCGATACTCTGGAATGCGCAGTGCCATGGGATCGTCTTGAGGATGTATGGGCCAATGTCCGGGCCTATTGTAAATCCAGGCCCAAGACAATCTGCATGTCCCACTCCTCCCACTTCTACCCCCAGGGAACCAACCTCTATTTTATCTTTGTGGCGAAAATGGATGGCGAGGAATACCTGGAGTACCAGCCCGGGATTATCGATCACATCTGCAAAAGCGGCGCCGCCCTCAGCCATCACCATGGCATCGGCCGCATGCAGGCCCCCTGGTATGAACATTCCCTGGGCACCACCGAGCTCAACTTGCTGCGGGCAATTAAGGCTCACCTCGACCCAAACAACATCCTCAACCCCGGAGGCACCTTGGCCCTGGATCTGCCTCCGGAACAGAGGCGGCAACTCTAACGCCTGCCCTGTCCCTCCCCGGGACAGGGTTTTTGTATATAAGGCAGGTCCCGGTGGTACCCTAGAGAGAAGCCGGCTAGATAAGGAGGAAAGAGGCAGGGATGCTGCAGGTTAAAGACATCACCAAGATATATCGCACGGGCGGCCATATTCAGAGGGCCCTGGACAAGATCGACCTTAACTTCCGCCGCAGCGAATTCGTAGCAATCCTGGGGCACAGCGGTTCGGGCAAGACCACCTTCCTCAATGTAGTAGGCGGTCTCGACAATTATGACCACGGGGACTTGATAATCAACGGACAGTCTACCAGAGATTTCAGCGAAAAGGAATGGGATGCATACCGCAACAACAGCGTGGGCTTTGTCTTTCAAAGCTATAATCTCATAGGGCATCTCAACATTGTGGACAATGTTGCCCTGGGGCTGGCCTTGTCCGGGGTGTCCCGGGAGCGGAAACAGGAAAAGGCCTTGGCTGTGCTGGAAAAGGTGGGTCTGAAAGAACATGTTCACAAGCGGCCCAGTCAGCTCAGCGGCGGCCAGATGCAGAGAGTGGCCATTGCCAGGGCCCTGGCCAATGACCCCGATGTCATTCTGGCAGATGAGCCCACTGGAGCTTTGGACAGCGAGACCAGCAGGCAGATTCTCGACCTCATAAAAGAAATTGCCGCCGACAAACTGGTTATCATGGTTACCCATAACCGGGAGCTGGCGGAGGCTTACGCCGACCGCATCATCCGCTTTCAGGACGGAAGAGTGGTGGGCGATTCCAGGCCCCTGGCCGCCGAAGACATTCAGTCGAACTGTAAGTTGAGAAAGACCAGTATGAGTTTTTTCACCGCCCTGAAGCTCTCTTTGTTAAATATCATGACCAAAAAATGGCGCACCGCCCTGACAGCCCTGGCAGCCAGCATTGGCATTATCGGTATTGGCCTGGTGCTGGCCCTGTCCAACGGCTTTAACATGAAGGTGGATTATTTCGAAGCCAATACCCTCTCCAACTATCCCATCACCATTAATACAAGCTGTGTTGACATGGGGACCCTGCCCATGATGAGCCAGGGGGAAAAAGACCAAAAATTCAAGACGGAACCCCTGATCTTTCCGCGGCCGCTAAAACCCCAGGCTACAGTCCACGTCAACAACTTGTCCCGGGATTACCTTGCCTACCTGCAGCAAATGGACCAGTCCCTGCTGGACGGCATTGCCTATCAGCGCATCCCCCATTTCAACCTGCTGGTCCAGGCAGGAGGCAAGGTGCGGGCCCTGGGGGAAGAGATAAAATTAACCCCCCTGCCGCAACAGCTGGGGGGTGGCATCGCCGCTTTTCTAAGCAAACACTATGATTTATTGTGGGGCAGTTATCCCGAGGACATGACGGGCCTGCTGCTGGTAATCGACCAATACAACCAGTTGGGACAGTCGGAATTGCAGTCCCTGGGCTTTGACGAGGAAGAGAGCATAGACTTTGCCACAGTGGTGGGCAGGGAGCTCAGGCTCATTCTCAATGACGACTACTATGTCCGGCAGGGACCGTACTTTAAAGTCAATGGCCCCGCCACCGATCTCAGCAACCTCTGGGCCTGCGAAAGGGCGGTTCCCCTGACCATTACCGGCATCCTGCGGGTAAAGGAAGAGGCAAAGACCTCTGGCCTCGACACCGGCCTTCTCTATTCTGACAGCCTGGCAGAGTTCTTTATTGCCGATGCCCGCAATTCTAATATCGTCCGCATGCAGCAGCAGGTGGATTACAATGTCCTCACCGGGGAGCCCTTTAGTCACAATCCTGCCAACCCCATGGAGGAAATGATGGGAATTCGGGGGAGGAGCAAGGAAGATATGCTGCGGGCCCTGGGGGCGATGGAGACCCCCAGCTCTATATCCCTGTACCCTGTGAATTTTGAGGCCAAAGAAAAAATTATCGCCTTTCTCGATCGCTGGAACGAAACCCACCGCCAGCAGGAACGGGTGTTATATACCGACCTGGCAAGCATCATCACCAGTCTCTCCGGCAGCATCATGGCGGCAATTACCATCGTCCTTGTGGCCTTTGCCGCCATTTCCCTGGTGGTGTCCATGATTATGATCGGCATAATCATCTACATTTCAGTATTGGAGCGCACCCGGGAAATCGGTGTCCTCCGGGCCCTGGGGGCCAGGAAAAAAGACATCACCCGGGTCTTTAATGCCGAAAGCTTTATTATTGGCAGTTGCGCCGGGATTATAGGCATCGCCATTGCCCAGCTGCTGACCATTCCCGCCAACGCCATTCTGTACAGGCTGACGGAATTAAAGAATATCGCTGTCCTTCATCCTCTCCACGCCTGCGGGCTGGTGATTATCAGCACCGGCCTTACCATGCTGGGGGGGCTGGTACCGGCGAAAATGGCGGCAAAAAAAGACCCGGCAGAAGCACTGCGGGCCGAATAACTGTCAGGACAGATCGAGTTTGGTTTTTATGGAGTAGATGTCACCCCGGTAGCGGAAGACCATCCAGAAAAAGGGCTTGCCTTCCAGGGTGTACATCAGTCTCGAAAGCTTGAGAATTGGATGCCCGATATCTACTTCCAGCAGATGCGCAGTATCGGCATCAGCGACATCGGAGCTTATCTCCTGGACGATGCGTCCGGGTTTTATTTTTTTGTCATAGACCAGGTAGTCATAAAAGGAGCCTTCCAGCTTATCCTGGTCGAGGTGGCCAATAGTGTCAATGCACAGCCAGGATTCCTCCACCGCCACCAGCAGCTCATTGGCTGTGCGCAGGCGCTTGAAATAATAGACATCTTTGAAGGGATCGCAGTTGAGGCGGGTTGCGGTATCGATGTCGGGTTTTTGCCGGCGGCTAATCAGCAACCTGGTCCCTGGTTTGTACCCCCGGGACAACATTTCCGAGGTAAAAGAAACCAGCTGTTCCACTCCGTCTTCGGGGCGCCTGCGGCAGACAAAGGTGCCCTTCCCCTGCTGGCGAAAGAGGTAGCCCTCGTTGACCAGGCGCAGTACTGCCCGGCGCAC
>JAAYHI010000055.1 GCA_012727415.1 Bacillota bacterium
CCAAAGAAAACCTCTTCGCCCGCCATCTTGATGCAAAGCCAGATGCTGCTTTGCTGGCAGAACTGGATGATCTCTTTGGCGATATCGAGAGTTAAGCACCTGTTGGGAATTGCGCAAAGGGGAGGCTTCATTGTCTCCGGCAGCAACTTGATTCTTCGGGAGGTGGCCCGGGGAAAGCACAAGGGCGTCGTGCTGGTAGCTGCCGATGCTCGGACTCCAACGGGAGAGGATTTGATTTCTGCCTGCCGGGGAAAAGGCCACAGGGTTATCTCAGTTCCCCTGAGCAAGGTTGAATTAGGACTGGCTATTGGTAAAAGTCAGCGGGGCTATGTTATGATAAAAGATAAAGGAATAGCCAAACGGATTATCGCTTTACTTGAAGAAATGGAGGAGGGCGCCTATGACGAAGATGAGAATTTATGAGTTGGCGCGGGAGCTGGAGTCAGACAGCAAGAATATAATCAAGATTGCATTGGATATGGGGTTTGATGTCAAAAACCACATGAGCAACCTGGATGCAGCACAGGTTGAAGCTGTGCGCAAAGCCTTGTCAAAGCCGCAGCCGGATAAGACAAAAAAGGCCAAGCCGCAGCCGGATAAGGCCCAAAAGGCCAAGCCTCAGGCTGCTAAGGCCCCAGCCAGGCAAAAGGCTGATAAACCCCGGGAGGCAAAAGCCCGCAAAGAGCCTGCCGAAAAAAAACCTGTGCTGATCTCGGCTGCCGGACACACTGTGGCTGAATTGGAACAGCTGTTTGATATGCCTGTTACCCAAATAATGAAGGCCCTTATGTCCCTTGGCGTGATGACTCACATCAATCAGCAGCTGGACTCAGATACGGTGGAGATCCTGGCAGCACAGTTGGGTATCCCCGTGGAGGTGGAAAAATCCGCCGAAGAGCTAAAGGCTGAGCGTTTGGCAGCCATGAAGACATCCATGGCGGCAGATGCGGTGGAACGTCCCCCGGTGGTTACTGTAATGGGCCATGTCGACCACGGCAAGACCTCGTTGCTGGATTACATTCGCAACGCCAATGTTACCGCCGGGGAGGCCGGGGGAATTACTCAACACATCGGCGCCTATCAGGTGGTTCACGACGGCAGGAAAATCGTGTTTCTGGATACTCCTGGCCACGAGGCATTTACCGCCATGCGGGCCCGGGGCACAAAGATCACCGATATCGCCATCTTAGTGGTGGCTGCGGACGAAGGCGTCATGCCCCAGACCGTTGAGGCTCTCAACCATGCTAAGGCAGCAGATGTGCCAATCATTGTCGCTGTCAATAAAATGGATAAGCCCGGTGCCAACCCGGAAAGGGTAAAACAGCAGTTGTCCAATCACGGCCTTGTGCCGGAAGAGTGGGGAGGGGACACAATTTTTGTCGAGGTGTCCGCTACTGCAGGCACTGGCATTGACACGCTGCTGGAAATGATTCTTCTCAGTGCTGAAATGATGGAATTAAAGGCATCCCCTGACCGCTTGGCAGAGGGCACTGTTATCGAAGCTAAAGTCGACAAGAGGCGGGGGCCGGTGGCTACCATCCTCATTCAGCAGGGAACATTGACTATTGGGGATCCAATTGTATGCGGCGCCGCCTTTGGGAAAGTCAGGGCGATGTTTGATGACAGGGGAAACAGGCTGGAAAGTGCCGGTCCCGCTGTGCCGGTGGAAGTCCTGGGCCTGTCTGATGTGCCCCCAGCCGGGGAAATTTTCCAGGCAGTGGCTGATGATAAGACGGCCCGCAGCGAGGCCGAGGGCTTTGGCCAGGAACAGAGTCAGACCAGCATGAGGAAGACCCGGGTGTCCCTGGAAGACATTTTTAAGCAGATGGAGGAATCCCAGGTTAAAGAGCTGAACCTCCTGTTAAAGAGCGATGTTCAGGGCACCAATGAGGCGATTAAGCAGTCCCTGAGCAAAATCAAAGTCGAGGACATAAAGGTAAACATCATCCATGACGGCGTTGGCGGCATCAACCAATCAGATGTAACCCTGGCCTCTGCTTCCGGGGCGGTTATCATTGGTTTTAATGTTCGCCCCGATGCCCAGGCCCAAAGGCTGGCGGAGGAAGAGAATGTTGAAATCCGGCTCTACCGGGTAATTTACGATCTCATCGACGATGTCAAGCTGGCCCTCAAAGGCATGCTTGAACCTGAGTACAAGGAAAAAATTCTCGGCCGTGTCGAAGTGCGCAACACTTTCCGTCATTCCAAGGTGGGAACCATTGCCGGATGCTATGTCCTGGACGGCAAAGTTACCAACCGCGCTCTCGGCCGTCTGTTGCGAGACGGGGTCATCATCTATGAAGGCAAAATAGCCTCCCTCAAGCGCTTTAAAGACGATGTAAAAGAAGTCAACACCGGATATGAGTGCGGCATAATGCTGGAGAATTTCAATGACATCAAGGAAGGCGATGAGATAGAATTTTATGCCATGGTGGAGGAAAAATAGATGGGTGGAACCAGAGCGCAAAAGATGGCTGAGGCCATCAAAGAAGAGGTCAGCGATATCATCGCCACCAAGCTCAAAGACCCCAGGGTAGGATTTACCACTGTTACTGCAGTGGAGACCAGCAAGGACCTGCATTATGTCACTGTTCATGTCAGCATCCTTGGCGATGAAAATCAGCAAAAGCAGACTATGGAAACTTTGCGCAATGCCGCCGGCTTTATGCGCACCGAACTGGGGTCGCGGATTCGCATTCGCCATGTGCCGGAACTGCGGTTCGCGCAAGACCGGGCACTGGAGCATCACGCCCGCATCGACGAGTTGCTTCGGGAAATTAAAGAAAGGGACAACTGCGGTGATGAAGAATAATGACCTTTCCCACATTCGCCAGGTGCTGCTGGGCGCAGAAGTTCCTGTCCTCATCCTTTCTCACCCTTCTCCCGACGGAGACAGCATTGGCTCGACCATTGGTGTCCACGGAATTCTTACTGCTGCAGGTGTTGAGGCAATTCCCGTGCTTCCGGAATTGCCTTCTGTTTTCAATTTTCTGACCACAGCTGTAACCATCCTTCAGCCCCCGGCAGATCTCAGGGGAAAAATTGCCCTGGTTTTGGATTGCGGCGACAGCAAGCGCTTGCCCCCGGGCCAGTCCCTGGACGGAGCGTCCCTGGTAATCAACATCGACCACCATCTGCACAATGATTATTTTGGTAATCTCAATTATGTGGATCCCAGTGCTGCCGCCGTGGGCGAACTGGCATACAACCTCTTCCGGGACTGTCCCCAATTCTTTTCTCCCGCCGCTGCTGAGGCCCTGTATACTGCCCTGGTTACCGACACCGGCGGTTTTAGTTACAGCAATACCACTGCCTCGGCCCTGCTGGCGGCGGGAACCCTGGTTGAATGGGGGGCGCGTCCCCACTGGGTATACCGGCATCTTTATGAAAACAAATCCCAGGGATACTATGACTTTCTGGCGGAAGCCCTGGGCAGGATTGAGCTTCATTGCGCAGGTAAAGTCGCTGTGCTTCCGCTGGGCAGGGAGCTGCTGCGCCGGCATGATATTGGAGACTGGGAACTGGATAAGGTGAATGAGTATCCCCGCAGTCTTGCCGGGGTTGAGGTATCAATAGTTCTCAAAGAAACTGAGGAGGGAACTAAGGCCAGTTTGCGTTCCAAGGGCTGGAATGTGGCTGCTGTTGCCGCCGCTTTTGGCGGTGGCGGCCACAATAATGCCGCCGGTGCCACCCTGGAAATGAGCCTCGATGAGGCAAAGGGCAAGCTGCTTAAGTACCTGGAACAGGAGGAAGGGCTGTGAGCATTAATGCTTTCCTCCCGCTCAATAAACCCGCGGGTTTAAGTTCGCAGCAAGCAGTCTCCAAAGTAAAAAAGATAACCGGTGTTAAAAAGGCCGGGCATACAGGCACCCTGGATCCCATGGCCACAGGTTTGTTGTTGGTGGCCCTGGGCAAGGCAACCCGGCTGTGCCAATACTTTCTCGAAGGGGCAAAGGGATACCGGGCAGAGATTCGCTTTGGCGCCGCTACCGACACCGGCGACAGCGAGGGCGAAGTAATCGAAACCGCTTCAAACTTTCATTTCAGCCTGTCGGAAATTGCCGCCGTTTTATCCCGGTTCCAGGGTTGGATCCAGCAAAGGCCGCCTGCAGCTTCCGCCCTGAAGATTGGCGGCAAAAGGGCATATACTCTTTTCCGTCAGGGGGCAGCTCCGGAGATGCCCCTGCGCAAAGTGCAGATTATCAGTCTTGAAAACCTTTTCCCCGGCGACATTTCGGATGCCAATCCAATTCTGACCGTCGATGTTCTCTGCAGCAAGGGTACATATATTCGCAGTCTGGCCCGGGATATAGGGGAGGCCCTTGGTTGTCCTGCCCATCTTGCCAGCCTCCAGCGCACCAGAATCTCCCATATCGACCTCAGCCAGGCTGCAACTTTCTCTGATTTGGAGGCGGACTTTACTCCCTGGCTGCTGGATATGGCGGTGGCAGTGGAGAACCTGCCAAAATTCCAGGTGGAGGACTGGGACCGCAAGGCCTTCCTGCAGGGGAGGAGCATTGCCGCCCTATCTTTGCCCGGGGAAGTCGCCGTGTTTTCAGGCGATCTCTTGTTGGGCATTGGTTACGCAAGCAATAATTTAATCCGGCCTGTTAAGGTCCTGGTACAGGAGTAAGAGCAGTGAAAATATTTCTGGATTACAAAAAGGTCCCCCGGGTCGGAACTGTAGTTGCCCTGGGCAACTTCGACGGCTTTCACCTGGGACACCAGGAAATTGTAAAACAAACTGTCTGCCAAGCCCGCGCCATGGGTTTGCCGGCTTTGGTCATGACCTTTCACCCGCATCCCCGGCGTTTCTTTGGCGCGGACTTGCCCCTCATTACTCCCTTGGGGCAAAAGATGAGTCTGCTGAAAAAAGCCGGGATTGATATTGCCCTGGTTCAGCAATTTACCCAAGTCTTTGCTTCTGTATCCCCCCAATCATTTATAGAAGATATCCTGGCCGCTTCCCTGGGTTGCCGCCATATCGTTGTCGGATACGATTACACCTTCGGCCGCGAAGGCTCCGGGCATACCAGTTTATTAGAGGAGCTCACCGCGGATTTGGGAATAGCCTGCGATATTATTCCCCCGGTCAAGTATGGCAAGGATGTAATCAGCAGCTCTGCAATCCGCAAATTCCTGGCAGCAGGCAATATTGAGATGGCAGCCAAGTACATGGGCAGGCCCTTTATGGTCAGGGGGAGAATTGCACCGGGGGCAGGCCGCGGCAAATTCCTGGGCTTTCCCACCGCCAACATCTATCCCTTTACTGCCGCTGCGCTGCCTGCTTTCGGCGTGTACCTGGTCCAGGTCTGCGTCCAGGGAAACCCTTACTGGGGCGTAGCCAATTTGGGCCGGCACCCCACTTTCCCCGGGGGACAGATATCCCTGGAAGTCCATCTTTTGGACTTTCACAATGATGTATACGGCTCAACTATGTGTGTAAGCTTTGTTAAACGCCTGCGGCCTGAGCGCAAGTTCCCCGATGCCGACAGCCTTAAGAACCAGCTGGTCCAGGATGTTAAGCTGGCTAAAACTTTACTTGCCAATGACAATATGCTAAAATTACTAAGGATTTAACCATATGCTCTGATTACCGCTTACTCCGACGGTTTTCTGGGCTTGTGGCGTTTTCTAAAATAAAGGAGGTGAACTTCATGACCATGACACGGGAACAAAAGGAAGAAATTATTGGACAGTTTAAGGTGCATGACACCGATACCGGTTCAGCGGAAGTCCAGATTGCCTTGTTGACCAACAGGATCAACCACCTGACCGAGCACCTTAAGATTCATAAGAATGACCACCATTCCCGGAGAGGGCTCATGAAAATGGTCGGCCGCCGGCGCAGATTGCTTGATTATCTCAAGAAAGTTGACATTAACCGCTACCGGTCCATTTTGGAAAAACTCAATTTACGTAAGTAAAAGCGGGGATTCCCGCTTTTATTTAAATAAGTACGAAAGGAGGAGTTGTATGGAATACACTTATAACATGTCCGGGAGAGATTTTACCGTCGAAGTCGATAAGTTTGCCAAGCAGGCCAACGGTTCAGTCTTGGTGCGCTACGGTGACACAGTGCTGTTGGTTACTGCCACTGCCTCCAAGGAACCAAGGGAAGGGATCGATTTTTTCCCGCTTACAGTTGACTATGAAGAGCGCATGTACTCTGTGGGCAAGATCCCCGGGGGTTTTATCAAACGGGAGGGTCGCCCTACTGAAAAAGCTATCCTGGCAGCAAGACTTACCGACAGGCCGCTGCGCCCTTTGTTTCCCAAAGGGTTTCGCAATGCCGTCCATATCGTTTCCACAGTGATGTCCATGGATCAGGATAATCCACCGGAGATTGCCAGCATTAACGGGGCTTCCATTGCCCTTTCCATCTCCGATATTCCCTTTGCAGGGCCTGTGGCTGCTGTGATGATAGGGTATGTAGATGGGCAGTTGGTAGTTAACCCCGACATGGAACAGCGGGATAAAAGCGATTTACACCTGACTGTTGCCGGAACCAGTGACGCCATTATGATGGTGGAATCAGGCGCCAATGAGGTCAGTCAGGAAGTTATAATTGACGCCTTGCTCCTGGCCCATGAAGAAATCAAAGCTTTAGTTGCTTTCCAGGAGGGCATTGTCAGGGAAATTGGCCGGGAAAAGATGGAGGTCAATATTACCCCCGTGCCCGGAGAAATGCTTGAGGAGGTCAGGGACTTCGCCGCCGCCGGTATTGAAGAGGCTCTGACAATTGTCGACAAGCTGGAGCGGGAGGCCAGGATTGACGAAATCATGGCCAGTTGGCTGGCGAAGTTTGAAGAGACACCTGAAACTGCACTCCTTGGCAAAGAAGCCTTTAACACCCTGTTGCGCGACATGGTGAGGTCGAGGATCCTCGACCACGATCAGCGCCCCGATGGCCGCAAACATAATGAAATCCGGCCCATTACCTGTGAGGTGGGTCTGCTTCCCCGCATTCACGGCTCAGCCCTTTTCACCCGGGGACAGACGCAGGTTCTTAGCGCGTGTACTTTGGGCGTTCCCAGCGATGTGCAGATTCTCGATGGCTTGACTTTGGAAGAATCTAAGCGCTTCATGCATCACTACAATTTTCCGCCCTATTCCGTTGGCGAGCCTGGCTTTATTCGGGGGCCGGGGCGCAGGGAAATAGGGCACGGCGCATTGGCTGAACGTGCCCTTGTCGGTATGGTTCCGCCCGAGGAAGAATTCCCCTATACCATCCGCCTGGTTTCAGAAGTCCTGGAGTCTAACGGGTCCTCTTCCATGGGAAGTGTCTGCGCTGCATCCATGGCTTTGATGGATGCAGGGGTTCCTGTCCGGGCTGCTGTCGGCGGAATTGCCATGGGGCTCATCAAAGAAGAAGACCGCTATGCCATTCTAACCGATATCCAGGGTATGGAAGACTTTCTCGGTGACATGGACTTTAAAGTAGCGGGAACACGCAAGGGCATTACTGCTTTGCAGATGGACATCAAGGTTCACGGCTTAAACAGGGAAATCCTCACCAAGGCTTTAGACCAGGCAGTGGCTGGTTATAATTACGTCCTGGACAAAATGGAGGAGGCAATTTCCCGTCCCCGTCCCGATCTTTCACCCTATGCCCCGCGCATCGTCGTTCTAAAAATACCTGTAGACAAAATCCGGGAAGTCATCGGTCCCGGCGGCAAGATGGTTAATAAAATCATCGATGAAACCGGCGTTAAAATTGACATTGAAGATGATGGCACCATTTACATTGCTTCACCAGACAGCGATGCATCTGCCAGGGCCAGGAAAATTATTGAGGACCTTGTGCGGGAAGTGGAAGTGGGAGAAGTCTACATGGGCACAGTCGTTCGCGTAGAGAGCTATGGTGCCTTTGTCGAACTCCTGCCCGGCAAAGACGGCCTGGTCCACATTTCCCAGCTGGATCGCAAACGGGTTAACAAAACAGAAGATGTCGTCAAAGTTGGCGATACCATTGAGGTCAAGGTTATCGGAATTGATGAAAAAGGGCGCGTGAAATTATCCCACAAGGCTTTACTGCCCCCGGAGCCTGAAGACAACACCCCTGAAGAACATCACCCCCGGAGAAGACCGAGGTAAAAAGAGCATCTGAAAAGGATGCTTTTTTATTTTTGTCATACTTCCATAATTGCGGGGGTAAAGATAAATGGGAGGGGGAGCAATGAAAGTTTTTTGGGTGGTAAAAGCAAAAACATTGGTCTTCTGTCTGGCGGCTTGTTTCGCTTTGCTGCTGGTGGTTTTTTCTTTGAATTTCGCGGCTGGAGAGGTTTTTTCCCGCAAGCAGAAGCATGTATTATTTTTGGGGCAGGAGCTGGACCCCAAAGATCCCGATTTACGCCAACAGGTGGAGCGAATGGCGGCAAGTTTGAACCAGCCGCCGGAACCAGCCAGGTATGACGAGGTCAATAAAGCCGTAATTCCTGAAGTAAATGGCTTTGAAATAGATGTAGATGCCTGTGTAGCAGCGATAAAAGGGGCAAAGAAGGGGGGAGCAGTTATCCCGGTGTGGCGGGAAATCGAGCCGGAGATGAAGCTCTCTGACTTTGCCTTGTACCCTGTCTACCAGGGCAATCCTGTGCGAAACCAAGTGGCTTTGGTGATAAATGTATCCTGGGGCAATGAATATTTGGAAGAAATGCTCACTATTTTAAAGGAAAATGCAGTCCCTGCCAGCTTCTTTTTAGTGGGTCGCTGGGCGGAAGAAAACCCCCAGCTGGTAAAAAAAATAGCTGATTTGGAAATGGATTTTGGCAATCACGGCTATTCCGATCCGCATATGCAAGAGCTGAGCCCGGAGGAGATTAAAGAGGAAATAGAAAAGACAAATAAGGCCATAGAAGAGCTGACCGGCAGGCAAGTGCGCTGGTTCAGTCCACCGTACGGGGAAAAAGTGGAAAAAATATATGCAGCGGCAGCTGATTTAGGTATGCATACAATTCTCTGGTCCCTGGATACCATTGACTGGCAGCTTCCTGGTGAAGATGCAATTGTCCGCCGCATAGTCGATAATTTGCATAATGGCGCCATCATCCTCATGCATCCCACCGAACAGACCCCCGGGGCACTGGCTGCCATTATCCAGGGAGTGAGAGAAAAAAAACTTGAGTTTGCCACCGTCACCCAGCTCTTGGATCCCAGTTATTGGCCCACTAAGTACAGTATGCTGTGGGCGGGAAATTAGATGGAAGTAGTAAGGTTTTCTGATCTTGCCTCCAAGGAAGTAATAAACTTTGGCAACGGCAAGTGTCTGGGCAAATTCTCCGACTGTGACCTCAGCATCGATCCGGGGACAGGGAAGATCAAGGAGGTTATTTTGGCAGGGCGTTCCGGTTTGATATCTTCTATCTTCACCAGCTCTCCCATGTATGTCATCCCTTGGCAGGCGATAATTCGCGTGGGAGTTGACACCATCATAGTCTCTATCCCGGAGAAAAAGGAATAATTTATATACCCTCTGCGGCATAATAACGTCAGTACTAAAGGGAGGTAAGACTATGGAAAAGACCGTAATCGCATATTATAACTCAAGGGATGAAGCAGAGAGCAGTGTCAGACAGCTGCGGGAGCAGGGGTTTGACAACAACGAGATTTCAATTCTTGCCAAGGATGACCAAGGCGGATCGGGAGAAGAGATGAGCTTCCAAAACCAAAATCTCGCTGATGGCACCATGACTGGCGGTGCTATTGGCGGCTTGGCCGGCCTTGCCATGGGGGCGGGGGCTCTGTTGATACCCGGATTCGGCCCAATAGTGGCAGCTGGACCCCTGGCGGGAGTACTTACTGGCGCCTTGACGGGCGGGGTGGCTGGCGGGCTCATAGACTATGGCATCCCTGAGGAAAGCAGCAGAAGATACGAGCAGCATCTGGAGTCGGGCAAGGTGCTGGCAGTAATTAAGACTGACTCCGATCGGGCCATGGAAGCCATGAAAATTATGGACCGCACCGGCGGCCAGGACATAGAGATGCATTAAACCGATAAATCCCAAAAGGGGCAGCGGGTAAAACAGGACCGCTGCCCCTGTCTTTTGCATATTGTATTAGAGAAAGGGCAAGAGGAGGCATGATTAATGGGAAAAGCAAGAATTGCCATTGTCGGCGGCGACGACAGAGAATTCATTCTGGCCGGGGAGCTGGCCAGGCAAGGCTATGACATCCACCTTTGCGGCTTTGCCGCCAGAGCTCCCGAGGAAACGAAAAATTTCTCTTGCCCCAGGGAAGCTGTCAGGGGTGTGCAGGCAGTCATCTTGCCAATGGCCGGCGTTAAAGGGGATTTTAGCGTCCACTGCCCCGGCAACGCCAGGCCGCCAGTAATAAATGCGGATTTTTTTGCAGCCTTGCCTGTAAATACGCCGGTATTCATTGGCTGGGCAACTAAGGAGTTAAAAGAACTGGCGGCAAAGGTGCGCCTGATAGAAATTGCCCAGGATGATGAACTGGCTGTGCTCAATTCCATTCCCACTGCCGAAGGTGCAATAGCCCTTGCAATCAACGAAACCCCCATTACCATCCACGGCAACAAGGCAATGGTGGTGGGCTTTGGGCGTTGCGGAATAACCCTGGGGCGAATGCTGGGAGCCATTGGCGCCCAGGTGACGGTTGCCGCCAGAAAAGCTTCCCAGCGGGCCAGGGCAGGGGAAATGGGGTTTAGCACCTGTGGGATCAGTGATCTTTGTCAACATGTAGAGACAATGGCTTTTATCTTTAACACCATTCCGGCGCCGGTCCTTACAGAAGAGGTGCTGGCACATGCCGGGAAATGTTACTTGCTGGTAGATATAGCCAGCGGAGGGGGCACAGACTTCGCAGCTGCCAGGAGCCTGGGCATAAAGGCCCTTCTCGCTCCCGGGCTGCCAGGGAAGGTAGCTCCCGAAACTTCCGGTAATATCTTGGCAAAAGTAATGCCCAGATTACTGAGTGAAAATGGCATCGGGGGAGACTGAAAATGAAGGCTTTGCGAATAGGTTTTGCAGTTACAGGGTCCCATTGCACTTATGCCGCAATAGTGGAGCCGATGAAAGAGTTGTGTGCCAAGGGCAACACCTTAATTCCGATATTATCGTCTGCAGCGGCGACTACCAGCACTCGCTTTGGCGAAGCTGAGTAATGGCGCAAAACATTTGCAGATATCTCAGGGCACCAAGTTATCTCATCAATCAAAGAGGCAGAGGAAATAGCCACCAATAAGCTGGATGTTGTTGTGGTCGCGCCCTGCACCGGGAATACCCTGGGCAAGCTGGCCAACGCCATTACTGATACTGCTGTCACCATGGTGGTCAAGGCGCACTTGAGGAACGAAAAGCCTGTGGTGCTGGCCATCTCAACTAACGATGGCCTGGGAGGCAATGCGGTGAATATTGGCAGATTGCTGGACAAAAAGAATGTATATTTTGTCCCCTTTGGCCAAGACAATCCCAAGGAGAAGCCGCGCTCGCTGGTATGCAAAATGTCCCTCTTGGCTGATACCATTGAATGCGCATGCCAGGGCGTACAAATTCAGCCGCTCCTCATAAGGTAGGGATGATGGGTGCGGATTGGAATAGTTGGAGCAACGGGCATTGTCGGCCGGGAGCTGGTAACTCTTCTGGCAACCAGCAAACTGGAGATTACAGAACTTAGATTGTCCGCCACCTCAAGATCTAAAGGGAAATCAATGGCAACCCACCTGGGAGAAAGAAGGATTACAGAAGTAAATCCTGGTTTTTTCTCTGGGCTGGACATGTGTTTTTTTTGCGTTTCTCCCGCTGTCAGCGAAAAATGGGTGCCGGTGGCCCTGGCTAATGATGTGGTTTCCATAGATAACAGCAGTCGCTATCGCCTGGAAAAGGATGTCCCCCTGGTAGTGCCAGAAGTCAATGGAGACTTGCTGGGCAAGGGGGAGAGGATTATTGCCAACCCAAATTGTATCGTCACACCCTTGGTTGCGGCTATCTATCCCATTAAGAAGCATTTTGGTTTAGAGGAGCTTATCTTGAGCACTTATCAGTCGGTGTCGGGGGCAGGCCAGGAGGCTTTGAACCAGCTGGAAGACGAATTAGCCAGCTATCCGAGTGACCTCAGAGAGGGAAAATTTTTGCTGAATGTGCTTGGCGCTATTGGCAGCATAGATGAGTCCGGTCATTCCCAGGAGGAAATAAAAATTGTCAGGGAGACGCGGAAGATCCTGAATATGCCTGAAATACCGGTGGCGGTAACTGCAGCGCGAGTCGCTGTAAAGCGGGGACATTGCCAGGCAGTGACTTTTATCACCGGTAAGGATGCCGATCTTCGCGAAATCTCAGAAGTCCTCCAGGCCGAGGGCATTGTAGTTACCGCTGCCCCGCCCCAACCCTTGGCCCTGGGGGGCAGCGATAAAGTATATGTAGGCCGCCTGCGGGAAAACAGGGAACACCGTCCCCGCTCCTATTCCCTCTGGCTGGGGGCCGATAACCTGCGCAAGGGAGCCGCCCTCAATGCCCTGGAAATTGCCGAAGAATGGTGGTTTAGGCATTGAAAAGCCAGGTGGTGGTCCACAAGTACGGAGGCACAACTTTAAAAGATCCCCGTCAACTTCGCTGTTGCGGGGAGAACATCTGCAAGGCATATAACAACGGTTTGCGTCCCGTAGTTATTGTTTCGGCCATGGGCAGAGACGGGGACCCTTATGCCACTGACACTTTCCTGGGCCTGGCCTACGCTATATCGCCTTCTCCTGCAGCAAGGGAATTGGATATGTTGATGGCCTGCGGCGAATTGGTATCGGCGACGCTGCTGGCAGTCCAACTTCAGGAACTGGGCTGCCCGGCAATGGCTCTCACCGGCAGTCAGGTGGGAATTATCACCGATGACAATCACGGCAACAGTGAAATCAAGGCGGTGGAAATTAAGCGTATTCGCCAGGTGCTGGAGGCAGGACTTATTCCCGTTATTTGCGGTTTTCAGGGGGTGACGGCCAGCGGGGAACTGACCACTCTGGGGCGGGGAGGTAGCGATATCACAGCAGTAGCGGTAGCGGCGGCCTTAAAGCTGGATTCGGCGACAATTTATACCGATGTTCCGGCCATCAAGACAGCTGACCCCAAGCTTGTCAAAAACGCCAGGCCAATATATCAGTTGCACTACCAGGAAATTTTGGAGATGGCTATCGAAGGGGCAAGAGTTATTCATCCCCGGGCGGTGGAAAGGGCGATGGCAGATGATGTCCGCATAGTGATAACTTCTTTGGCAAACTCCGACACTCCGCCAACAGAAATTGGGCCCCGCAGCAGCCTCGGAAAGGGGGAGGGGGTTATACGGGCAATAACCCATATTTCGGAAGTCACCCAGTACAGGTTTTCCCTGGAGCCGACAAAAATGGCGGCTTTGCTGGACAAAATCGCCGCCGCCGGTATCGAGCTGGATTTAGTTAACTTAGGGGACACGGGTCACAGCCTGACGGTTGCCAGCAAAGATGCCGCTGCTATGGGAAAGATATTGGAAGAAGGAAAGGTTTCCGCATTGCGCCGGGAGGACTGCAGCAAGATTTCCCTGATCGGCGCAGGGATCCGAGGGGTATCAAAGTTGATCAACAGGATATACAAACCCCTCATGGAAGGGAACATCCCGGTATACCACACCTCAGATTCCTATACACAGATTGCGCTGCTGGTTCCTAAGGAAAAACTGAAAGAAGCTGTCAACCGCTTGCATGAAGTGTTTTTTGGGGAGGGAAGTACCAGTTGAAAGCCATGGAATGGGGTACGACTTTGACAGCGATGGTGACGCCTATGAATTCAGTAGGGGCAGTAGACACCGCCACGGCCGTTGCCCTGGCAAAGGATATTATCGACAATGGCTGCGATGGCGTTATCCTCTGCGGCACCACCGGCGAGGCCGCTACCCTGACCAGGGAGGAAAAGCTGGCCTTATTTGCCGCGGTAGGGGATGCTGTAGCGGGTAAGGGTCTGGTAATTGCCGGTGTCGGCAGCAACAGTACCCGGGAGACGGTGGAGTTAATCCGCCAGGCAGACAAATTGCCAGTGGATGGCTACATGATAATTACACCCTACTACAACAAGCCTAATCAGGCGGGGATGGTTGAGCACTACAAGGCGGCGGCCGCCGCCAGCACCAAGCCGATTATGCTCTATAACGTGCCATCGCGAACGGGCATCGATTTGTCCCTGGAAGATTACCAGCGAGTGTTGAGTAATTGTCCCGGGATAACCGCCGTCAAGGAATCAGGGGCGGATTTTCCCAAAGCCAGCAGACTTGTCAGCGAATTTCCAGAGGTGGCTTTTTTCAGCGGCAATGACATTGATACATTGCCCTTGATGCTCCTCGGCTTTAAAGGGGTAGTCAGTGTAGCAGCCAATGTTGCCCCCGCTGCAGTGAGCTGGCTGACCACCCAAGCCAGCCAGGGCAATTGGGATGGCGCCCGCAGGACTCATGAGTATTTAACTCCTTTATTTTCAGCATTGTTTATCGAGACCAATCCTGTGCCTGTTAAGGCAGCTTTGAAGCTCCAGGGCTGGCAGGTGGGAAATCCCAGGTTGCCCCTGGCCAGACTTTCCGAAGAAAATTGCAACTTGCTGCGGGCAATCATGAAAAACTACACCAGAGAAGGGCGCTAGCCCTTCTCCTTGTTTACAGGCTGAAGATAAGATATACTATTAATAATAAACTGCGGTCGGGAATTATGTTGCGGAGGTGTAATGTTGGCAGAAATCAAAAGAGGAAGGAAGACCCGGAGCAGGGCTCCAAAAAACAATGAAAAGGTCAGCCTGGTTTCCCTGGGCGGTGTTGGGGAAATCGGAAAAAATATGTTTGCCTTTGAGTACGAGCAAGAAATTGTCGTCATTGACGGGGGCTTAAAATTCCCTGAGGATGACATGCTGGGAGTTGACATCGTCATTCCCGATATTACTTACCTGGTGGAGAACA
>JAAYHI010000056.1 GCA_012727415.1 Bacillota bacterium
AGCACTTCTCTTAGCAACAGCGAAATTCCTTTATCGTCTCCGGAAATTAGGTGATGCAAAGTGTCTTCAGATAAGGTAAAATTAATACGGGTCATCGCTATCCCTCCAGTAATTGGTTGTTTAGACATTTTACCAGAGGGCGGTGGCCCTTTAAATTAAAGATCCACTTTTACAGACAATATCACACGTAACTTTCCACTTCGTGAGTTGACTGGTACCGTTATGCAGATAGAGAAATATATTTACTACTTGAACAGGTGGGGGAAGGTGGGAGAAAAAAAGCTGACATCTCGTTATCGTGAACAATTAGGTGATGGCTTTACGATAAAGATTATCAACCCCAGAGCCATAATAATTATGGGGCGAGAAAACGAGCTTTCAGCGGACCAACGTCAGGATTTTGAAGTAATCAAACGCAAGTATAGAAATGTAATAGACATAATTACATATGATGAGCTATTGGAGCGATTAGAAACAACGCTCAGACACTGGCAAATACATAGGTAACAGACCATCCAGCTGTCAATAAAGTGCGCAAGAGTATAAAACAGCAGGCATCGCTTAGTCGCCTGCTGTTTTGTATTTCTCTAACTACTTATCCAGCGGATACACCGGGCGGCGGCAGTTCTTGATGCCCAGTTCCTGGAGGTCCAGGTTCCAGACATTGGGGGCATTGACTGCAATCATGTCGGTGGCAAACTTGCCGAAGGCTGCCCGGTAGTGGATGGAGGACTTAAGGACAATTATCGATGCCTCGGCGGGCTCGATGCCATTGGAGCGGAAGACTTCGGGATCCCAGGGCTGGTAGCGGTTGGATGCTACTATTACAGTTACCCCGTCGATTACCAGCACAGCAGTGGTCCCTAGGTGGTTGACCACGCCATGGGACATTACATCTTTGTTGGGGAAGATACCGTCGCTGACGCTTTTTACATAGGCCTGGGCCACTACCGGCGGGCCTACCCGGGGGTCAGATTTCCCCCCCAGGGAGACCTGGATGGTGGCACCGGGGCCAGCCTTGGCTGCCTGTTCCGCCACTTGGGGATCATACATGGTGGCGTATATGGCGTTTTTCGCTTTCTGCCGGATGAGCTCATGCAGGATTTCAGTGGCGTCGCCGGGACTGCCGACACCGGGGTTATCGACCACATCGGCGAGGACGGTTATTCCCTCTTGTGCTTTTGCTGTCTTCACTGCTTCGGCAGGGGAAATGATGGTCAGCTGCAGCTGGTGCTTTGCTTCCTCCACCATGTTGGCCAGGGTTTCGGTAATCTGCTCAGCCTTGGCGGGATTGCCGTTGGTCTGGGCAATTACGCACATGCCGCCTTCGGCGATATCTGCGTAGGGAAAGCCTGCGGAAACCGAGGCCGAGATAACGTCTTCATCTTCCTCGAAGGCAGTGGCAGCCTTGAGGAAGCTGGTAAAGGGCTCTTCATCCGTTGTCATCAAGGGGCAGAGGATGGGGAGTTTTTTTATGCGCATTACCGGCTGAATTTTGCCGTCGAGGATGTCCAGCATTGCCCGGGCAGCGAGGACTCCGCTTTCATACATATCTATATGGGGATAACGGCGGAAGGGAAACATGAGGGTGGCATACTCAGCCATCTTTTCAGTAATGTTGGCATGGAAGTCCATGGATATGCAGATGGGCATTGTGTCGCCGACAATGTAGCGGATATCTTCCAGAAGAGATCCTTCCGGGTCCTCAATGCCTTCCACCACCATGGCCCCGTGGAAGGAGATGAGAATTCCGTCCAGGGTATCAGCCTTCTGAATATCTTCAATAAGCAAGGCCTGGACATAGTCGTAGACATTCCGCTTGACAGTTGGCCCCGGCAGGGCATTGGCAGCCACCGAAGGGATGATCTTAACGTCATCCCTTTGCGAGAGGACAGAGATAAATGCCCCGATTTCATTCTTATTGCCCTGGAAATAGGGCAGGATTTCGTCGCCAACCAGCAGGTTGCGAGCCTTGAAATCCTCTACAGTTGTATGCCCGGCAATAAAGGTATTGGTCTCCTGCTTAAACTCTGCAATAAGTACGGTCTTCATTTTTTCCCCTCCGAAATTAATTATAGTATGGGATTGACAAGGTGAGAATAATCTTTTACTATAGTATAGACGAATAGTCGTATATACGTCAATACATGTATTTAATCTAATGAAGGGAGTAGGGGCTGTGAGATACGATGTGATTGTTGCAGGTGGCGGCACCGCAGGGGTAGCGGCAGCAATTGCTGCGGCCAGGGGTGGCGCAAAGACCCTGGTAGTGGAACAGTATGGACATCTGGGCGGCACCGCTGTCAGCGGCATTCCCTTTCTGGGTTCCATGGATTGCAATGGAGAGATTGTCAATCGTGGAATCTTCAGCGAGCTCATTGAAAAGATGGGGGAAGAGGATGGCTGCTACGGTTACGCTACCGGCGCTTACTGGCATACACCCCAGACTCCGGAGCGATATCGCTTTTCCTTGGTGCCTTTTGACCCGGAATATTATAAATACGTTGCCCAGGAATTGGTCCTGGGGGCAGGGGCAAAGATCTTATACCATACTTTCATATCTGATGTAATTATGGAAGGCAACCGGGTAGTGGCAATTGAAGTGGTCAATAAATCCGGAAAGCAAATCATAGAGGCCGACGTGTTTGTCGACTCCACCGGCGATGCCGACCTGGTGCAGCTGGCGGGCGGCAGCTTCATCGACAATCCCCACAAGCAGAATTGCTCCATCTTGTTCCGAATCGGCAATGTGGATTTGGAACAATTTGTCGCCGACCTGGAAGAAGGCAAGGCGGTAAAAGGGTGGGGTGAATGGCATACCCGCGTCATTAAGGCCGACAACAAGCAGATTCCCACCAGCGTGGTTCATTTGGCCGGCCACATGGTGCTGGGGGAAGGTGAGCCGGAGACCACCTTCACGGCAGTATCCCTGCGGGATGGCGAGATATCTCTCAACGCCACCAGGGTTGCCGGGCTGTCGGGGGTAGATGCTGAGGAGATCACCAAGGCAGAAATATTAGAGCGGCGCAATGTCATGCGCTTGTTCAGGCTGATGAAGGAAAAGATCCCTGCCTTCCGGAATGCCCGCCTATTAACTACTTCCCCTATCGGGTTCCGGGAGACTCGCAATATAGTGGGGGACTACATCATAACCATGGAGGATGTTGTCGGCGGGGCAAAGTTCCCTGACGGTGTAGCCAAGGGCGCCTATCCCATTGACATTCACGATCCCCATGGGGGGCGGACTCGCTTCTACTTCATTAAGAGCGGCGGCTCCTATGATATACCCTACCGCAGCCTTCTGCCTAAGGGCCTGGAAGGAATAGTAGTGGCGGGGAGGACAATCTCGGCCACCCATGAAGCCAACGGCAGCACCCGCATCATGGGCTGTGTAACTGCCCAAGGCGAGGCGGCGGGCACTGCAGCTGCTTTGGCGGTGAGCAAGAAAGTGCTTCCCCGGCAATTGAATGCTGAGGAACTGAGGGATATTTTACGTGCTAACGGGGCCCTCGTCTAGGCCGTCTGGAATATATTAGCGGTGCAAATTCGGCACCTGCTTTGATACTATCAAATGTAATCTGCAATATCCATTTTGGTTCTAAGCTTCCCACATTTCTAAGCTTTTGGTTAGTGGGTACTTGATAAATAGATTGTCCTAGAGGGGGGATTATTGCTTAACACTTGGTCGGCGTCCCTAAATCCTATTATAATAGCAAGAGGAGGTAACTAGATGGAAAGTTTACAGGCAATAGGTATATTGGTAGTGTTCCTTGGTATGGTCGTACTTCTGATGACAAGAAAGATCTCTGTTATCATTGCCCTGACAATTGCAGCAGTCCTGTTCTGCCTCATCGCAGGCATGCCCTTTATGTCCAAGGATGCATCTGTGACCACTATTATGACCAATGTGCTGGAAAAGGGCTCCTATGCTATGGCTTCCACTATGGCAGCGGCAATTTTCGGCGCAATCTTCGGTGCTGTCCTCAATAACACCGGGATTTCTAAGTCAATAATTCGCAAGGCTGCCGAGTTGGCCGGAGACAAGCCTCTGCCCGTCGCCTTGGCATTATTTGCAGCCGCGGCATTGATCTTCTCCGGCGCCACCTTTGTCGGCATCACCATTATGGTGGGCACCATTGCCTTGCCAATTATGATGTCGGTAGGAATCTCTCCCCTGGTGGCTGCAACTGTTATGTTGTGCGGCCAAGCCTTGGGCAGCGGCCTCAACGTCTCTACCTGGGCGATTTACCAAAACACCTTTGGGCTGGAAATTGGGACCATTGGCAAGTACACCCCGTACATCCTGGTTCCCATGGCTATTAGTGCAGTCCTGATGATAATCTACTACATTCGCAAGGAAAAGACTGTGCGCAGGGCCTGGGCAATGCCCACCAAGGCAGATGCTACAGAAGAAAAGCCTGTCCGCACTATTGCTCTAATTGCACCCATCATTCCTATAACCATCGTTCTCGCCTTCGATTTTGACGTCATCCCTGCCTTAATGATTGGTATCATCGCTGCAATAATATTGTCAACACCCAAGCGGCCTTTGCAGTTGGTAACCAAGTGCTTTATCGAGGGCATCCAGAATGTGGCCGGAGCCCTGGCAGTATTGATTGGCGTAGGTATTATCTTCACCGCCGTGCGCACTCCTGAAGTGCTGAGTGTGCTGGAGCCCGTCATTACGAAGATTGCGCCGCAGTCACCGGTAGTATTCGTCTTTTTCTTTGGCCTGTTGGCACCTCTGGCCCTTTACCGTGGACCATTGAACATGTATGGCATGGGCGCTGGCCTTGCTGGAATCCTGGCAGCTGTGGGGGTAAACCCTGTTGCCGCCATGTTTGGCCTGCGCACCGACGCCTATCTCCAGGTTTCCACCTGCCCCACCAACTCCCAGAACGTCTGGGTTGCTGATTTTACAAAGACCGAGGTCAACGATATAATGAAGAGACACGTGGTCTTTATCTGGCCCGCGTGCATCATCACAGCCATTATTGGGGCGATAATGTTTTTCTAGTGTGAATCATGCCTTTGACCTCATGGAGCGCCTTGCTCCATGAGGTCAATTTCAAAGGACTTCATGTAATAGGGGAGGATACAGATGGCTAAGGGATGGCGGATAGGCATCGACGTAGGCGGTACTTTTACCGATGCCGTCCTTATAGATAACGCAACCTATGAGCTCAAGGCAATGAAGAAGATTCCCACCACCCATAAAGAGGGGGTAGCTGTGGGAGTCATCAGGATTTTGCAGCAGCTGCTGGAAGAGAACTCTGTTGCCCCTGAAGATGTATGCTTTATTGCCCATGGCACCACCCAGGCCACCAATGCTCTGTTGGAGGGCGATGTGGCTACCGTGGGTGTGGTGGGCATTGGCTCCGGCCTGGATGCCGTCAAGGCTCGCAACGACACCAATGTGGGCGATATCGAGCTGGCTGCGGGGAAGTATCTCAAGCAGCATCATGTCTTCATTCATGGCAAAGACCTGGGTAAAGAGAATATCGCTGCTGCAATAGCCGGGCTTAAATCTTTAGGCAGCGAAGTCATTGTCGCCAGCGGGGCTTACAGTGTGGAAGATCCGCAACAGGAGCTGGCGGTAATTGAAGCTGCCCAGGAAGCGGGACTTTATGCCACCGGCGGCCACGAAATCTCCCAGCTATATGGTTTGAAAATACGTACCCGGACAGCGGTGGTCAATGGCAGCCTCATCCCCAAGATGATGGAGACTGCTAATCTCACCGAGGGGGCTATTCACGAGGCCGGTATCACTTCAACCCTGATGATAATGCGCTGCGATGGCGGCGTAATGAGCATAGATGAGGTGCGCAAGCGCCCAATCCTGACCATGCTCTCCGGCCTGGCCGGCGGGGTGGCGGGGGCTCTGATGTACGAAAAGATCTCCGACGGCCTCTTTTTTGAGGTGGGGGGGACCAGTGTGGACATTTCCGCCATTAAAGATGGGAGAGTAATGACCAAGAATGCCCAGGTTGGCGGACATAAGACCTATCTCACCTCCCTGGATGTGCGCACCTTAGGGGTGGCCGGCGGCAGTATGATTCGCGTCGACAACAAGGTCATTTCCGATGTGGGGCCCAGGAGCTCCCATATCGCGGGCCTGGATTATGAGTGTTTTGTCCAGCCCGGGGATATTTTGGAGCCGACCCTGCAATTTGTGCGCCCCTGCCCCGAGGACAGGGATAATTTTGCAGTAGTGAAGGGCAAGGATGGCCATCCCTTTGCCCTCACTCTGGCTGGTGCAGCCAACGTGCTGGGGGCAGTGCCCCATGGAGATTACGCCCAGGGGTGCAGGGAGAGTGCCATGAAGGCCTGGAGGGTGCTGGCCGACTATCTGGGAATTACCGTTGAGGATGCAGCCAGGCGGGCCTTGGATTTGGCTGCCGACAAGCTGATGCAGGTCGTCGATGAGTTGGTCGACGAATATGAAATGGACCGCGGCTTTACCACCCTTGTAGGGGGAGGGGGCAGCGGTGGCGTGTTAATTCCCTACTTGGCTGAGAGGGAAGGGTTTAAATGGAGGATAGCCAAAAACGCCCCCTATATTTCTACCATCGGGGTGGCCCTGGCTATGGTCCGGGAACAAATAGAGCGCTCCATCGTCAACCCAACTGAGGATGATGTCCTCAAAATCCGCCACGATATTCTTGATGCCATGGTTAGGGCAGGAGCCTTGGCTGAAACCGTCGATGTCTCTGTCGAGGTGGACAGCCAGCGCAATATATTGCGGGCGACTGCTACCGGCTCTACCGAGTTGCGCAGCAAGGACCTAACAGAAATTGAAGCCTCCCCCCAGCAAATGCTGAAAACCGCAGCAGATGCCCTCAGTGTTCCGGAGGAGGACATCCGGGCCACTCACGAGACCTCCCGCTTTCGGGTCTTTGAAGCTTTCATCCTGGGCAAGGGATTCTTGGGGCTAGGCAAGAAAAAGGAGAACTGCTGCTGTGTCATGGACAGGGAAGGGGTTGTGCGCCTAAAGAAAAGGCGGGTCAGTGTCCATTCATTTTCCAAGGATGCTGCCGCGGCTCAACTGCCCAAGGCCATTGACGAATGGACGGAGTATTCCGAGGCAAACGCGATTTTGCCTGGAGTGCAGGTATGTTACGGCGAAAAGATGTTGGACCTCAGCGGGCTGGGTACTATGCAGGCGGTGATGTCCTTATTTAACCTGGAGACGGAGCACCTGGGCCCGGCGGATACCATCATCGCCATTATATACAGATAATTGGAGGGCAAGATGGATAAGGGAGAAAAAGCACGCAAGTTCCTGGAAATGAGCGATTATGACCTGGCCCATGAACTGCTGACCAGGGATCTCTTGTACTATAAAATACCCCCGGAACAGGTTGAACACTATGTCAACACCGCCCTCACCATTGGTAGCGACATGGCAAGGGCTTGCCCCAGCAAGGATATTTATAAACTTTGCGCAGATAACGGCATCGCCATTGAAGAAATGTCCACCAAGGGCAAGTACTTTGGCGTGCGCATGCGGGCGGAGATTCACATACGTGATGAGGAGACCAAGATTAGGCTATACAAGCAGTCCATCGAGGATATTGCCAGGAGCTTGCGGGAATTTTTCCCGGAAGGACAGCGGCTGAGTTACGATGCCATTAATAAAATGCATCTCGCCCATGAGTTCTTTCATTATATTGAGGAGAGGGACAATGTAAAGGTAAACGAGATGTTGCCCCAGGTGGTGACCTTCAGCTTTTTGGGTTACCATCGCCGGGCTACCATCCTGACCCTATCTGAAGTCGCAGCCCACAGCTTCAGCAAGGAGCTGCTGAAGCTTCCCCATTACCCCTACTTGTATGACAAACTGTATGCTCTCTCCCTTTAGATTCACTGCTCCAGCTAACCTTGAACAGAAGGCTAATATGTGGTATATACAAGTTATCATGTCAGTACTGTGAGGTATATAATTGATAGACAAATCCAGTGGCATTCCGGTGTATAAACAAATAGAGGCTTCCATTCGTTCAGGAATTGAGCGCGGCGTATACCCGGTGGGTACCAAGTTGCCCAGCGAGGAACTAATGGCTGCCGAGTTTGGGGTCTCCCGGGGTACAGTGCGGCAGGCGTTAAGCGAGTTGTCCAACCAGGGGATTATTAAGCGTATCCATGGCAGCGGAACCTTTGTATGTGAGCCAGGGAATGAGTTTAAGATTGACACCGACCACTTTATCTCTTTCCTGGATGAGCTGGAACGGCTCGGCATCACTGTTGAAACAATCGTCATGGATAAACAGTCCCAGGCTGCTGAAGGACTGTTGCATGAGATCTTTCCAGGGGCAACCCTGTATGCCGTCAAGCGCTTGCGCAAGCGGGAGAACAAGCCCGTTATGTGTTCCATAGACTATATACCCGAAGATTTGTTCCCAGGCATAGCGGAAAAGTATGATGACCGGGCATCAATTTATGAGTTCCTGGAGAATGAATACTCAATTCATATTAAACGGGTAAAGCGAACCTTTTATGCCATTGCTGCTTCGGGAGAAGTAGCCAAGGCGTTGTCCCTGAAAAAGGGTGAACCCCTCTTCTATATTATTCAGCAGGCCTTTGATGACTTCAGCCGCTGTGTAGATTGCGCTTATCTGTATGTGGTCAGCGAAGAGATGCACTTCTCGGTAATGACCACCAGGTAATTCCGAATAACAGCAGGTCAGTAATTGGCCTGTTTTTTTTGTACCTGGGGCATGTACATGGCGAAATGTGTCGATTTTTCGCGCACGAAAGTACAATTCAAATAAAGGAAAAAAGGAGGTTTTGGGAGAACTAATAAATAGCTTATTTTGGTAATATATCCGTTTCATTCCCTCGGTGCTGCCTTTAATCCGCCTCGAGAATTCTACTCCCGCGAAATCTGTTTCCGTTCTATCTAAGAACATTTTGTCAAGTGGGTGGTCGGTTGAAAGAATTCGAGAGGAGGGATGCGAGGAAGAAGCTATTCCGATAATTCTGCAGGAATAAAAAAATTATGGAGGGATTAACGTGAAAAAAACCTTAAAGCTTATGGCACTTGCAACGGCGGTGTTCATGGTATGCAGTTTCTTCCTGCTTGATGTTGCGGGCAGCGCAATACTCACCAAGTACACCACCCATTACTACTCCTGCCGCGTGCACACCAATTGCCACCACATTACTTTTAAGAGCCAGGGCAATACAACCACCGGGCAAATTTACGATAAATGGTTTGACAGCATGGATTCTCACTGGCCTAATGCCTTCAGGGTTGATTCGACCTGGAGTTATACCGTGGGGACAACTGGGTACGCCAAGGGAACCTATACGATTTACGCCAGCATTATCACCCAATGGGCATCCCTTGCGTTTAAATCTACCACAAGGACCATTACTCATACGTATTAACTTATTGCTAAAGTGCTTCCCTGGCCTGTATAGGCCGGGGAAGCCCTAAAAGGAGGGGCTCCCTTTGCATATATTAAAGGGCATTAATATTAAATTTGATTCTACACTCATTGAAAACGGCAGCCTGACAATACTGGACGGCAAGGTGACCGCTATTATTGGCGAAAGCGGCAGCGGCAAGTCGACACTGCTGTATAAGGCTGGGCTTATCTCCGGCGGGCAGCACAGTTACTCTTTCGACGGTACAAGTTTAGATCTTGATAATGATGAGCAGCTCAGCCATCTGCGCAAGACAAAAATCGGCTACATCTTTCAGGACAACAATCTCATCGATGCCCTGAGCGTTAAAGAAAATATTCGCCTGGCCGCTGCTATTGCCGGCACTGACGTTACAGACAGGGACATCCGGAACTACTTGAACTATGTTGGGCTGAGGTCAATTAACGAGGACAGCTACCCCCGGCAATTGTCCGGGGGGGAACAGCAGCGGGCTGCCATCGCCACCATCCTGGCCAAGGAGCCCGATCTGGTAATAGCCGACGAGCCCACTTCTTCACTGGATGAAGGCAACTCTGCGGCAATAATGGCGATTTTTAAAAGGATGGCCCATGAAGACGGCAAAAAGGTAATCATCGCCACCCATAATGAAAAGATATACAACCAGGCCGACGTCATCTATGCTATAGAAGGCAAAAAAATAACCCTGATCAAAGGTCACGAGCATTTTTCACCGCAACCGCCAGCAAAGGATGAGATATCCAAGCCTTCCCCCAAACTCAAAATGGCCTTCTACCTGGAATATGCCAGACGGATTGCCAGGAAAAGCCGCGTGCAAAGAAGGATTATGCTGGCTTTGTGCGCCGCTGCCATTGCCTTTAGTTCGGTGGTCTATAATTTTGGCGATGCCTTTATTGCCAGACAGCAACAGTTCATGAACACGATATCTGACCGGGAAGTGCTGCTGGTCAACATGACTGTGCCTTTAAATGTTGTCTTGGATGTCGATGAAAATATGGCGATTGCCCCCACTGAAGCTGAGGCCATTGCTGCAATCAGCAATGTCGATACTGTCTACCCGTATTTCGAGTTTCGTTCAGCCGGTTATGACGGTATCAACGATACCGGAGTCTCTGCTGCGCGCATCACAGTGAATATTGATGGCCAGCACCAGGAGTACGAATTTTTCGAGGCAGAAGGCCACCGCCTAGATAAATTCTGCATGATTCCCTATTTCCCGGAGCAAGGCATAGAAAAGCGAGTGAAGTATGGCAGCGCCGTGGAAGGCGGCTATTATCTGTCGGCGCAGTTTGCAAATTTGTTGAATATTGACGACTTGGAGCAAGGCGTCAGGCTGCAAGTTACTGTGTGCGTGCCTCTGGCCCTGTATGAAACAAGTATGCAGGTGGGCGATGATGAAGGCATGTATACCATAGATATTGACCTGTCGAAGGTAACCGAGTTCGAGTTCGCTGTGGCAGGGATACTGGACGAAAGATTTATTAATCGGTACTCCAACAGCGGCGGCAATGTGATATATGCTCCCTATGCCGATATGGCAGCGAAACTGGAAAGAATCCAGGCAGCGTACGCAGCAGAAGTTGTCATGGACAGCAAGGAGTGGAATCCCAGCGCCTATATCGTCTTCTCAAAGCACTACAGCGATGTGAACATAACCCGGGACAAGCTGGCCTCTATCAACCCGAACTTCAGGACGGCTTCGGAGTACCAGGATGTGGATGCAATGAACTCCATGATTGCTGGCATAAAAAGCGGGGCCTTTACTGCTGCCATCATTGTTCTGACGGTAATCCTGCTGTTAATGGCTATTATTCATATGAACAGCGTCCTGGGAAGGAAATATGAGATTGCGCTGTTAAAAGCCAACGGCCTCACCCGCAGAGAATTGTTTAAGCTCATTATGGCAGAATCCCTGCGCTATGTGTTCTGGGTTTCATTGGCATCCGGTTTCATTTCAATGGTGCTGATTAATGCAGTAAACTTCGGCTTTAATGAGACATTGGTAAAGGCCGGTCCCAATGTTCTTGCCATCAACCTCCTGGTCGCCCTGATCTCTGTCTGCATTCCCACACTTATTTCTGTTATAACCATCAACAAGTATCGCCCCGATACCATACTGCGCAATTAATGCAACACAGAAGAAAAGATAAACACCCACAGGCCGTTTGGACTGTGGGTGATTTTCATTAATTTCGTATTAGCCCAGGGCTCCAATCAACAGGATGATAAACAAGAAGATGCCAAGGAAAATACCAAGTATTACTGCGGCAAAAGCGCCTTCGCTGAGGCCAACCCTTGTTCTGTACGGGTCGATTATTGCCATATGATCATTTGCCCGCTTGGCAATGGGGCGCTTAAAGCGAATGCGGTTGTGGTCGAACTTCTCCACCAGTTCCCAGCCGTTTTCTGCCTCTTCAGCGCACAGCCGGGCAAACCGTTCCCCTTTTATTGCCGTGTTGGAGCGGACGATTTTAAATTCCCAGCCTTCAGCCAACTCTTCTTTAGTATAGGGGGTCAATCTCTCTTCCTCCTCTTCCAGCCTTCTTTTTCGGGCAGCCGCAGCCGCAGCAACTGCTGCGCCGCCTCCGGAATAAGCTGTCACTGCTACCCCTCCTGGAATGTCAAGGTACCTATACTTTACCATATTTGCGCCCGCGAGACCATCCTTTTCCCGTTAAAGGAAGGATTCCTCTTGCGAAATAGCCCAAGATGTAGTATCCTTATTGGTAAATAAACACAACATATTGTGCTTTTTTTGTCCTGGTGGCATTTCGAGAGGGAGCACGATTTTTCTTTTACCGAGAAAGGGAGGAGTATAATGGGAGTAAAGCTGAGCAGTTTGAAAACCCCGAAGCATATCATCAAGCGTGACGGAACAACGGTTCCCTTTGATTACTTCAAGATCAGACAAGCTATTGCCAAGGCAAATGTCAACGTTCCCAGCGAAACGCTTTCTGATGCCGAGCTGGATCGCCTCACTGCTGAAGTTGTAAAAAGTCTTGACGTCAACAAGACCC
>JAAYHI010000057.1 GCA_012727415.1 Bacillota bacterium
GACAAAGACCTCCTCCAATTTCAGCGGGACGCCCCTGAGGTATCTGCAACCAGTCATCTTTTCGGCTGCCGGATTCATAAAAATAACCCTGTTGCCATTGTCGGCAGCAATAATCCCGTCCCGCATATTCCGCCAAATCGACGAAAGCCAACATTTCCCCAGCTTGTGCCGGAGAGCCGAAACCCGGACATCTCCGGCGCACAACTCTTCACTAGCAGCCAAATTTCTCCCCCCAAATGTTTTCTGAACCAGTGTAAGATTTTTGCGATAGGCCTGTTAGAGATGCTTCCCCTCTTTATATCTCTCCACACCTCCTGATCATAAAAAGGGGCATAACTAATAAAAGAGGTTCCAAAATGACATAAACCGCAAATAATATATCATGCCGCCAGTTAGAAAAATGTCGAATCTTGGCACCTGGGAGAATTAATCTTCAAAAAACTTAAGGCTTTATCGAAATGTTAGTTTGCATAGAAGGAAGGAAGGGCAGCGATAGAGAATGTATGTATTTAAACTCATATTTAATTTTGGGAGTAAAAGTTACTCAGAAAAAACTTCAGTGAGGAGGAAAGAGGATGAATTTTGCTCAAATTAAAGCGGCTGCCCAAGATTATCAGGAGGCAATGACTAAGTTTCTCCGGGAACTGATAGCCATTCCCGGGGAAAGTTGTGGGGAAGAAGGTGTCATCAGGCGCATAGAGGCTGAAATGAAACACCTGAATTACGACAAGGTTGAAATCGACCCCATGGGCAATATTCTGGGTTACATGGGAACAGGGGAAAGGATCATTGCCTTCGACGGCCATGTTGATACAGTAGGAATAGGCAATATAGACACTTGGAAGTTTGACCCTTACGCAGGCTATGAGACCGACACAGAGATCGGAGGGCGCGGGGCTTCAGACCAGTTGGGCGGAGTTGTCTCTGCAGTCTACGGAGCTAAAATCATGAAGGACCTTGATCTCGTGCCGGAAAATTGTACAATCCTCGTCACCGGCACCGTCCAGGAAGAAGATTGTGACGGCCTGTGCTGGCAATACATCATCAATGAAGATAAAATCAGGCCTGAGTTTGTCGTCATCACTGAACCCACTGACGGCCATATTTACCGAGGGCAAAGGGGAAGGATGGAGATCCGGGTGGATGTCCAGGGCATCGCCTGCCATGGTTCCGCCCCGGAGCGCGGCGACAACGCCATTTACAAAATGGCAGACATCCTGCAGGAAATCAGAGCCCTGAATGATGAGCTCCATACCGATCCCTTCCTGGGCAAGGGCACAGTCACCACTTCACAGATTTTCTTCACTTCGCCCTCGCGTTGCGCTGTTGCTGACTCCTGCTCCATCAGCCTGGACCGCCGCCTAACCCACGGTGAAACATACGAGCTGGCCCTGGAACAAATTCGCAATCTCCCCTCCTGCAAAAAATACGGTGCAGTGGTGAGTATGTATAAGTACGAGCGTCCCTCCTGGACAAATCTTGTCTACCCCACTGACTGTTACTTCCCCTCCTGGGTTATTCCCGAAGATCATCCGGCAACCCAGGCAATGGTTGAGGCATTTCGCGGCATGTACGGAGAGCCAAAGGTAGATAAATGGACATTCTCTACCAACGGCGTCTCTATCATGGGCAGGTACAACATTCCCTGCATCGGCTTAGGCCCCGGCAAGGAATCCCAGGCCCATTCCCCCAATGAAATGACCTGGAAGGAAGATTTGGTGCGCTGCGCAGCAGTCTACGCTGCCATGCCCACTCTATACTGCAAAAAATAATCCAATGCAAAGGAGTTGATTTATGTGGAAGCCATTTTCCAAGGGTATCTTGACAAGCTGAGCCGCTTGGATACTCAGGCTATGTTTAATAGCGACTTCCTGCTCACCTGGGAGAAAACTGACCAGGAGCTGGCTGCGGTTTTTGCCGTCGCCGACGCCCTCCGCTATTTAAGGGAACACAATATATCCGCCAGGATCTTTGACAGCGGCCTGGGAGTCTCACTCTTCAGGGACAACTCCACCCGGACGCGGTTTAGCTTCTCCTCTGCCTGCAACTTGCTGGGCCTGGAAGTCCAGGACCTGGATGAAGGCAAATCCCAGATTGCCCACGGCGAAACTGTCCGCGAAACCGCCAACATGATTTCCTTTATGGCCGACGTCATCGGCATTCGGGATGACATGTACATCGGCAAGGGCAACGCCTACATGCGGGAGGTGTCTCAGTCTGTGCGCCAGGGTTACAAGGACGGAGTCCTGGAGCAAGTACCCGTCCTCGTCAACCTGCAATGCGACATTGACCACCCCACCCAGTGCATGGCGGACATGCTCCATATTATTCACCACTTTGGCGGCGTGGAAAACCTCAAGGGCAAAAAGATAGCCATAACCTGGGCCTATTCTCCCTCCTACGGCAAACCCTTGTCAGTGCCCCAGGGAGTCATTGGCCTCATGACCCGCTTTGGCATGGAGGTCGTCCTCGCCCATCCCGAGGGCTATGAGATCATGCCTGAAGTTGAAGAGGTTGCCCGCAAGCAAGCAGTGAGCTCCGGAGGCTCCTTTGCCAAGACCAACAGCATGGCTGAGGCCTTTGCAGATGCTGACCTGGTCTACCCCAAGAGCTGGGCCCCCTTTGCCGCCATGGCAAAGAGAACCGACCTCTACGGTGCAGGGGACTTTGATGGCATCGATGCCCTGGAGAAAGAGCTCCTGGCTCAAAACGCCCAGCATAAGGACTGGTGCTGCACCGAAGAGCTCATGAAGACCACCAGGGATGGCAAGGCCCTCTACCTCCACTGCCTGCCTGCAGATATCAGCGGCGTCTCCTGTGAGGAAGGGGAAGTCGTCGCCTCGGTCTTTGACCGCTATCGCACCTCATTGTATAAACAGGCTTCCTACAAGCCCTACATCATTGCAGCCATGATCTTCCTGGCAAAATGCCAGGAGCCTCAGAGGATGTTACAGGCCCTGTTTGAGAGGGGAACCAAACGCTGGCTGAAATGAAAACACTGATAAAAAACGGCACCATCGTCAACTCGGAATCCTCTTTCCAGGGGGATGTCCTCATTGAAGATGGCCGCATTACAGCAATCCAGCCGGGACTGGCGGCAACGGACGCTGAAATTTACGATGCCGCTGGCTGCCGCCTCTTTCCCGGATTTATCGATGCCCATACTCACCTGGATATGGATGCCGGAGCAACTGTTACCGCCGATAACTTTCAGACCGGCACCAGGGCTGCCCTGGCCGGAGGCACTACGGCAATCATTGACTTTGCCACCCAGGATAAGGGGTGCACCCTCAAGGCCGCCCTGGAAGCCTGGCAGGAAAAGGCTCGAGGGGTGTCTGCCTGCGATTATGGCTTTCACATGGCCATTACCGAGTGGACCCCAGCTGTGGCCAAAGAAATCCCGGACATGGCAGCTGCCGGGGTTACTTCCTTCAAAGTCTATCTGGCTTATGACAACCTCCGGGTCAATGACGGCGACGTCTATGACATCCTCTGCCGGGTAAAAGAGATCCAGGGCATCGTCGGCGCCCACTGCGAAAA
>JAAYHI010000058.1 GCA_012727415.1 Bacillota bacterium
GGCCTGGAGTTGGCCAGATTTAAAACGGGCACTCCTCCCCGCCTCAACGGCCGCACTTTGGATTTTTCCAAAATGAAGCCCCAGCCGGGAGCTGACATCCCTTTAAGTTTTTCTTTTTGGGAAAAACCTGTCGACAGAACACAGGCTCAGTGCTGGCTGACCTATACCACACCGGAAACACACAGGATTATCAGGGATAACCTGCACCGGGCCCCGCTTTTTACCGGGATTATCCACGGTGTCGGCCCCCGCTACTGTCCTTCCATTGAAGATAAAATCGTGCGCTTCCCTGATAAGGATCGCCATCAGCTTTTTATTGAGCCCGAGGGCAGCAACACAAACGAATACTACGTCCAGGGAATTTCCTCAAGCTTACCTGAAGATGTGCAGGAGGCCTTTTTGCGCACTATTCCGGGCCTGGAAAGGGCGGAAATCCTGCGCCCGGGTTATGCCATTGAATATGATGTTGTAGTTCCCACTCAGTTGCAACGCACATTGGAGACAAAGGATATTCCCGGCTTGTACTGCGCCGGCCAGATTAACGGCACTTCGGGATATGAAGAGGCGGCAGCTCAGGGCTTAATTGCCGGCATTAACGCCGCCCGCAAAGTACAGGGGAAGGAAGAAATTGTTCTGCAGCGCTCCGAGGCATATATAGGTGTTCTCATCGATGACTTGACCATCAAGGGAACCAGCGAACCGTACCGCATGCTCACTTCCCGGGCTGAGTTTCGCCTCCTGCTGCGCCAGGACAATGCCGACCAGCGCCTTTCCCCTATAGGCTATAGCATTGGGCTGCTAAGTTCTGACCAGTACAAGGCCTTTCAACGCAAACAAGCCCTCATCAGAGAGGTTCTGGAGGCGCTGTATAAGACCACAGTTGCTCCAAGGGATATTAATCCCATCTTGCAGGCCAGGGGCACCACCCCTTTGACTCAATCAGCAACGCTGAAAGAAGTGCTTTTACGGCCTGAGATTTCCCTGGCCGATCTCGCGCCTTTGCTTCCCGGCCTGTCGGCCCTGGAGGGGGGCGTAATTCTGGCTGTAGAGACAGAGGTGAAGTATAAAGGCTATGTCGAAAAGCAGAGGCAACAGGTGGAAAGGATGCAGCGACTGGAGGCGGCTATGCTTCCCGCTGACATTAAGTTCAGTGATATTTCTGGGCTTTCTGCCGAGGCGGTTGAAAAGCTTAACCGACTAAAACCGCAAACCTTGGGTCAGGCTTCCAGAATTTCCGGTGTTTCTCCTGCCGATGTGTCAGTCCTGGCAATATATCTAAAGCAACAGGGGGGTAACAATGAGAGCTGAATTAGAGGCTGTCCTCCAGGATTCAGGACTTCCTGGAACTCCTGGCCGAAGGGGGGGTAACAATGAGAGCTGAATTAGAGGCTGTCCTGGCAACCCATGGGTTTTCCTGTTCTCGCATCTGCCTGGATAAGTTAACTCAGTACTACGATATCCTGCTTCAATGGAATGCGAAAGTTAATCTCACGGCTCTCACCGCGCCCAGGGATTTTATCTATAAGCATGTATGCGATTCCCTTTTCCCTGCGAAATTCTACCCTATTTCTTCCGCCCATTCGCTGTTGGATATTGGCACGGGGGCCGGCTTCCCGGGTCTGCCCTTAAAGATCCTTTACCCTCAGATTCAACTTACATTAGTGGAAGCCGCAGCGAAAAAGGCTGCTTTTTTGCGCCACTGCTGTCAGGAGTTAGAGCTGGAAGCCGAAGTTCTTTGGGAGAGGGCAGAAACCCTTGGGCAGGGCAACAGGCGGGAGACCTTTCCCCTGATTGCTACGCGGGCCGTTGCCAGCCTGCCGGTAGTGTGTGAGTACTGCCTGCCCCTTCTGGAAATTGGCGGTTTTTTATTGGCCTTGAAGGGGCCAAGAGGAGGCAGGGAAGCCACGGACGCCCAAAGGGCGCTGGAGCTTCTGGGAGGGAAGTTAACTCAGGTCTATTTTTATTCTCTTCCCACGGGAGAAGAGCGCAGCCTGGTGGTCATTGAAAAGGTCTGCCCTACTCCGCCTCAATATCCGCGCAGACCTGGAGTTCCAGCCAAGAAGCCCCTGTAATCTTTTTTTGCAGGAGTTGCCTGATTATATCGCGAATACTTCTGTAACCTGGATAAGAAGAGAGGGTGATTATTTTGGGAGATGGTGTCAGCAAGCTGTTTTTCGGGACTGAAGCCTCCTCCTTAGAGGAAACAAAGGAATTGAGTTGCAGCAAGATTAGCCCCAATCCTTTTCAGCCCAGACAACACTTTGATGAAGAAAATCTCGAAGAACTGGCGCAATCTATCCGCACGTACGGGCTTTTACAGCCAATAATAGTCAGGCCATATGAAAAGGGATATCAGTTGGTGGCCGGAGAGCGCAGGTTACGGGCCTGTAAAATTCTCGGCTGGTCCAGGATCCCAGCAGTAATACGCGACATCAACGATTCCGCCATGGCCGCCATTGCTTTAATCGAAAACCTGCAAAGGGAAGACCTGGACTTTTTTGAAGAGGCCAAGGGATATCAGCGACTGCTTGACGAGTTCTCTCTTACCCAGGAGGTTCTTGCCCAGCGAATAGGCAAAAGCCAGTCAACCATCGCCAACAAGATGCGCCTGCTGAAATTGACCGAATCAGTGCAAAGCAAGCTGCTGGAGGCAGGGCTGTCTGAACGCCACGCCCGGGCTTTGTTAAAACTTCCTGATGCAAAGAGCCAGGAGCAGATTCTCGAGAAGGTAATTCGCCTCAATTTAAATGTGCGTCAGACTGAAGATCTCATCGAGGATGTTTTGGCAGACAATAAGGATGCTTCTTCCGAGGCCAAAGGGACTCAGAAATTTATCATCCGCGATTACCGCATCGTCCTCAATACCATTCGCCAGGCAATCACCAGCATGGAGCAAATTGGCCTTCGCCCCCAACTCACCCACCAAGAACATAAAGAGTACTTTGAGATAACCATTAGAGTCCCTAAATAAAGGGCATGCTTCCGAGGAGAGTGATAAGATGGGAAAAGTAATCGCCATCGCCAACCAGAAAGGGGGAGTGGGCAAGACCACCACGACAATTAACCTGGGCGCCGGCCTTGCCAGCAAGGGAAAGCGAGTGTTGCTCATGGATGTCGACCCCCAGGGCAACACAACCAGCGGCGTAGGCGTAATGAAATCGACGATTAACAGGTGTATGTACGATGTCTTGGTCTCGGGAATTAGCCTGGAAACTATTATCGTCCCTACCGCGGTGGAAAACCTATGGCTCGCCCCTGCCTCAATCCAACTAGCAGGGGCGGAAATAGAACTGGTTCCCTCCATGTCCAGAGAAGAAAAGCTGCGGCAGCACATGGAACTGGTGCGCCATCAGTACGACTATATTTTAATTGACTGCCCCCCTTCTCTGGGGCTGCTTACTGTCAATGCCCTTACGGCAGCTGATTCTGTTCTTGTCCCTATACAATGTGAGTACTATGCCCTGGAAGGCCTGAGCCAGCTTATTAATACCATTAAGCTTGTACAGCGCCATCTTAACAAATCTCTGCAATTAGAAGGGGCACTGCTGACTATGTACGACCCCAGGACTAATTTGGCTGCGCAAGTGGTTTCTGAAGTTCGCGGATACTTTGGTCATTTGGTATATGAGACGATTATCCCCAGGAATGTTCGGCTCAGCGAAGCCCCCAGTCATGGACAGACTATTCAGGCCTATGATCCGCGGTCAAAGGGCGCCGAAACTTATATGCAGCTGACGGAGGAGGTGCTAAGGAATGAGTAAACGGGCTTTGGGCCGGGGATTGGGAGCCCTCATCCCAGGGGCTGACGACACGCCCCCTTCTGAAGTGCCCTTGGCTGACATCATACCTAATCCTCATCAACCAAGAAGGAATTTCGATCAACAGGCTTTGGAAGAGCTGGCCCAATCCATCAGCGAGCACGGCTTGTTGCAGCCCATTGTAGTACGTCCCCACTTTGGCCAGTACCAACTGGTTGCCGGCGAAAGGCGCTTTCGGGCGGCGAAAATTGCCGGGTTAACCAGCATTCCTGCCGTCATTATGGAACTGACTGACCGCCAGTTGGCAGAGATTTCTCTTGTGGAAAACCTGCAAAGGGAGGATTTAAACCCTTTGGAAGAGGCCCACGCTTATTCCCGACTGCTTGATGAATTCAATTTGACTCAGGAAGTGCTGGCCAGGAGAATAGGCAAGAGTCGTTCCGCTATTGCCAACACCCTGCGCCTCCTCAATCTTGCTCCTCCTGTTCAGGCAATGGTTGCTGATGGCAGCCTTTCCCCCGGTCACGCCCGCACCTTGCTTTCCCTGGAGGCTGAAGAACAATTGCAGGCTGCAGAAAAAATAGTGCAACAAGGCCTGACGGTGAGGGCAGCGGAAAAACAAAAACGAGCCAGAAGCAAACCCCGCCCCACCCCACAAAATCCCAACGCAACTCATATTCAGCAGGAGCTAATGGAACATCTGGGGACCAAGGTCATCCTGGAGGAAAAGGGCGAGGGCGGCCGAATCATCATCGAGTATTATTCACCTCAGGATGCCAATCGTATAATCAAAAAAATCTTGCAATAATGTTTCACGTGAAACAATCAGGGGGGTAAAGTCTTGATATATTTAGACAATGCAGCTACCAGCTGGCCCAAGCCAGAATCTGTATACAAGGCTACAGACCTTGCCTTGCGCCGGGCAGCAAACCCGGGACGTGGCGGGCACAAGCTCTCGCGGGAGACTGCCGCCGCTGTGCTAGATGCAAGGGAGAGGGTAGCTAATTTTTTTGGTGTCGAGGATTCTCGCAATATTATTTTCACGTCAGGGGCAACGGAAAGCCTGAATATGGTAATCTACGGCCTTATGCCAAGGGTCAGGTTAATTGTCAGCACGGGATTTGAACACAATGCATTGTGGCGGCCTCTCAAAGATGTTGCCCACAGGTTTGGCTGCAGGGTTATCTTTATTGACCCCTTAAAAGGGCAGGGATTCGACTGGGAAGAATACCGCGACGCCCTGTCACTGGGGCCGGACCTGGTCACTCTCAGTCATGCCTCAAATGTTACTGGCCAGGATTATCCCCTGGAGGAGATGACAAGGATGGCGAAGGAAACCGGCGCCCTGGTCTGTGCTGACGTTGCCCAAACTACAGGGGTATTGCCTTTGGATTTTCAAGCCCTCAATCTGGATTTTGCCGCTTTCCCCGGGCATAAGGGGCTTCTAGGACCCCAGGGAGTTGGCGGGCTGTATATTTCTCCCGGGGCAGATCTCATTCCTTTGCGCCTGGGGGGAACGGGCAGCCACTCCGCTTCAGAGGAAGCACCAGCCAGCCGTCCCGAACGCTTTGAGGCGGGAACTTTAAATGTGTCCGGCATTATTGGCCTTGCCGCCGGCATAGAATATCTCAATTCCGTGGGCTTGGAGGCCGTCCACCGCCATGAGCTTGGTCTGCGCCGCCGGGCGATTTCAGGATTAAAGGCATTGGGGGCAGAAGTCTATGGCGAGAAAGGCAGTGCAGTAGGGGTGCTGTCCTTCAATATGCCGGACATGGATTCCAGCGAGTTGGCCTTTGTTCTTGACGATGAGTATGGTATTTGCTTGCGGGGGGGCTTGCATTGTTCTCCCCGCGCTCACCAGAGTTTAGGTACAGTGGACAGCGGGACTGTGCGCATGAGTCCCGGCATCTTCAACACCGATGAAGATATCGACGTTCTTCTCCGCGCCCTTGCCCGGATAAAAGGGGTGGAATAATTTTGATCGCTACTGTGGTCAATGCTGCAGCGATAGCTGTCGGCGCAATCCTGGGGTGGAAGGCAGGGATTTTGCTTTCCGAAAAGATGAGCCGCACTTTGGTAACTGTCATGGCAATAGTAGTTCTTGCTTTGGGGATAGAAATGATGTTGCAGGGAGGAGATTATTTCCTCCAGGTTATCATCAGCCTGGTTATAGGTGCACTGGTGGGAGATCTGTTAGATATTGCAGGTTTTGTCGAGAGAATCGGGGCCAGATTGCAACAAACCGCAGGCTCCCGCCTGCAGGGGGATTTGGCCAGGGGTTTTGTGAACGCTACGCTTGTATATTGCATCGGTCCCATGGCAATTATCGGCGCCATGGAAGCCGGACTCAATGGCAACTACGAAATATTGCTGGCAAAAGCAGCAATTGACGGGGTAACTGCAATTGCCTTTGCGTCTACCCAGGGCCTGGGGGTTTTGTTCTCGGGCGGGGCAGTCTTGATATACCAGGGTTTGCTTACACTGGGGGCCAAGTACCTGGCTGATGTCCTGGCTCTGGCGGGGCCCCAGTTAACTGCTACCGGTGGTATTCTCCTGATGGCTTTGGGAATTAAGATGCTGGAAATAAAACCCGTGTCAGTGGCCAATCTCCTGCCGGCGCTGCCCGTTGTGGCGCTGCTGGCCCTGATATTTTAAGGGGCAGGGGAACAAGTGTTCTGCATATCTGGCAAAGATTTTGGCGTTGAATAGATTGAGGTTTCCCGGGAGATGCTAGTCCGGGAGGTTGGTTATGTCGGACAGAAAAGAAATGCCTTTCGGCTTTCCCAGAGTGCGCAGAGGGTTTGCAATGGACATCAGCCAACAAGAATATTGCCATCTGACAGGCCTGTCAGATGGCGAAGAGGTCTGCCGGAGCTTTTGTATAACCAAAGGAGACTGGGCAAATAACTGGGTCCCGGATTCGGAATTTCTCCGGGAGGAATCCCAAGAAGAAAAAAGTTCACTTTTCAAGTGAACTTTTATTTTTTCAGGAGGAGAAAAAGAATTTTTGGCGAATAGAAGTTAGAGGAGAAGCAGGAGGAATTACATATGGATTTTCTAAGAGAAAACTGGTTTCAAATCGCTGCAGGCTTGACAGCGCTTTGTCTGCTTATTTTTAATATCATTTTATCCTGTCGTTTGCGGGCCTACAAAAAGTTGACCCGCTTGGTGCAAGGCGGCACTGTGGAAGAACATATTGTTGCGTTGGGAGAGCGGCTTGGCGCTCAGCAGCGGGCCATCAGTGAAAATAGAGATGCAATCGCGGACCTGAGACAACAGGTTTCTTGTTTTCCTCACCACTGGCACCTGGAACGATACAATGCCTTTGAAAATACCGGCAGCGACTTAAGCTTCTCCCTGGCACTGCTCAACGATATGAAAGACGGCTTTGTCCTCACGGGGATTTTTGGCAGGGAGGATACCCGCATTTACGCCAAGCCCGTCAATGCAGGCAAATCTGCATACCACCTTTCGGAAGAAGAAGAGCTGGCCATTAAGAAAGCCATAAAGACTAATGCTGATCATCGGGAGAGGGGGTGACTGTTTTGAGCAGAGAGAACAAAAATATTACCATCATGGTGGTGCCTCATTCCCAGAAGCCACCAGTTAGTTTTAAGTTCTCCCTGGTTTTTTTGCAGTGCGTAGGCTTTATCTTAATATTCGTTCCTATACTATTGGTCAGTTTTTTCAACAGTTATAACTCTGCCAAGGCAGTTTTCCCCGAGTTGGAACAGTTGCGCCTCGACAATCAAATAAAAAGTGAGCTCATCGGCCAGCTGGCTAATGAAACTGAAAAGATGCTTGAAAATCTTAAGCGGGTCCAGAATCTTGAACAAGAATTGCTGGAATTAAATGATATGGAGGGGCCTGGTCCCGAGCCGGTGACTCCCACCACCCAGAAGGACCCCCCCAGCTTTCGCAGTTACCTGGCTACCCGGGAGTATACTTCTATTGATCGCACAGTATCCGGCATCGAGGTTTTGCAAGAATCCTTACCTGAACAAGAGGACCGCATGTCCAACCTTAAGGAAAACATCGAGGAACAGCAGCGACGGGCTGCAGCCATACCTTCCCGCTGGCCCACCTGGGGAAAGATTACCGCCCGATTCGGATGGCGCACACATCCGATAACCCGGGTCAGGGACTTTCATCCCGCCATAGATATAGCAGGACCCAACATATATGGACGTCCAGTATACGCCACCGGCACGGGCAAGGTCACCTTTGCTGGCCGTCGCTCGACCTACGGCAATCTGATAATAATAAACCATGGCTATGGGTATGAAACATATTATGCTCATCTCAGCAAGATTAAAGTAAAAGCTGGTGACGCGGTAAAGGGCGGAACAGTTATTGGCTATGTGGGCAGCACCGGAAGATCCACTGCCCCCCACCTGCACTATGAAGTCCACCACTGGGGTAAAGCTGTTAACCCGGTGAAATACTTACCCTAGGAGGGAAAATATGTTCAATAAAAAAGAAGAAATCGACTCCACCAAAATCGATACCATTATCGGCAAGGAAACAGTTATTAATGGGACTATTGAGGCAAAAGGGATTCTGAGGATAGAGGGCAAGATTACAGGCCAGGTCAACACAAGCAGCGATATTATCATTGCCCCCACCGGGCTTGTAGAAGCGGAGATTCATTGCCGCAGCATATCGGTTGCCGGAACTGTCCAGGGTAATGTTGATGCAAAAGGCATTCTGGAAATTGAACCTTCGGGCAAGTTATACGGCGATATCACGGTAGCCAAGCTTTCCATCGGCGATGGCGCAGTATTCCAAGGGAATTGTAAAATGCAGGGGCAGAACCCGCTCCCCGCCGGGAAGGCAAAGCCCGAAAAATAATTTGACTGATCTGGAATAACCTCTATAGATAAACGAGCCGGACTAACGCAGTCCGGCTCGTGTGTTCACAGCGTAAGCTGCCAGCAGCCCTTCACAGATGACAGCTGCCATTTTTGTCACCAGAGATAGTCTTGTGTTTTGCAGGACAAAGTACTCCATAAAACCGCCGACATTGACGATGCCGGTAATATATACGTCCCCCACCTGTGGCAGGCGTTTGTTGACTCCTGCTCCCGGCTGCAAGGATCCCATCCCGATATTCAGCAAACCTACTCCATCCATATTGCCCAGGGATGCGTCGATAGCCACTGTCCATTTTGGTGGGCTCGCCTTAATGCGGTCCAGGGTTTCGGCGAGATTTGCGGCGTGGACGGGATGTTCCAATGTGCCAAGAACCTGAAAAGGGGGATTGTGTTCAAGTAGCCTGCTGCCTGTTAGGGGGCCCAGGCTGTCACCGGTGGAGCGGTCGGTGCCTATACAGAGAATCAAAATGTCTTCAGGACGAAAAGATTCCCGGGACAGCGAAGTCAGAGCATGACTGATAATCCCTGAGGCACCCGGTTGATTGTATCTTATTTGTGCAAAATGTTGAGGGGAAATGTTTTTTTTTGCCATAACAGCCTCCATAACAGTGGGCTAATTCATATGTATGTATTCTTGCCACATAAAATGCCAGGCCCTTGAATAAATTGCTTCAGGGGTGAGGAAATGTCGAGAAACTCCTTTGCCGTTGCAATGACCTATTGCGGAGCTGTAATAGGCGCCGGTTTCGCTACCGGCAGAGAGGTAGTAGACTTCTTTACGGCATTTGGCCCTGGAGGGCTTATAGGAGTTGCGCTTGCAGCGGTGATGTTTTCCTGGGTTGGCGTTGTAATACTAGATGTTACCCACAGCCATCCGGTTTATTCGTATATTGATTTGCTTCACGTGGTGCTGCCCTGGAAGTGGGTGGTTGGTCTGGCTGATCTCATGTTTATGGCGACATTATGGACGGGTGTGGGGGTAATGGCTGCCGCCGGCGGCACTGTGCTGAAAGGATGGGGGATTCCCTTCATGCCTGGCTGTGCAGTATTTTTGGCGTTCTGCCTCTTGCTTTTGCGCACCGGGGGAACAGGATTTGTCAAAGCAAATTGTGTGCTGGTGCCGGCATTGGCAGCCGCCATCGTAATCCTGTGTCTTCTGGAAATCAGTGTGCCGACAGCAAATCAGTACCTGGACCACCCGTTGAGCTCGGCCTTGTTGTATGTATCTTTTAACATTGCGATTGCCGGAGTGGCCCTGAGTACACTGAAAGACAGATTAGATGAACAGGGATTGATTTGGAGCGGCATCAGCGGCGGCCTGCTGATAGGGCTTCTGTTATTGGTCATATACCGAGCCACAGGCGGGGTAATGAATTACGAAATACCTCTATTGCGCCTGGCAGAGATATGGTTTGGGAAATGGCAATGGATTTATGCCTTTGCCTTGCTGGCCGCAGTGCTCACTACTGCCCTGGCAAATTTACATGGCTTTGCCAGCAGGGCAGCTGGCGGTAAAAAGTATTGGCCTTCCCTGATCGGAACTGCCAGCGGTGGATTCGTCCTGGCCCAGAGAGGATTTGCTTCTCTGGTTGCCATTCTCTATCCCTTGATGGGGTTATGCAATATAGTTCTCCTGGCTGGTTTATGCTATTATAGTCTCAGCAAAATATTCCGGAAGAGGAATTAGGTGATTCCATGAGAAGTGAAGGAAAGCGCCGGCTTGGGTTAGCTCTGTACTTTGCAGGCATGCTTGCCCTTGCTGCACTAATATCATGGCTGTTTAGTTACGTACCCTTGCATCCTTGGCTGCATGCCTTTCTTGTCTTTGCAACCCCTAAATTGCTTACAGATATTCTCGCAGCCCTCTTTCAAGGCAGCAAAAAGAAATACATTTTTTTCGAGGATTATCTGCGGGAATTGTTGCTTTTCTTTGCTGTTGTTGCAGTTTGTGTATTGGCTGTTGCGGCAGTACAACAGTACTTGCACGGCATGGTCTGGCTGCCTCTGTTGGCGGCAGCCATTGCCCTGATTTGGCGTTGATCTTTTCGGAAAGAAAAAGGGGGGCTATGTGTGTTTCCATGGCTGGACCTGTTATTGGCGGGGGTAATTATTTGGGGAGTGGTAACAGGATATATAAGAGGGGTAAAGAAAACAATCACCCGATTGGGAGTCTTGTTGGCAGCCTGCCTGTGCTCTTTACCTTTCGCCAGCAATTGTGCTGTCTTTCTTGCTCCAAAGCTGCAACCCGTATTTCAAAAGAATTATAGCCAGGCTCTCCCTGCAGGGACATCCCCTTTGTTGGCGCCCTGGCAAGAGGTCATAACCCTTGAGGCCACCTCCGGAGAAGGGATACAAAATCTCATTGCCACAGGGATCAATGTGGCGGCCTTGGCATTCTTGATGCTGTCGGTGCTGATAGCATTTCGCCTCTTTGAAAGACAAAAAGTTTCTCCTTCAGCGGGAGGTCTGGCAGCCGGTTTGGCTTTGGGGGTGGCGGCAGCAACATTTTTATTAGCCCTGGCACCGGTGGTGGTGCCGGGCACGGTGGGGAATTCTCTGGCAGAGGCTGCCGGACAATCCTGCCTGGTGCCATTACTGCAGCCAGTAGTCGAGGGGTTAGTACAATTAATAGCTCCCTTTGTTGTGTAAGGAGGCGATGGCTATATACTCTCCAGGAGACATTGTTGAATTAAAAAAGCCCCATCCCTGCGGGACCAATAAGTGGAAAATTATTCGCGTAGGCATGGACTTTCGGTTTCAGTGCTGCAAATGTGGCCGCAGTGTCCTTTTGCCCCGCAAACAAGCAGAAAAGGCGATTCGTAAAGTTCTGTCCTGTTGACCGGCTTGCATTTGCAGGCCTTTATGTTATAATATTTACCTGTCCCCCTGCTTCAACATAAGTTGAAGCCGCTAGTCCACAGGAGGAGGTGAGTGATATGCGTAAGTATGAAATGCTGTACATTATTGAGCCCGACCTGGATGAAGAGCAGGTAAACAGCCTTCAGGAAAAAGTAGTTGCCATCATTGCCGAACAGGGCGGCCAGGTTGTGGAAACAAAGCAATGGGGAAAACGGCACTTAGCCTATGAGATTGTTGATTTTAAAGAGGGATATTACATCGAATTGCATTTTGAAGGAACCCCTCAGGTTGTAGATGAGCTTGACCGGGTAATTAAAATTACTGATGGGATTTTAAGGCATTTGATTATTCGGGAAGATGAATAGTATGGAGGGGAGATGATTTTTTGTTAAACCGGGTGATTTTAATAGGCCGGTTAACCAGAGATCCGGAACTAAAGTACATTCCTTCCGGGACCCCTGTGGCATCTTTCACCCTTGCTGTTGACCGCCCATTTCTCAACAAAGACGGGGAACGAGAAGCAGACTTTATCCCAATCGTCGTTTGGCGGAAGCAGGCTGAGAATTGCGCAAACTACCTGGGCAAGGGCAGCCTTGTGGCTGTGGATGGAAGGATGCAGGTGCGGAGCTATGAACAAGACGGGCAGCGGCGGTACGTTACCGAAGTAATCGCCGACAGCGTCCGCTTTCTGGATCGCAGGGGCGACCCACGTGCCCGCACTGTCGATTCCGGTTTTGAGCAATACGGCACTGATGCCGGCTCAGATGATGATATTCCATTTTAGATTGGAGGCAAACAGATGCGCAAAGAGAGAGGCAGAAAGCGCAAACGCGTTTGCAGCTTCTGCGTAGATAAGATAACAGAGATCGATTATAAGAGCCCAGATAAGTTGCGGCGTTATATTTCCGATCGCGGTAAAATATTGCCCCGGCGTATTACTGGCAATTGCGCCGGCCATCAACGTCAATTGACGCTGGCTATCAAGCGTGCTCGCTTCATGGCACTGATGCCGTACACATCAGAATAGTATAACGGGGCAAGTCATTGCCCCTGTTTTGTCCGGGAGGGGAGAAGATGAGGGCCAATCGCGTAGACATTGCCCGCAATCTGAAAATTATTGAAGGCTTAAAAGTGCAGTTGCTGTCGGTAATTGCCGAGCTCTTTTCCGGCTTGTACAGGGGCCTGGAGAGCAATGTGCTTGATGCCCTCAGTGCAGCAATTGTCATCCTGTATAGCATGGCTGATCGCTTAGGGATCAGTATTCGCCAGATTGACATGGCTGTTGAAGAAAAACTCCAAGACAGGGCTGCCAACCCCGACAACAGTTTGCGCCAGTTTGAAGAGGAGCTGTTAGAATACTGGCGCGGCAGGGGCAGGCAGTAGCTTTTCGGTACAATACTTAAGGGGGGAGTTTCCATGAAGGTAATCCTCAAGGCTAAGGTAAAGGGAGTGGGGAACCCCGGCGACGTCAAGGAAGTAGCTGACGGCTACGCCCGCAATTTCTTGTTTCCCAAGGGGCTGGCAGAGATTGCAGATGCAAGTTCCCTGAAAAAACTCGAACAGCAAAAAAAATCTGCAGATAAAAGAGAAGAACGGGAACTGGCCGCCAGTCAAAGCCTGAAAGAAAAAATCGAGGGCATTAAGCTGACGTACGCAGTAAAAGCTGGCGAAGGCGGACGCTTGTTTGGGTCAGTTACCAGCAAGGATATAGCAGATGAGCTGGCGCGAAGGGGAATAAAGGTAGACCGACGCAAAATAATATTAGCTGAACCTATTCGCCAGTTGGGCAGCTACCAGCTGGAAATTCGCCTTCATCCCCAGGTAACAGCCTGTTTAAATCTCGAAGTGGAAAAGAACTAGAAGCATTTACAAATAATTAGGGTTGACACAAAAAAAGTTCTATAGTATTCTCTTAAATGTGTCTTGGGCCATTAGCTCAGTTGGCAGAGCACCTGACTTTTAATCAGGGAGTCGATGGTTCGAATCCCCTAGGGGTCACCAAAGCGGAGCTGTGGTGTAGTGGCCTAACATGCCTGCCTGTCACGCAGGAGATCGCGGGTTCGACTCCCGTCAGCTCCGCCACTTTTTTTTGCCGCGGTAGCTCAGTCGGTAGAGCAGTGGACTGAAAATCCACGTGTCGGCAGTTCAATTCTGCCCTGCGGCACCACTTGTTTTATTGCCGGCGTAGCTCAATTGGCAGAGCAGCTGAATCGTAATCAGCAGGTTGCGGGTTCAAGTCCCATCGCCGGCTCCAC
>JAAYHI010000059.1 GCA_012727415.1 Bacillota bacterium
CAGACCAAACTCCGCTGACACAGGTAACCGCCACTAAAGTGGCGGTTTACACATTCTCCGGGAAAAGAGAATCCACGTACTCCCGGGGCGAAAAAGGCAACAGGTCTTCCAAGCCTTCTCCCACACCGATATACTTAATCGGGACCTGGTATTTTGCCGCCAGGGCGATGGCGACTCCTCCTTTGGCTGTGCCATCGAGTTTCGTCAGGATGATGCCGCTGGGCTGAACGGCTTGCCGGAAGATGTCCATTTGCTGCATGGCGTTTTGCCCGGTAGCGGCATCGAGGATAAGCAGGGCTTCTACTTCTCCCGGGCGGAGCTTATTGCTTACCCGCATGATTTTTTCAAGTTCCTGCATGAGATTTTTATTGCTGTGCAAACGGCCGGCAGTATCACAAAGGATGATGTCAGCATTACTTGCCTGTTTGGAACTCAAACCGTCAAAAATTGCCGCCGCAGGATCGCTGCCAGGCTTGCCGATGTAGCAGGGAACTCCCGTGCGCCTGCACCAGGCTTCCAACTGCATGTCGCCGGCGGCACGAAAGGTATCAGTGCCAATGACAAACAGCTCTTTGCCTTCGCCGACTAAGCGGTGACAAAGCTTGCCCAGGGAGGTTGTCTTGCCGCTGCCATTAATGCCAACAAATATCCTCACGGGTTTATCCTCGCCGTCGATGTTGAGGATTTCCACCAACTCTTCTTTTAAAGCGAGGAAGACATCCTGAGGTTTTTGTTCCCTGAGCCTGGCGATGATTTCACCTGCAACACCCGGGCCGACATCAGCCAGGAGCAACAGTTCTTCCAGCAGTTCGTAATCACGATGGGCACCAGAGGCAAATACAGCCTGAAAAGCCTGTGCCATTTTATCTCTAGTTTTACTAAGTCCTTCGTGGATTCTCGCCATTAAGCTCATAGCTGTTCAGTCCTTTGCCTTTCTTCGTTGAGGATAACAGAAATGGGCTGAGAGGAACCTTCTTTATTTAAAGTAATGCCGTACAAGCTGTCGGAATGCTCCATAGTCTCCCGGCGGTGGGTAATGAGGATAAATTGCCTGTCCTGGGCCAATTGACGCAAGTACTTGGAAAATCTCAGTATGTTAGTGTCATCCAAAGCTGCTTCGATTTCATCGAGAATGCAGAAGGGCGCAGGGCGCACTGACTGCAGTGCGAAAAGCAAGGCAATAGCAGTTAAAGCCTTTTCTCCCCCCGACAACAGGGATAATGCCTGAGTCCTCTTGCCGGTAGGGCGGGCAAAGATTTCTATTCCCGTTTCCAGAGGATTCTCTTCGTCATTTAAGGTAAGATAGGCGCTGCCGCCCTCAAAGAGAATTTTAAATATCCGGGAAAAATGCTCTTGAACCTCGGCAAAGGTCTCCATGAACAGAGTGCGGATTTTCTCATCCAGCTCAGCCACCAGGTCCATGATATCCTGAACTGCATGGGCCAGGTCTGACCGCTGGCCTTCCAGGAAACTCAAGCGTTCAGTTAACTTTTTATGCTGTTGAATTGCCGCCAGGTTGACTTCACCCAGTTGACTGATCTGTTCTTGGATATTTCTTGCTTTTGCCGCCAACTGGTGAAGGGTGAAGCGATTATCCAGGTACTCCAGTCCCTTGTCAGGATTCAGCCCAAACTGCGACAGCAACTGAGCGGCCATGCCCTCAGTTTCTGCCTGCCAGCGGGCTTTTTTCAAATCTAAATCGTGCAAAGAGGCCTGCACCTGCTCCATTTCCTCCCGGAGACTGTCCAAAGCCCGGGTTGCGCTGGTGATATCTCCTTTGGCCTTGTTGCGATTGCTGGCCTGGACATCCAGGCTGGCGCTGACCTCCTCCAAACCGGCGGCAATCTCTGCAAGAGCCTGATGGGCCTGGGCAATATTTGCCTGCATCTGCCGCTGCTGTTCCTCCCTGGCGGCGATTTCAGCAGTAAGAGAAGCAATTTCACCTTCCGTTGCAGATTTTTGCAGTTCCAGGGCCTTGCGCTGCCTTTCCAGGTTTTCCCGATGATTCTGCCAGGAGTACACAGCCAGCTGCAGGCTGTTTTGCCTGGACGACCACAGGGAAACCATGTCCTTAAGCTCTGCCTCATAAGCATTGAATCTATCTTTGCAGTCCCGGAGTTTATCCAACCCGGCTTTGTCCTTATCCAACATTGCGGAAATACCCTGCAATTGCTCCCTGACAGCCTGGAGCCGCTGCTCCAGCTGGACCAGGCGCTGCTGACAATTGCTCTCCTCTTCTGCCAGCTGGCCTTCCCTGAGCTCAGCCTGTTCCAGTTGGGCGCCCAGGCGAATAAGCTCCCTCTCCAGCTCCTTTTGTTGCCCTGCTATCCCCTGGATTTTTTCTTCAAGCTGGACAAATTTAGCTTTTGCCAGGGAAATAAGCTGCTCTTTTTCAGCTATAACCTGGCCTTTGTCTGCCAGCAGCTTTTTCATTGCCGCCAGGGCTGCTCTTCTTTGCAGGGGGCCCTGGGCCTGTCTGCCGAAAGAACCGCCGGTATACAAGCCGCGGCTGATTACTTCACCCTCCAGGGTGACGATTTTATACCGATAATTTGAGGCAATTGCCAGCCTGGAGGCCAGGTCGAGGTTTTCTATTACCAGGACATTGCCTAAGAGCATGGCAATTACCGGCTCCACCTCAGGAGGACATTGCACCAATTCATTGGCCCATCCCAGTACCGGCACGGAAAAACTGCCTTCAACCTGCCTGATGGGCTTGCGACCTGCTGTCACCGGGACAAAAGTTGCTCTGCCGGCATTGTTCCTTTTAAGAAAATCAATGGCTTGGCGGCAAGCTGCGTCGGTATCGCAGACGACATATTGCAGCGCGCCCCCCAGGGCGGTTTCAATGGCCAGGCTGTGTTGCGGATTCTTTACTTTTATTAATTCCCCTACTGCCCCGTATATTCCTCGCAGATGTCCCTGTTCCCTTGCCCTGAGGGCGGCCTTGGTGCCCTGGCCATAGTCCTGCATTTCCTCCTCCATGGCCTGGAACATAGTGATTTTTTGCTGTACAGTATGCAATTCCTTTTCCGCTTCGGAATGCTCCCTGCGGGCAGCTGCAATGGCAGCGGAGGCAGCGGCGAGTTCATTCTGTAGCTCAGTCTCTTCTTCAGCCAGAGCTGCCGCCTTTTCCTTTAATTCCTCCTGCTCCCCGGCATAAGCTTGAATCTCATTGCGGATTTCCCGGAGATCGCCCTGCCAGCGGGCCATGTCTTGCTGCACTGAAGCCAGCTGTCCTGCTAGTTGGGCTTCAATTTCCAGGGCCTTTTCCTTGCTGGAAGCATATTCAGTGCTTGCTTTTGTTGTCTGCAAGATCAAAGCATCGGCCTTGCCGCAGTAATGTTCGGCGCTGGCCAGCAACCTCCTGACCAGGGAGGCAGCCGCGCCCCGGCGCCCCTGAGCAACAGTGTAAAGGGTAACGCCATTGCGGGAGTTTTCCAGCTCAGCCTCACAGCTTCCGAACTCTTCCTGGTATTTTTCCAGTTGAGCCTTAAGGCTGTTGAGGCGTTGGCCCGACCCAGCAATCATGTTGGCGTAATCATTTTGGCGTTGCCGATACAATTCCAACTTGTACTCCAACTGTGTCTGGTCGGCTGCCAGTTGCGTGCGATTGCCTTCCAGGGCGGCGATAATTCCTGAACATTCCTCTAAGGCAGCGGTGGCTTCGGCAAGCTGGGATTCCAGTTCTTTGCCGGCAACCTCTCCGGCAAGCTTGCTGGCCAGCAAACTCTCCCTGCGCTCCTCCAGCTCCCCAAGGCGCCTCTGTAAATCAGCATACCTGGCAGCCCAAAGGGCTAATTCAACCTTATCCCCCTCGCTTTTCAGTTCCACAAATACATTAGCCCTGGCTGCGCTTTCCCGGATATCCTCCTCCTGCCCCATGAGCTCGTGAATAATGTCATCAATACGGGTTAGGTTGCCCTGGGTATCTCCCAGTTTTTTCAGTGCTTCACTTTTGCGCATTTTATAAAGGGCGATGCCGGCGGCCTCTTCGAAGACCACCCGACGATCCTCCGGGCGGCTGTTAATAATCTCAGCCACCTGTCCCTGTCCAATAATTGAATATGTACCCCGGCCCAGAGAAGTGGAAGCCAGGACTTCGTTGATGTCTTTTAAGCGGCAGGGAACCCGGTTGAGAAAGTATTCGCTCTCTCCCGAGCGGTAATAGCGCCTGGTAATGGTAACTTCGCGAAAGTCCAGGGGAATTTCGTTGTCGCTGTTATCAAGTACCACAGATACTTCGGCAAAGTTCTTTTGGTCGCTCTTTTCGCTGCCTGCATAAATAAGGTCGGTCATTTTATTGGCCCGTAATATGCGGGGGTTTTGCTCGCCTAAAACCCAGCGAATGGCGTCCACCACATTGCTCTTGCCGCAACCATTGGGGCCTACCAATGCCGTTATGCCCGGGGAAAAAGTAAATTCAGTTTTGTTGGAAAAGGATTTAAATCCATATAGTTCAAGTCTGACTAAGTGCATGGTCCCTCTCCTTTCCCAATAATCTTACCACGGACTAGTTCTCCTGTCGATTGCCCAGTGCCTTGCGGGCAGCTGCCTGCTCCGCCTGTTTCTTGGACTTTCCCACTCCTGTGGCCAGGACTTTGCCATCCACAGCCAACTCAACCCAAAATGTTTTGTCATGATCGGGGCCGGAATCCCGGATCACCGAATATTCTATTGACTCAGCACCCCGGGCCTGCATCTTTTCCTGGAACTGAGATTTATAATCGCTGACAAATTCTTCTGCCAGGGCCCTCTGTAATTGCTCCTGGAAGAGAGGCAAAACAAATTCCCGGGTTTTCTCCAGTCCCGCAGATAAGTACAAAGCGGCAATGACAGCCTCGAAAGTATCCGCCAGCAGGGATGGACGCAGGCGCCCCCCGGACTTTTCTTCCCCTTTGCTGATGCGCACCTTGCTGCCCAAATCGAGTTTGCGGGCCACTGACGCCAAGGACTCTTCCCGCACTGTCGCCGCCCGAATTTGGGACATGCGCCCCACCGATAAATTCTCTTCATTAGAATAGAGCCATTCACTGATAATAACACTCAGGACAGCATCGCCCAGGAATTCCAGGCGCTCATTATGAGCAGCTTCCCCTGTGGAAGAGTGGGTAATGGCTTCCTTATACAATTGGGACTGAATTGTGTCCAGTTCGTCCATGAAATCCAGCCTCCCAACAATAATCAAGGCCCGGAAAGGGCCTTGAGATATTATGCTCTCTCAATATAACTGACAACGTCGCCAATGGTTTGAATCTTGCTGAGCTCCTCGTCAGGAATTTGCATGTCAAATTCCTCTTCCAACACTAAGAGTAGATCCATGATGTCCAGAGAATCCAGCTCTAAATCAGCCTGCAAGCAGGTGTTGTCGGAAAGTGAATCTTCCGCCACTCCCGCCTGTTCGGCGATAAGCTTTACAACCTTGTCTCTTACTGAATTGTCCAATCTTATTCCTCCCTTCGCAGCTATTTTACTAGGATGAATTTAGCAAGTCAAGATTTTTGGACAACCATACCAATGGTCCCCGGACCTGTATGGGTGCCGATTACACTACCTATCTCAGCCAGGTAAGAATTCCTGATGCCAATCCTCTCTTTGGTCAGCTGGAGTATGTCTTCTGCATACTGGGGATCCTGGGCATGGACAATTGCTATATCAACAGGCCCGGAATGGCCTGCGACAAACTCCCTTGCCCCCTCCAGCAAATAGGGGACAAATTTATTCATCCCCCGCACTTTTTCCAATGGGGCAACAAAACCATCGCCGTCAATAGTAAGTATGGGCTTTACATTGAGAAGTCCCCCAATGACCTTGGCCGCCCTGCCGATGCGGCCGTTGCGATGCAAATACTCCAGGGTGGCCACGCCGAAAAAAATCTTCTGCTGTTGATAGAGCCCCCTCGCATATTCTGCGGCTTCTTCAAGGGAGGCCCCCGCCTGTAGCTTTTCCCAGGTGCTCAACACATTCAGCCCCAAACCCATGGAAGCAGACTTGGAATCGACGACAGCAATATTCGCCCCGGTCAGCATCCCTCTGGCAATGGTGGCAGACTGCCATGTCCCGCTTAGCTCACGGGAAATATGAATAGATATGATTCCTTGGTAGCCTGAATTTAACAAGTTCTGATATAACTCATGGAACTCCCCTGGAGAAGGTTGTGAAGTCCTGGGGGGCATCGGGGCCGCCTCCAGTTTGCGGAAAAATTCAGCCTGGTTGAGGTCGATACCGTCTTTGTAGACTTCCTCTCCAAAATGAACATTGAGAGGCACCACCGAAATCTCCTTTTCCGCCGCCAGTCTGGGGTCAATATCAGCAGTGCTGTCGGTTACAATGGCAATATTTTTGTTCACAATTATTCCCCCATAATCTTAGTCATCGAGGCAATGGTTTGCTCTTTGACCAGCACATAAGCCTGATTGAGAATGGCATTCTTTACGTTGCCAGCGTCGGCAGAACCATGGCATTTTATACAAACGCCGTTGATTCCCAATAAAGGTGAACCTCCATACTTGGAATAATCCATTTTGTCTTTCAGCGCCTTCAGTGTGTCCTTTAGCAACAATGCGCCAACCTTGCCTTTAACACCTCCCTTACGCACTGCCTCTTTCATTTGTGAAAATAAAGTATAGGCCACCCCTTCCATGGACTTCAAGAGCACATTGCCGACAAATCCATCGCAAATTAACACATCACAACGGCCTTCCAAGACTTCCCTGGCCTCAACATTGCCGATAAAGTTCAGCTCCGATTGGGCCAACAGGCCGTAAGTCTGCTTTGCCAGCTCATTGCCTTTCTCAGACTCAACCCCTACATTGAGGAGTCCCACCCGGGGGTTTTCCAGCCCAAAGACCGTCCTGGCATATAGCGTACCCATGAGGGCATACTGAAAAAGATTTTCTGGCTTTGGGTCCATGGTGGCGCCTATGTCAACGGCGACGGTGCCCCTGCCGGTTCTGGTAGGCAGTACAGGAGCCAATGCCGGTTTTGTCACGCCGGGAATTCGGCCTACAATTAGGCTTGCCCCCGCCATCAACGCCCCGGTGTTACCGGCGCTGACAACTGCCTGGGCAGTGCCCTCCTTAACCATGCCCAAGGCAACGACCATGGAAGAATTCCGTTTCCGGCGAATAGCCATTAGCGGTTTATCTTCATTTTCAATGACTTCTGGCGCTTCAACAATTTCCACATTGGCGGGCATTGGGCAGATTTCACTAATCCTCTGGCGGTTCCCCACCAGGACAATGTCAATATCCCCCCGCTCTTGGGCGACGGCCACGGCACCTTTGACGATGGCAACGGGAGCATTATCTCCTCCCATGGCGTCAATTGCAATTCTCATTGATTAGACCTCCCCATATAGTATTTTTCCCGAAAATATTACTGCATCTGCACTGGTGGTCGTAACTTCAAGATGAATTTCATTTCCCTCGCCGGAAACTACCGCGGCGGTACAAATCAATCTTTCTCCGGCATAGACCGGACGAGTAAAGGCAACAAAAGCCTCAATCCTGTGGTAATCCGGACTGTCCGCCACAAACCGGGCAAGGGAGTTGGCCTGGGCAAAAATATGTTCTGCGCCCACCGTCAGAGAGCGCTCAGAAACCATATCCATAGTCACGTCCAAGACAGACACACCGCGCACCCCAGGCTCATACTCCCGCAAATTGCCGACAATCTCTCCTTCGCCAAGAGTTTTGGTTTTGGCATAGGCGTCGTTGGCCACCATCTTCACTCTTTCTCTCAGCTCGGGAATCCCCAGTTCCATCCTGTCCAGGCGAATGGTCTGAATGCTGACGTCAAATTTGTCAGCCAGCTCCTGGTCAGTGAGAAATGGGTTTTCATCGATTAGACACTGCAATTCAGACTGTCGAAGCAACTTCTTAGTGCGCATTTGCTTCCCCCCAATCAATTATATAACACCCGGTATTATAACCTGCTCACAATTATACCACTTCTCCCGGGACTATTCAATAAAAAAAAAGAACAGGAAGAATATCCTCCTATTCCTGATTGATGACTGCCCTGTCCTTGTAAAAGCCACAATTGGGGCAGACTCTGTGAGGCAATTTATACTCATGGCATTGGGGACAAGCAATGAGATTGGGGCTTTTCAGCTTCCACTGGGAACGCCGCTTTGCCTGCCGGGTTTGTGAAGTCTTACGCTTAGGTACCGCCACTTGCTACACCTCCTGACTACTTGCTGATAAGTTTTTCCAAAACTGCCAGGCGGGGATCACCCGATTGTGGCTTGCAGTCACAGGAAACCTGATTTAAATCAGCTCCACAGTGAGGACATAAGCCCCGGCAGTCGGGTGAGCACAATATCTTTGCCGGAAGGCTGAGGATGACATTTTCCCGCAGCACTTCGGCAATATCGATATTGTCTCCATAAAAACAGTGAATGTCTTCATCTGCCTGATTGGCCAAGCGGCTGAATTCTTCATGGACATCCACCTCCAGGGGAATCTCAACAGGAGCAAGGCAGCGACTGCACTGGTGCGCAGTGCTGCTCCTTATCTTTCCCGTCAATACGTATAGATCCCCGGCATTGGTGCAGGTAAAATCAAACTTAAGGGGGCGCCAAATGTCTTTGGGTTCGGGCAGATCCAGCTCCTGAGGCGAGATGAGAAACTGGCCCTTTACCTGACCGGATTTGTTTTCCTGAATCTCTTTGATATTAATTAGCAGAGACATTTTCTACACTCCCATTTTCAAAAGCCAATACTGATGGTATTACAAGCAGGGCTCCTTGTCAAGACTTAAGCGCCTGCAATTTCAGCCGTATCCCGGGCAATCATCAGCTCTTCATTTGTTGGAATGACAAAGACCTTTACCCGAGAGGAATCGGTGCTGATTTCAGCTTCTTTCCCGCGAACTCCGTTCTTTTTCTTGTCAATCTCCACGCCCAGGTAGCCCAAATTCTTGCACACTTCTTCCCGGGCAACATCGGAATTTTCCCCCAGGCCTGCAGTGAAGACAATGATATCTGCGCCATTCATCACTGCTGCATAAGCACCAATATACTTCACTACCCGGTGATAGAAGGACTTCATGGCAAGGGCTGCGCGCCAGTTGCCCTCCTCCTCTGCCTGCTCCAAATCGCGAAAGTCGCTGCTGACCCCCGAGATGCCATATACACCGGACTTTTTATTTAACATTTTATTTACTTCATCTGCCGTCATCCCCAAGTAATTCAGCATGTGAATGATAATCGCCGGATCAATATCCCCGGAACGAGTTCCCATAATCAATCCTTCCAGGGGAGTAAAGCCCATGCTGGTCTCGACAGATTTACCGCCCTGGACTGCGGTGATGCTGGCACCATTTCCTAAATGACAAGTGATGATTTTTAATTCCTCCAGGGGCTTGCCCACGAGGGCAGCAGCTCTGTGGGCCACATACTGATGGGAGGTGCCGTGAAATCCGTATCTGCGAATTCCATGCTCCTTATACAGCTCATAAGGCAGCCCATATATATAAGCATAGTCGGGCATGGTCTGATGAAAGGCTGTGTCAAATACCGCTACCTGGGGCACTCCCGGGAGGATTTCGGCACAGGCTTCAATCCCCATGATATTCGGGGGGTTGTGCAAGGGGGCCAGATCAATATTGCGCTTTATTGCTTCCATGACTTCGCTGTCGATTTTTACCGAACGGGCAAAGGCTTCTCCGCCGTGAACAACCCGATGGCCAATGGCATCGATGTCCTCAAAACTCTCGAGGGGGCCATGCTCGGGGTGAGTCAGGGTTTCCAGAACAAGGCTGATTGCCTGCTTGTGACTCTCCAGGGGTTTTTCTATCCTGACTTCATCTTTCCCGGGACAGGAATGAATTAACCGGGAGCCGGCAATGCCAATACGTTCGACAAGGCCCTTGGCCATAACTGCTTCCCGCTCCATATCAAAGAGCTGGTACTTCAGGGAAGAACTGCCGCAATTGATGACGAGAATTTCCATATTCTTTACCTCCGCTATAATATAATGTTATATAATAGTTACCACTGTCAGGGGGGATGGACCATGAAAATCTTAGGCATAGTCGCCGAATACAATCCCATGCATTATGGTCACCTTTATCATTTAACCACTGCCCGGGCTGAAACAAAGTGCGAATATGTAATTGTGGCCATGAGCGGAAACTATGTGCAGCGGGGAGAACCTGCCATTGTAAGCAAATGGGTGCGAGCAAAAATGGCCCTTGCCGCCGGAGCAGACCTGGTCCTGGAAATCCCCGCCTGGTTTTCCCTGCAAAGCGCTGAGGGATTTGCCAGGGCAGGGGTCCAGCTCCTGGACAACTGCGGCGTTACCCACATGAGCTTCGGCAGCGAGTCAGGAAACATTGATGACCTTCGGCAGCTTGCCCGATGGCTGCAACAACCGCGGCTTCAAGCAAACATTCGCGAGACCCTTGCCTCTGGCATTACTTATGCCGCGGCAGTAGAACAGGCAGCCCATTCCCTGGCACCCCATCTCAGCCATCTCTTGCGCAGCCCCAACAACATCCTCGGTGTCGAGTACCTGCGGGCGATGGAGAACAGTGCCCTGTCCCCCCACACAGTGCCCAGAAATCCTGAGCATGCAAATGCTTCGCAAATCCGGGAGTTGCTCGCCCGAGGCGAAACAAAAGCAGCTTTGCGCCACATTCCTCCCCTGCCCCGGGGGCTGTTAGCTGCCGCCTTGAAAAGGACAGCACCCTTGTCTATTGAAAACCTCAGCCAAGGAATATTCTACGCCTTAATTAATCTTGGAGTCAAGGGAATCAAGTCCTTGCCCGCCTGCTCCGAAGGCCTTGAAAACCGAATATATAAAGCCCTTGCCGGCGCCAGCAATATAAGGGAGCTCATCGAGGCCGTCAAGACCAGGCGCTACCCCTATACAAGAATCAGGCGCCTGCTGCTGCAAGCCCTGCTTCGCTTCGATACGGCAGAATCACCGGGGAAAATTCCATATCTGCGCGTGCTGGCAGTATCCCCCCGGGGCAAGGAACTGCTCCCCGTCCTGGCCAGGAGCCCTTTGCCCCTGCTTTATTCTCCCAGGGACAAGTCTAAACTCAAGCCCCAGGATAAAAAATTTTTGTCTCTGGAAATTCGGGGAGAGGAAATATACAAAATGGCGCAGAGGATGGCCTCCCCCGCAGAACTGGGCTGAATAAAAAACTTGGGTCGGTAATACTTGTATACAAATAGGAGGGTTAGTATGAGAGCGAAGTATTACCTGGCCCCGGCGGCAGCTTTTTTCCTCATAATCACTTTTGTAACCAGCCCGGCAATAACCCTGGAAGCATCCGCCCGGGGGCTGGACCTGTGGTGGAATATTGTCCTTCCGTCGTTATTGCCTTTTTTTGTCGCCGCTGAGCTCCTCACTGGACTGGGCGCAGTGCACTTTCTCGGGGTTCTCCTGGAGCCTCTGATGCGACCCTTGTTCCGAGTGCCTGGAATTGGCGGCTTTATCTTTGCCCTGGGAATTGCCTCAGGCTCGCCAATGGGCGCCATGCTCACTGCCCGGTATCGAAGTATGGGGGCCCTCAGCAAAGAAGAAGGAGAAAGATTAATGTCCTTTGCCAATACTGCCGGGCCGTTGTTTATTACAGGAGCAGTTGCCACAGGCATGCTGGGCTGGCCCGAAATTGGCGTAACCCTGCTCCTGGTCCACTATCTCTCCAGCATATCTACAGGGCTCGTCATGGGTTTTTACAAGGTGAAGGCCCTTAGTCCTGCCCCGCCAGGCAAGGGAAAATTTATCCTTGCCCGGGCAACCCAGGCCCTGGTTACCGCCCGGAACCAGGATGGGAGGCATTTAGGCAAACTACTGAGCGACGCCATAACCAAGGGGATAAATTCCCTCCTCCTGGTGGGAGGGTTTATTACCTGTTTTTCTGTGCTCATAGAATTGCTCAATGCCTCGGGGCTCATCCCCTGGCTTGCCTCTGTGCTGGCCGCAGATGCAGACGTCCTGGAAATAATAAGTGCCGGAATCCTGGAATTGACCAACGGCTGCCGCGAAGCCTCCCAGTCCTCTCTGCCTCTTGCCGGCAAACTCATAGCAATCAGCGCCATCCTGGCCTGGAGCGGTTTGTCAGTACAGGGACAGGCTGCCAGCTTTTGCAGCAGTACAGACTTGTCCCTGAAACCATACCTCCTTGCCCGGGGCATTCAGGCAGGCTTTGCCGCACTGTACACCGCCCTTCTCCTGAAAATCAACTGGATTCCGCCACTGCCTGCGGCGGTCATCGACTTTGTCCGCCTCGGCCTGGGAACAAAGTACCTGGTGAGCCTGGCGTACTTAGGAGCAGTGTTGCTGGCATTAACAGCCATGGCCACAGCCCTTGGGCTTGTGACAACATGCCTGCAGCTAAAAGTCTTCGCCTTCCGGGTAAATCAGCGCAACTGACGGAGGATTTCGTCGTGAACCTCTGGCGGGACCAAATCTTTTATGCACCCTCCAAGCTTGGCAACCTCTTTGACGAGGCTGGAACTGAGGTAAGAATAACTGGTGTTGGTAGCCATAAACAATGTCTCCACATCTTCTGCCAGTTTTTTGTTCATCAAAGCCATTTGGAACTCAAACTCGAAATCTGAAATTGCCCGCAAGCCTTTTATCACTATGCGGGCATTGTATTTCCTCGCCGCTTCAACCAGTAAGCCGTTAAAAGTAATTACTTCCACATTGGCCAGGTCCCGGGTCACTGCCTGCAGGTATCTTATCCGCTGCTCTGTGGAAAAAACCGGCTGTTTGCTGGAATTAACCGCCACCGCCACATAGACATGGGCGAAAATTTTAGCAGAGCGCTTGATGACGTCCAAGTGCCCCATGGTGACCGGGTCAAAACTGCCAGGATATAATG
>JAAYHI010000060.1 GCA_012727415.1 Bacillota bacterium
CCACAGAGTTGTTGCTGATACTGTTCCTCGTCCTCCTTATTTTTGGGCCGTCGAAGTTGCCCCAGATTGGCGCTGCCATAGGCAAGGGCATCCGGGAGTTGCGCAAAGCCTCCAAGGATATCAGCGACAATGCAGAGGAAAGCAATGAATCTAAGGAGGAAAAGTCCGGTTAGATTGTCCCCTGCAAGGAGGGAAGGTTGTGGATAAGGACAAGCCCATGTCGCTGCTGGACCATTTTGCTGAACTGCGGCGGCGGATATTGGTGGTGTCTGCCTTTGTCCTCATTGCCAGCATCCTGTGCTTTTTAAAGGCGGAATCTATTCTCGAGTATGTTACCAGGGGTTATACTCTCATCTACACCCACCCCTCGGAGGGGATGATGGCCCATTTTCGCATTGCCCTTACCGCCGGCTTCATTATTGCTTCGCCGGTCATGCTCTACCAGGCAGTTGCCTTTCTGGCTCCTGCCCTCACCAGAAGGGAGAAGCGGGTGTTGCTGGTGGCAGGGTTATTGATGCTGCTTCTCCTTGGAGGGGGACTTAGCTTTGCCTGGTATGTCGCCTTCCCAGTGGCAATGGAGTTCTTTGACCGGTTTGCTTCGGGAAACCTGCAACCCTATATTAACATCAGCGAATACCTATCTTTTCTCAGCGGCTTGCTGCTGGGTTTTGGCTTGACCTTTCAGCTTCCCCTGGTTTTTTGGGTGCTGGGGGCCTTCAGGATCCTCACTTCCAGGTTTCTGCGGGCAAACCGCAAGTATGCCGTCCTCCTGATTTTTATAGTTGCCGCCATCGCCACCCCTCCCGATGTAATCTCCCAGATCCTGATGGCGCTCCCTCTGTTGTTCCTCTATGAGCTGGGAATTATCCTGGTGGCATCTACCGAAAAACGTCGCAAGCGGAAAGAAACAGCAGGGATTGAGTACAATTAGTGTACCCAGCAGGAAACAGATAAGTCAAGGATGAAAATACCGTGAATCCGCTTTCCGGCCCCAAAGGCCGGTATAGCGGATTATCTTGTCGGCGCAAGGGGGAAGCATGTATAATTGCCTAAAGGGGTGAAGAACTTGGCGAATCGGGTTTTTATCCTCGACGGATACTTAGACGAACCTTCATGCCTGGGGGTACCTCCATATATTTCCCCTCATGTCCGCTATACTTTCGGTGCCTTGCGCGCCGCCGGCCTGGATGGGGAAGAGATTGGGTACGGGACAATTGATGCCCTGCGGCGCAGTCCGGAACTGCTCAGTCAATTGGCTGAGGCAGAGATTGTCGTCATCATTGCCGGCACTACCGTCCCTGGCAGGTACCTGGGAGGCATGCCTATTTCCCTGAAGGAAATCCGGGAGCTGGCGGCGCAACTGCAGAAACCGCGGGTTATTCTCAGCGGCCCCATAATCCACTGCAACCTGGACTTTGGAGATGTAGATTACATCGCCAGGGAAATCCCGGGCCTGGTGGCCTATTACCTCCTTACCGGTGAGGACATGGAAGGTAAGCTTCCCCCTGAAGAAATAGTCGACGCCTGGGCCCCCCTGGGGGCGGAGGTAACCCGAAAGCATCCTGGTTACCCCAATTTGGTATGTGAGCTGGAGACCTTTCGCGGCTGTCCTCGTGGGAGTCACTGCAGCTTTTGCAGTGAGCGCTTTAAGAAGGTCACTTACCAGCGCAGCATTGACGGAATTATTGCCGAGGTGGAGGCCCTGGCCGCCCTGGAGAATACCTGTTTCCGCCTGGGGGCCCAGACTGACCTCTTGCTCTTCCACGCCATCCCCAGGGAGGGGAAATTGGTGCCCAATCCCGCTGCCCTGGAAGCCCTGTACTCCGGCATCAGGAGGGTGGCGCCGGGGCTGAAGGTCTTGCACATGGACAACATAAACCCCTCCACCATCGCCGATTTCCCTGAGGAATCTTCTCAGGCCCTGGCCATTATTGCCAAGTACAATACCCCCGGAGATACTGCTGCCTTTGGCCTTGAATCTGCAGATCCAGTTGTGTTGCAGGCAAACAATATCGGTACGGATCCCGAAAAGACTTTCCGGGCCATTGAAATCATGAATGCCGTGGGGGGCTGGCGCCAGGAGGGCATTCCCAAGCTGCTGCCGGGATTGAACTTCCTCCATGGCCTGCGGGGTGAAAGCAGGGGAACCATGGAGCTCAACCTGGAGTTTTTGCGCCGGGTGCGGGATGCCGGCCTGTTGCTGCGGCGAATTAACATCCGCCAGGTCAACCCTTTGGGGGATTACAGGCTAAGGAAGGACGTGGCCAGCGCTTACCGGTTTCAGCAGTATAAAGATGCTGTCAATAAGGAGATAAACAAGCCCATGCTGCAGAAGGTCTTTCCCCGGGGCACATTGTACAGGGATGTCATCATTGAAGAGTCCAAAGGCCTCACTGCTTACGGGCGGCAGCCCGGGAGCTACCCCATTCTCGTGGGCATCCCCGGCAAGTTTCCCCTCGGCAGCAAACTGGATGTCAAGATAGTCGATCACGGTTACCGCTCCATTACCGGCTTGCCCTGGCCCCTGAAAATCCGGGAGGCAACCCTGGAACAGCTGGCGGCACTGCCGGGAATCGGCAAAAATAGAGCCAGGAAGCTCTTCCTGGCGCGGGATATAGATTCTTTCGCGAAGCTGCAGCAGCTGCTGCCCGATGCAGACCTTAGGGGTCTGGAGGAATATATAAGCTTTGCCTGAACAGTCCGGGCCTTGGCCCGGACTTTAGTATTTACCAGCGGGCAAAGTGCTCCTCCGCCCAGCCGATGATATCCTTAAAGTCGTACTTCCGCCCCTCGGCGTCGGTGACAGTGCCGCTGAAGCGGCCAATCATCTGGTGCACCTCGGAGCGCAGAATCTTGGCATCGGTCTTGGCAACGCGGTGGAAAAAGGGAGTAAAGACAATGTCGATGTCATTGCTCTCGGTCTTGAGGGTCCAGGGCTGCATGAAGTCGCTGTCGTAAGTAAATTGCACATCTTCGCTGATTTTAGTCAGGCGCCCGTCGATGCAGATGGCGTTTTCATTCATGCCGGTGCCGTCGGTCCAGCCGGCGCCGAAGTTAAGGCCGATGGTATGACCGCCGCAGGTTCCCGATGCCCCTGCCCAGTTCCAGAAGCTGGAGTAGGGCCATATTCCCCGCCCCAGGTCGAGGCAGCCATAGCCCCCCTGGGCAGTATACACCTTGTCCCCCAAGGCAAGGGAACCCGTGGTGGGCAGGGTGTTTTGCTTGGATGTGAACTGAAACTGGCGCTGGCTCCAGGGGATGACTACATTGAGAGTTTCATGGCCCTGGGGATGGCGCACATCTATGTCTGCTTTGAGGGTGCGGCCGTCGAAATCCGGGGAGTCAACGCGAATTTTTACCCCCAGGGGTGTGGCAGTAAAGGAAAGGTTGAGCTTGGCGGAAGTGAAATTGACATTGCCTTCAGCGGCGTCGGGTAATTTGCAGCCCCTGCCCAGCAGTCGGGACACCGTCATCTCGTGGAAATATCCCGTCTTGAAATCCAGGAAGTAGACAAATGCCAGGCCCAGATAGTCAATGTCAGAAATGGTGGCAGAAAAGAGGAATTCGTCGGTGGTGATGCACCAGTAATTCCAGCGCTTTTTGCGGGGAAAGCGCCGGCGCAAATTGCAGTTGTGAAGGGGTTGTCGGGACCAGCCTACTGCCTTTGGGTTGAGAGTTCCCTTGGCCGTGCACAGATCCACTCTCTCCTTCAGTTCCGGTTCATAATAAGCCATTAACATGCACCTCCAGTAAATGCTTTTCTCCGCTCAGGACCAAATTCCTGCCCATAGGAAAAAAGCCCTTGCGGGCTAGTCAGTTATTTTAAAGAGTTTGAGAAGGCGGGCGAAAAAGCCGGTCTTTTCTATTGTAGCCGGTGGCTCGGGAGTTTCATAGGTTTCCCCTCTCAGGGCGGGGGTGCTTGCAACAAACTGCACCGAACGGGGGACCACCTTGTCGGAGACAAAGGACTCCAAAGGGCCAGTCCCCGGAGTCTGCCCAAAATCCTCCAGCAGGCCCGACGCCTGGGCAAAGGCCTCCTTTACCTGGCGCTGCCCGTCAATGAGGGCTTGCACGTCAGCGGGGAGCCGCCGGGCACCTTCCGCCATTTCCTGCATTGCCACTGCCAAAGCCCTGGCTCCGGCAGCCAGCTCCTGGACACCGGGGGCGATATCCTGACTTTCAGCGGCGAGGGTGCTGATGCCAGAAGCCAATTCGCCGCTGCCGGCCTTCATTTGCGTCAGGCCCAGGCTGAAATCCGCAGTGCCTTGAGCGAAATCCAGGGCGCCGGCGTTGAGATCTTCTCCCGCGGAAGCAAAGGCTTCCAGGCCCAGGGTCAGCTCTCCCATCCCCTGGGAGGTTAGGCTGACACCTGCGGTATATTCCTCCAGCCCCTGGCCAAAGGAATTCAGTTGGGGGGTGAACTCTTCGGACAGGTTTGCCATGATATATCCCAGCAGATCTTGTTGCTGGGAATTGAGACCGAGGACGGCAATGAGCTGGGCAGGCAGCTGAGTAAAGACTTCCTCCACTCCTGAGGCCAGTTCAAGATATCCTGCCAGGAGTTCCTCCCCTTCGCTGCCAAGTTGGGCCAGTCCTTGGTTAAGGTCCTGGGCATTGGTGAGAAATTGGGAGGTTGCTGCAGTATAGCCGGCAATTCCCGCCCCCAGATCAGAGGCAGCTGTTGCCAATTCCCCGGCCCCCAGGCTCAACTGGCCCATGCCTTCGTCCAGGGCCAGGGCCCCCAGCCTCAAGCCTTCTACACCCTCCAGCAGGGCGGGAAGGTTTTCTTCCAGGTCAGCAGTGCCCTGGGCAAATTTCCCCGCTCCTGCGGACGAGGCATCGAGGCCGGCAGAAAGGCTGCCAAGTCCCTGTTTCAGTTCCTGGCCGCCGCCAATCAGCTGGTCGAGGCCGCCGGTCAGTTGGCCCATGCCGTCGGCGATTTCAGTGGTGTCGATGTTGAAGGCGTCGACGGCAAAGGGGGTGCAGGCAAAAGTTATGGGTTCGAGCTCGAAATTATTGGTGTCAAATTGCACTGTGAAGCCTGCCCTTTGTCCTGGCAGCACAGTATAGGCCAGGGCGACAGTCCTGCCGGTGATGACAGCCATTGCTCCAGGGGCGACAATGTTGTTGGCTTGATCCAGGTGGAGGGGGACCTGTACTTGGGCCATATAGTTTTCCCGAAAGCTGGCCTTGGCCTTTTCATTGGCCTGGACAGAGATTGTAATGGCAATGGTTCCTGCCTTGCCGACGGCGTCCTGGGCGGCAATGCTTTTGCCGTTGAGGGCGTAATTCAGGGCAAAGGTAAAGGGCAATTCTCCTTCAGCCAGCTGGCCCTGGTAGTAGATGGCTGCACCTGTCTTTTGCCAGCGAATCTCATCGCCGACAATGACGGGCGGTTGGTTGCTGGAGAGAGGGAGAATTGATTCATAGTTGCCGTAGTCTGTATATATTCCTGCTGTTTTGGTCTCAATGCGGTTGACCACATAGATATCTTCAAGGCTGCCGTCGGCACTGAGATTGGCATAAACCGTCTCGTCTTTAATCAGGGGGGGATTAGCCTGGGACAGAGCTGAGGATGCAGTGAGGATGAGGATTAAAATAAGGGAAGCCAAGCCTGCAATTTTTTTCATATTACGCACTCCTTTCTCTTTCTTCGCGAAATGCCTTCCCTATAGTTGTAGCCATGATGATCGGGTCCAGAATCGTCAGCAGCACAGGCAGCAGGGTGAGGACGAGAATCCCGGAAAGGGCAGCCCCCCGCCCCAGCAAGAGGCCGATGGTGCTGATAGCTTCAATAGAGGACAGCAACCCTTCTGCATATCCGGCCAGGGACAGGATCAGGGCGGAAGTAAGCACCGAGCCCCCCGAAGCCCGCAGGGCAAGGACTGCGGCTTCCCGTGGAGAATTACTGTGACGGAAATCCATGTAGCGGTTGCTGAGGAGAATGGCGTAGTCAATGGTTGCACCCAGCTGCAGGGATTTAATCACCAGGTAGCCGATGAACACCAGGCTGGAGCCGGTGAAATATGGGACGCCCATATTGATCCAGACTGCAATCTGAATAACCGCCACTAAAATTACCGGCAGGGAGAGGGAGCGGAAGGTGAGGAGAATGATAATCCCCACAGCGATTAGGGAAAAGGCACTGACCACAAGGTTATCGCTTTCGACTGTAGCCTTGATGTCGGCAAGGCTGGTGGCGGTCCCTGCTGCCAGCCATGCATCGGGGTAGTATTTTTGAGCTGTAGCGGCGACAAAATCTGCTGCCGCATAAGTCTCAGGGGTCTCTCCGCCCTGAGCCAGGTTGATAATAATGCGGCTGTAATCCTGGGAAAGGAAGGGCTCCCGGGCTTCTGCAGGCAGAAAATCCCGCGGTATTGCCGGGTCGGCAACAGTGACCAGGCCCGTGACATTTCTTACAAAGGGACTGGCTTGCAGCTCAGCGCAGAGGGACACTTCTGCGGGGATGTTGTCATTGGGCACCAACAGCATCACGGGGTTGGAGATTCCGAACAGTTCTTCAATGCGTTGGCGCTGGGCCACCGCTTCCCCGGCTTTGTCGCTGCCAGAGGTGTCTCCGTACAGGTAAGTGTTGTTGTTTTGAGCGAGGAAGGAGGGGATGGCGACCAGGATAATGAGCACCAGAATGAGGTAGCGGAATTTCATGACCCCTGCCCCAAACTTTCTGAAGCTGGGGAGAAATTGCCGATGCTTGCTCTTTTCCAGCCCATTGCGGAAGGAGTACAGCAGCACAGGCATTAGCACCAGAACAGTCATAAAGCTGATCAGTATCCCCTTGGCAAGGACCAGGCCGATGTCAGCACCAATGGAGTACTGCATGAAGATTAAAGCCAGGAACCCGGCGATGGTGGTGGTGCTGCTGGCGGCAATGGAACTGAGGGAATTCTTGGCGGCTGCCTTGATTGCCGGCAGGGCTTCCAGGCCATTTTTCCTCTCCTCGGTATAGCGATGGCAGATAAAGAGGGAGTAATCCATAGAAATGGCGAGCTGCAACACCGCTGCCATGGCATGAGTGATAAAGGAAATCCCGGGGAGGACGATGTTGCTGCCCATGTTGAGCACAATGGACACCCCGATAACCGCCAGGTAGAGGAGGGGCTCAATCCAGGAATGGGAAGCGAACATGAGGATGATGATGCATAAGGGGACGACGACGATCATTATTTGCAGAATCTCTTTAGCCAGCACTTGCTGCATGTAGCGGGTATCTGCTGATGCCCCGGCGATGCTGACCTTATCCCCCAGCACCTCTTCAATGCCGTCCAGGGCAGCAGTGGTAATGGGGCTGTAGTTGGAGCCGGCGAATTCCACCTGGAAGAGGGCGCAGTTTTCTTTGTAGTACTGGTCCAGCAAATCCGGGGAGATGAAGGAGAGGGGTTGGTAAATGCTGGTGACGTCATCCAGCCAAGTGACAGACTTAACTCCCTCCACCCCGAGGATGGTCTCTTTGGCGGCAAGGGCTTCGGGGATGGTTACATCTGAGACCATTACGTCGGCCATGCCGGGATAGCCAAATTCAGCTTCCAGAGTCTCAATGGCCCTCTTGGTCATCGACTCTTTGGGAAGGTATTGAGAGAGGTCGTAATTGATCTTCACCCTGGGTATGAAAAAAATGCTGATGCCAAGCAAAACAAGGGTAAAAAGATATACTGCTTTGCGGTGTTTTATCAGCCAGCTGACGATTTTTTCCACTGCAGGACCTCCTACTTAAAGCGGGTATCGATATCGTTGAAGATGATCTTCAGGAACTCATCCACCAGGATGCGCAGGCGGGGCTCATCGCCGCCATAACGATGGAAGATGTTGAGCAGGCCCTCGAGGATGGCAACTGCCAGCCCTTCTGCCAGCAAGGAATCCTGAGCCCGGGGGGGAAGCTTGGGCAGCAAGTCAATTATCAGCCTCTCCCTGATCAGGTCGATTAGCTGTCCCCGGACATTGGTGTATTTCGGGGCACTGTTGTGCATGAGGATGAGGAACTGCTTCTTGTTTTCCAGGAATACTGCCGTGACGGTATCGGCAATGGTTTCAAGGCTGGGGGTTCCTTCACTGGCTTCAATCTGAATGAGGCTGTTAATTGACTCCATCACCGGCGCGACAATGGTCTCATAGAGGTCAGCCTTGCCTGAAAAGTAGGCATAGATATAGCCTACCGTAATCCCCGCCTGTTGCGCGATGTTGCGCATAGATGCCCGGCGATAACCGACAACCAGGAATTCATCGATGGCAGAATCGAGGATTTTTTTGCGGACTTTAGGTTTTGGCACTTGCATAATCAAACACCCGTTCATTATTTAATAATTATATTATGCACCTTGTTGGGGGATAATGTCAATATTAAACGTTAGTTTTTTATTAAAAAAGGCGCCTTGCGGCGCTTTACTTGCTGTTGAGCTCGATTATTTTCAGAATGACGGCGACGGCTTTATTCATGGAGTCGATGGGGATGAATTCGAATCTGCCGTGATAATTGTGCCCGCCGGTGAAGATGTTGGGGCAGGGCAGTCCCATATAGGACAACCTTGCGCCATCGGTGCCTCCCCGGACGGGGGTTATCCTGGGCTCAACCCCGACTGCTTCCATGGCCTTTTTGGCCAGGAGGACGATGTCGAAGACGGGCTCAATCTTTTCCTTCATGTTGTAGTAGGAATCTGTCAGCTGCAGGTCTACTGTCCCGGGGCCATACTTTTTGTTGATAAAGTCTGCGGCTTGCTCCATGATATCCTTTTTGCGGGTGAAGAGATCTTGGCAATGGTCCCTGACGATATACTGCATCTTCGTTTGTTCCACATCGCCCCGGATATCTGTGAGGTGGATAAATCCCTCGTAGCCCTCGGTGTACTCAGGCCTTTCCCCCACTGGCAGCAGGGAATTGTACTCCATGGCAATGAGCATGGAATTGATCATTGTATTTTTTGCTGTGCCTGGGTGCACATTGCGTCCCTGGAAAGTAAGTTTAGCGCTGGCAGCGTTAAAGTTTTCGTATTCCAGTTCGCCCAGGGGGCCGCCGTCGACAGTGTAGGCAAAGTCGGCATTGAATTTAGCTACGTCAAAGAAATCTGCCCCCCTGCCGATCTCTTCATCGGGAGTAAAGGCGATTTTTATTGTGCCATGGGGTATTTCGGGATGGGCGCATAAGTACTCTACCGCAGTGATAATCTCGGCAATGCCGGCCTTGTCATCTGCTCCCAGCAGGGTGGTGCCGTCGGTGACTATGAGGGATTGTCCCTCATAGTCCTTTAATTCCGGGAAGTCTGCCGGGGAGAGGACAATATTCTTTTCCCTGTTTAGGAGGATGTCGCCGCCCTTATATTCCACCAGGGCAGGCTTGACATTTGCTCCTGAAGCGTCAGGGCTTGTGTCCATGTGAGCGATGAAGCCAATGGTCTTTACTTCCCTGTCGATATTCCCAGGCAGTGTCGCCATGACATAGCCCCTGGCATCCATCGATGCGTCTTCCAGGCCTATCTCCTTCAGCTCTTGAACTAATACCTTGCCTAATTCCAGCTGTCCCTTGGTACTGGGGCAGGACTCCCCTTCGGGATCCGATTGGGTATTGAGCCTTACATACCGTAAAAACCGCTCGACAACCTTGTCCACTCTGGTCACTCCTAACCTTTTAATTCATTATAATTATAGCAGTAAAGAACCTGTGGGGGTATTGTCTTTTGTGCTAGAATAAAGTCACAGTATAAACGGAGGGATGGCCCGTGAAAATTCTCGTCACTGGATTTATGCCCTTTGGCGGCGAAGAAATCAATCCTGCCTGGGAGGCGGTGAAACTGCTGCCGGATACAATTAATGGTGCTGAAATCCTCAAGGCAGAATTGCTTACAGTATTCCGTAAGGGCGCTCAAGTTCTGCAAGCTCTCATTGAAGCCCACCAGCCTGATGCCGTTCTCTGCGTCGGCCAGGCAGGAGGCAGGGCATCCATGGCCGTGGAAAGGGTGGGAATCAACTTGCGGGATGCCCGGATTGAAGACAATGAAGGCAACAGGCCCCGTGACGAAAAGATAATCCCTGGAGGCAAGGACGCTTATTTCAGCAACCTTCACACCCGGGCCATTGTTGAGCGCCTGCAAAATTGCGGCATTCCGGCAGCATTGTCTTACTCAGCCGGAACCTATGTCTGCAATGAAGTCTTATATCACTTGCTCTATTGGATTGATACCCTTTACCCGCAAATGCAAGGGGGCTTTATCCACGTCCCCTATGACCCGGCCCAGGCGGCAAAGATGTCTTCGCCGGCTCCCTCGCTGCCCATTGCCACTGTCAGCGAAGGGCTGAAGCTCGCCCTCCAGGAAATCAGCCAGTGAGCATCCCAGGGCTGATTTTTGCCCAGGGCTCTCCTTGCGATATAATAGACGTAGTGTATTACAGGAGGTTAGAAAATGAAATACGAGACTCTTGCTTTCGATGGGGAAGTTCTGCGCTTGCTGGATCAGCGCAAGTTGCCTGGGACAATAGAATTTTTTACGGCCAAGACATACAAGGATGTTGAGTACGCCATTGCGGAGATGGTGGTGCGGGGGGCGCCGGCAATTGGTGCGGCAGCTGCTTTTGGTGTGTATTTGGCTGCGGCAGAGTATGCCGACCTGGCCAAAGGGGAATTCCACGCCAAGCTCGCTGCTGCCTGCCAGGAGTTGGCGGGTGCCCGGCCTACAGCTGTAAATCTCACCTGGGCGATTGAGCGCATGCTCAGTAAGGTCACAGCAATGGAAGGTGAACCTGTAAGCAGCATTGTCGAGTCCCTCCTGGAAGAGGCAAAAACTATAGTCAGGGAAGACGTCGAGATCAACAAGGCAATTGCCCGCCATGGCAACGAGATTGTCGCCCCGGGAGCGACGATTCTCACCCATTGCAATACCGGCTCCCTGGCCACTGCCGGCGGCGGCACTGCCCTGGGGATCATCATGGCAGCTCATAACTCGGGAAAGAACATTGAGGTTTATGTCGACGAGACCAGGCCGCTGCTGCAGGGGGCAAGGCTCACGGCCTTTGAACTGATGCAGGCAGGAGTACCTGCCACCCTGATTGTAGACAGCGTTGCCGCTACCCTGATGCGGGAAGACAAGATAGACTTAGTGCTGGTTGGGGCCGACCGCATTGCCGCCAACGGCGACACCGCCAACAAGATCGGAACCTACATGCTGTCGGAGCTGGCTGGCCGCTTTGGGGTGCCCTTCTACGTGGTGGCGCCGACTTCTTCCATTGACCTGTCTGTCCCTGACGGCAGCCACATCGTCATTGAGGAAAGGTCTGCCCGGGAGGTCACTCATATTGGCGGTCTGCGGATTGCTCCTGAGGGTATAAAGGTCTATAACCCGGCCTTTGACATCACTCCCCATGGCAATATAAACGGCATTGTTACCGAAAAGGGCATTATCCGGCCTCATTATGCCAGGAACGTCAGCGAGCTCTTAGGGGCTGAGTAGGGGGCCTTAAGATGCAATTCACTGCACAGCGCCGGCAGGTGGTGGAGTACGGCCGCCAGATGGCCAGGGCTGCCCTGGCGGTGGGCACCTGGGGGAACATCAGCTGCAGGCTTCCCGGCAACCTGATGGCCATTACCCCCAGCGGCATGGAGTACGAGGCCCTGGAGCCTAAGGACATTGTCATAATGGACTTGGAGGGCAACTGCCTGGAGGGGGAATGCAAGCCCTCCACTGAGCAGCCCTTGCACAGGGCAATATATGCTGCCAGGGATGATGTGGGGGCAATAGTGCATACCCACAGCGTCTATGCCTCCGCCATGGCGGCAGCCCGCAAGCCCATCCCCGCTGCAGTGGAGGACCTGGTTCAGATAGTGGGGGGAGATGTGCGGGTGGCTGCGTACGCCTTACCTGGCAGTTCTCAATTGGGCAGCAATGCAGTGGCGGCGCTGGCTGGCCGCAATGGTGCCCTGCTGGCCAACCACGGTGTCGTCGGTGTCGGCACCGAGCTGGGGCAGGCCCTGCTCATCTGCCAGATTATTGAGAAAAGCGCTCAGATTTATATAGCCGCCCAGGCCATCGGGGGCGTGGTGGAACTGCCCCAGGAAGATATAGATATTATGCGGGATTTCTTTTTACATAAATATGGGCAGCGCTAAGGAGGGATAGGGATGGAATCTGTGCTGTTTAAGGGCCCCTGGGTGGCAGGGGTGGGCGAAGCGGATGTGGGAGTCCGAGACGGCAGAATTGCCCTGGTGGGCAGGGCGGAGGCTGGGGACCGGTATGACAGGATAATAGAAGCAGATGGCTGCGCTCTCATACCTGGCCTTGTCAACTGCCATGGCCATGCGGCCATGACCTTGTTCCGGGGCATCGCCGACGATTTGCCCCTGAGACGGTGGCTGGAGGAAAAGATCTGGCCCCTTGAGGCAAAGCTCACTGCCGAGTGCGTCTATTGGGGCAGCATGTTGGCCATGGCCGAGATGATCCGGGGAGGCACCACCACTTTTACCGACATGTATTTTTTTGAAGAGGAGACTGCCCGAGCAGCCGAGGAAGCGGGAATGCGGGCTGTTCTTTCCAGGGGCCTTGCCGTGGGGCCTAATTTACATAATGCTCTTCGCGAAAACCGGCAACTGGCGGAGGAATGGCATCAGCGCGGGGATGGCCGCATTACCGTGCAACTGGGCCCCCATGCCCTGTATACCTGCCCTCCCCGGCAGCTGGAGCCAATCCTCGACCTGGCGGCGGAGCTGGATCTGGCCCTGCAAATCCATGTGGCGGAAACAAAGGAGGAAGTGGAAGAATCCATTGCCCGCTACGGCAAGAGCCCGGTGGCGGTTCTGGAGGAAACAGGCCTGTTTCAGTTCCCGGTGCTGGCGGCCCACTGTGTCCACGTAAGTGAGGAGGATATTGGAATTCTTGCCCGCAACAAGGTGCACGTAAGCCATAACCCGGTGAGCAACCTGAAATTAGGCAGCGGCATTGCTCCGGTCCCCCAGATGCTTGCAGCGGGGATGATTGTCGGCCTGGGCACCGACGGGGCTTCCAGCAACAACAATCTCGACATGTTTTTGGAGATGCGCATGGCGGCTTTAATCCATAAGGGCATAGCAAATGACCCCACTTTGGTGCCGGCGGGGCTGGCCCTGGAAATGGCCACTTCCCTGGGGGCGAAAGCTCTTTTCCTGGAGGATGTGGGCAGTATCGAGGAGGGGATGAAGGCAGATATCACCCTGATAGACCTCAACCAGGTTCACCTCTCCCCCCGTCACGACCCCTGTGCTGCCATTGCCTATGCCGCCAAGGCCAGTGATGTTACCCTGGTGATGGCAGACGGCAGGATCCTTCTGGAAGAGGGCAGGCTTACGACCATCGATGAAGAACGCACTATCTACGAGGCCCAACGCTGCTTACGGGCTCTTCAGGAGCAACTATGAAGGACAAACATTTTGAGACGATGGCTATTCATGCCGGCGGGGGCAGGAAGCCCGACAATTCCCTTAACGATCCCATCTTCCTGACTTCTGCCTTTACCTTTGACAGTCTGGATAAGGCTGCTGCCGCCTTTGCCTTCGAAACCGAAGATTATGTCTACACCCGGGGCAACAACCCCACCCTGCGGGTGCTGGAGGAACGCATGGCTGCTCTGGAAGGCGGGGGCGGGGCAGTGGCATTTGCTTCGGGCATGGCGGCTATAAGCTCCGTCCTCCTCTCTTTGCTCAAGCCCGGAGATGAAATCATCACCCATCGCATGCTCTATGGTTCCAGCCAGGACTTTATCAAAAACACACTGCCGCAGTACGGCATCTCCTCGCGCCTGCTGAATCTTACTGATCTTTTGAGCCTGGAGTCGGGGATTACCAAAAGGACTAAGGTCATATACTTTGAAACACCTGCAAACCCCAGCCTGGAAATCATCGACACCCGGGCAGTGTGCAGTATCGCTGCTGCCAGGGGAATCAAAGTCGTGGTGGACAATACCTTTGCCACACCTTATTTCCAGCGCCCTTTGGACTTGGGCGCCCATGTGGTAGTCCACAGCGCCACAAAATATATCAGCGGCCATGGGGATGTTATCGCCGGCATTGCGGTGGCCAAAGATGTGGATTATGTGCAGCAGCTTAAATTCGGGTATCTCTGCGAATTTGGCGGTGTCATGAGCCCCTTTACTGCCTGGCTGCTGCTGCGGGGCATCAAGACTTTGGCCCTGCGGATGCGGGAACACCAGGCAAATGCCATGGCTGTCGCCTGTTATCTAAAAGAGCACCCCCGGGTGGGGAAGGTATACTATCCAGGGTTGCCGGATTTCCCCGGCCACGCCCTTGCCGCTGCTCAGATGAGCGGGTTTGGTGCCATTATCAGCTTCGAAATTAAGGGCAGCCTTGAACAGTCCAAAGCACTGGTCAACAGCTTAAAGTTGTTTACCCGGGCGGTGAGCCTCGGCGATTGTGAAAGCTTGGTGCAACACCCCTTTGCCATGACCCACAGGGGCTACACTCCTGAAGAGGTCGAGGAGGCGGGCTTAAGTCCGGGATTAATCCGCCTTTCCGTTGGCCTGGAGCATAAGGAAGACCTCATTGCCGATTTGGACCAGGCCCTGGGGAGAATGTGATGCTTTTTTTGGAGAGAACAGCCCTGAAATCTGTCGGGCTGTATTTTTTCACTTAGATTGTAGCAAGGGAACAACGGAATTGAGCAATTCCAGTAAAGCCTATATTTCTATTGTTGAGTATCATGGATATGAGTTACCTTATGGGCAGTTTCCAGAGCATGACTTGCCTATTGATTAAAAGGAGGAACAAAGATGAAGCGTTTCTTGTCAATACTGCTAATTGCAGTGCTGGTATTGTCTGTTGCCGGCTGTAAAATTTCCTGGGGGGACAAGGATCCGGAACAAGACCCCATTAATGGAGAAGAGCCTGGCGACGAGCCTGGCGATGAGCCCGGGGACGAGCCTGGCGACGAGCCGGGAGATGAGCCTGGGAACTCAGAAGGTCTTGATGGGGATTTTTACGCCTATGATAGTGAAGCCAATCCCGGTCAGATACTGCTGGATTTCCGGGAAATCAAATTTTCCTGGGGAACAACTGATAATAATGAGACAACTGCCTGGGTATACCATCATGTATATGTAGGCGAAGAAACTGTTGAGGGGATCAAGACCGCTAAGTACGAAATATCTGTTGACGGCGAAGATGATGTCTTCTGTGAGCTGTGGGTTGACAGTGACGGCAATATCGTCAAGGGCGGTTCGGAGGGAGAGTATGCCACTGGTGAAATGGCAGCGATGTACTCTTTCTACTTGGTTTATGCCTTCCCCCTGTTTGCCTACCAGGAAGAATTTGCTGACGCATTCATTAATAACGACTTTGATGGATATGGTTGGAATCTCACCAAGCGCAGCTCGGATAAGCAAAACTTCGGTGCTGGTAATGTAAATGTGGAGCGCTACGTGTTTGAGTATGATTGGGCAACCATAGGCGCAGAATATGTGTGGGAGCTTGCCAATATCAAGGGCAAGTACATCTTTACCGCACTGCATCTTGCTGCAACTGACGGCACCACTTTAGATATGGAGGCAGAAACCATAATTCCCTTCTAAATCAGGCAATATTTTTATGAACCGGCCAGGGGCCTTCCCTGGCCGGCTATTTTTTTGCTACTTCCCCTTTTTAAGACCTTTGCAGGAAAAAAGGGGCTGCCGGTGGAAAGATAAGAGTAATAACTGATGACAGGAGAGGTCGAGATTTGAAGGCAGTGGCATTAATAGCGCATGACAGCTGCAAGGATGCTTTGGTGGAATGGTGCCTGGGCCATCGGGAACAGCTATCCCGGTACAAATTGTGGGCTACCGGCACGACGGGGTCGGTGGTCGCAAAAAAATCTGGATTGACTATAAATAAGGTTCTCAGCGGCCCTTTAGGAGGCGATTTGCAAATTGGCAGCAAAATTGTCTCGGGGGAGATAGACATCCTCATTTTTTTCTGGGATCCCCTGGCCTCCCAGCCCCATGACCCGGATATCAAGGCTCTGTTGCGGGTGGCGGCGTTAAAGAACATTCCTGTTGCTACCAACCGGGCAACCGCTGATTTCCTTATTGCCTCCCCCTTAATGGATGGGAAGTGAGAGTAGTTTCCAGACTATTTTGCAGGAAAAATGCTTGTCGGTAAAGAATAGCATATCCAGTATAATCATGTGCTTTCCAAAGGGGGATTTCTGATGGATCTGCTGGTGCAGGAATTGAAGGACTACTTGGACAGCGAGGACCGTCTGATTGCTTTACCTTGCGGGCTAAAACACAGAAACCTTGCTTTGGAGTACTTAGCTTCGCAGTTCGAAACTGGCAGAAGTTATACCCTCCAGGAAGTCAATGCAATAATAAACAGATTCCATACTTTTGACCAGGCTGCCTTGCTTCGTTCCGAGCTCTTTGAAAACGGTTTTCTGGACTGCACTTCCGACGGCTCGGAATACTGGAAAGTTGGACCATAGAGTCAGCCAAAGATGTCAGCCTTTGGCTAATTTTTTTATTTGAACTAAAAGGCCTGCAGGGGCTTCTTATTATTGGCACAGGGAGTGAATACTGTGGATGCTTTGAAGCTGGTGGCACGGGCCAAGGCAGGAGACAAGCAAGCCCTCCTGGACCTAATCCTTGCTCGGGAACGGGAGTTTTTTGGCCTCAGCTACGTCTACATGCGCAATGAGCAGGACGCCGCCGATGCCCTCCAGGATATGATTGTCATCCTCTATTCCCGCATCCAGACACTAAAGAAGGAAGAATCTTTCTACTCCTGGGCAAACCAAATTCTCGTTCGCTGCTGCCTGACAAAGCTCCGCCGTAACAAGCGGTGGCTGTTAACTCCCGATGGCCATGAGGAGGCTGCTGAGCATTCCTGTGAAGCGGGCTTGGATTTATTGAATGCAGTGCACAAGCTTCCGCCGGCCCAGAGGGATGTTATTCTCCTCTTTTACTATGCCGACAAAACTTTTGAAGAGATCAGTGAGATGCAGTCCTGCCCGGTGGGGACAGTTAAGTCCCGTTTGCACCAGGGCCTAAAAAAACTCAAGGGGTGGTTGGGCGATGAGTATCGAGAAGAGACTTAAAGACGACGCCGCGAGAATCGCTGGCATTCAACCCCCGGCCGATTTATCCCGCCGCCTGCGCGCCAGTCTTGGGGCGATGCCTTCAATAACCAGGCGCTGGTTTAAGCCTGCCCTGGCGGTGTTGACCGTTGCAATGCTGGTTGTAATCTTGCTCCCCGGCAACGTAAAGATGTCGTCAGTTTTTCCCACGGTCACTGACAAGAGCATAACCGATTCTCCTGAAATAGTCCCGGAGTATTCTTCCGGTGTTCAGCATGAGCCCAGGTCTGAAGAGAAACCTGTGCCCCCGGCTTCCCCCCCGGCTGCACCTCCCTGGGGCCGGGCAGGGGCTTTCTCCGGCCTGGCACTGCTGGCAGGGATTCTTTGGGCCAGTGAGTACTGGCGGCGGCACATGGCCCTGGCAGTGGTTGTTCCCCTGGTTGTATTAATCCTGGGAAATGCCTGGCTGTTGCGAAGTATTTTGTTTTAAAAAACCTCTGCCTTTGTGGAGCAGAGGTTTTTTTTATTTTCTGTGCTGAGCAATGATATCACGAATTCTGGCCTTGCCCATCTGGGCCACAAAACCGCCAATGCGTGGACCGCTGGGCTTGCCCAGCAGAACCTGGTAGAGGAGTTGGAAGAAGTCCTTGGGGGGAATGCCGTTTTCCCTGGCAATGTCATAAGTTCCCGATTGTACTGCTTCCGCTTCCGTTTCCCTTTCTATAAGGTCGAGGAATAGATCCAGCAGTCGGTTTTCTTCTGGGGTGAGAACGGGGAAACTGCGCTGGGGCAGGATGAAGTCGGTGTAGTAGTTGAGGGCAGTTGTAAGGAGCTCTTCGACATAGTCCCAGTTTTCAGCAATATCCTGGCCGTAGACGTCGATGATGAATTCTTTGAGCACGGGTATATCTGTTACTCCTACCGCCGCAATGATGTTGATCAGGTCGGAGTAGACTATGGGCAACCTGGGGCGGGGACCGGCAAAGTAAATATACTTGTACTCGGGGTCTTCCGGGGCCATTTTCAGCACTTCATCCATGTACTGGATTACCGTTTCGTTGGACAACTTCTTTTGCTGCCGCGGGTTTTTAAACATCAGGTAGTACAGAGATTCCGGGGTTCCCCAGCGGGTAAAGTTTTCCACCGTCAGGCCCTTGCCCACCGATTTGGAAATCTTGCGGCCCGACTCATCCAGGAACATTTCATAGAACATGTCTACTGGGGGACGTCCTCCCAAAATCCTGGCAATTTGCTTGGAGAGCTTGGCGGACTCAATTAAGTCCTTGCCGTACATTTCGTAATTGATGCCAAAGACTGCCCAGCGGGCACCCCAGTCGGCCTTCCAGCCAAACTTGCTGCGTCCGTTGCCTACGGGCTGCCGGCCGTGATGTCCGCAGCCAACGGCCCCTTTAAGCTCCTCGCTGCAGCTGTATTCCACTGTGGCCTTGTCGGCGTCAAAGCTCAGGACTTTGGTTGTGTTTACCCGGCCGCAGTTCTCGCATACCGGCATAATGGGAAACCAGCCTGCCCGGTTTTCGGGACGCAGGGTGGGCAGGATGACATCGAGGATCTCCTGATTGCGGGCCAGGGCAAGCTGCAACACCTCATTGTATGTACCTGATTTGTACTCCTCAGTGGAAGAGATGAACTTGTAGGGAATGCCGGTGTCGTCCAGCATTTCCCGGAGTTCTTTGTTCATATGGGCGGAATAGCTGGGGCAGCAGCCATAGGGGTCGGGAATGGCGGAAACCGGCTTGCCCAAATGTTCTTGAAGCCAGGGGGCATCGATGTTAACGGGAATTTTGCGCAGGCCATCCATGTCATCGGAAAAGACGATGAGCAGGGATTTTTTCCCCAGCTCAGCCAAGGCCATAGCTACAAAATGAGTGCGGACCACTTCCCCCACAGTGCCCATATGAGGGTGGCCGGAAGGGCCGAAACCCGTTTCCAGCAAGTAAGTGTCCGCTTGAGGGAAGCGCTGCACTATGCGCTCGGCCTCGCGTTGGGGCCATAATTTAGTCATTGCATATGCCTCCTTTGCCCTGGGTTAACCATTGAGGTAACAGGCAAGAATTTTACCGTAATAGATAGTGTGGAGGGGGGGCTGCTGCTGGTAGCAGCTGTTGAGCACTGCCGGGTGCAGGGCTGCTTGCTCCATGGATTGGGAGTAGATGATAGAGCATTCATAATGGAGCGCGCATTCGGCGATAACCGGGGTGGCAGTCATTTGAGCCGGCTGCGGGGTGAGGTTGCAGGCGCTGAACTTATCGGTGTCCCGGCCGGATTTGGAGCCGCAAAAGGCCAGCTGACTTTTGAGGTTTCCCAGGGGTACGCTGACAGTGAAATTGTCGGCTTTCTCTATGAGCTCGTATGTATAGCGGTTGTGGCGCACAAGGACGGTGAAGACCGGCAGGCGCCAAATGTAGCCGATGGTTCCCCAACCAATGGTCATGGTGTTGAGCTTATCGCCGCTTTTGACTGTAAGGAATGCTCCATCTCCCTGCAACTGCTGTATAACTTGGGGTGCATATTCGTCGAATTTTACCGGGGTAATCATTGGTCGGCCTCCTTATTACATTCTGTGACTCTATTTTACTCTAAGGGGCAGGGACTTACAAGTTAATGCAGGGCTGGTCCTTTTCTGATAAAATATACTCAGATGCAGGAGGTGGCTACATGCAGCCTACGAGTATGGAACTAAACCAGCTGCTAAAATATGTCAGGGAAATGAAGAAACACAGGGGCTTTGACGGCACCAGCCTGGAACAGGAAATGGTGCTGTTTACCGAAGAAGTGGGGGAGCTGGCCCGGGAAGTGGGACGGTGGATAAAGACCGGCAGCTTCACCGCTGAAAATCGCCGGGACTTGGCGTACGAAGCAGTGGACTGCCTTATTTATCTGCTCTCTATTGCCAATATGGCAGGGATAGAGGATATTGAAAAGTACTTGCTGGAAAAAGAGGCCATTAACACCCGTCGTTTTGAGTAAGCATTGGGAGGGTGAGAGTTGAAGAGGCTTAAAATTGTTGGCGCGGTAATTTTATTTGCGGCGATGGCAGTGTTTCTCTTGCTGCCCGGGAGCGGCAGCATGGAGAGATATGAAGACATGTACCAGCGAGGCCATTATGCTCAAGTCAGCCGCGGTCTCCAGAAGGAGCTCCGGCGCACACCCCAGTGGCATGAGGCCAGGCTCCTGCTCATTGAGGCTGAACTCAAGCAGAACAGGCTGGAATCCGCTGTCAGGCATGTGCTGGTCCTGGAAGGAGAGAAGGGCTTCTCCAGGGCGGTGAGGCAGATCATTAAGTGGCTGGAAATCAATGAGCCATCCCAGGATGTGGCGGCATCGGTCCTGAATTTGCTGCAGCAGCGGCTGCAGGAGAAAAACGCCGATACCCTGCTTTACGAATTATTATTGCATATGGCAAGGTACCAGGATCCCAGCCTTATCCCTGAGGCTCTGCGACTGGCATTGTCTGCTCCCATCGAGTTTAGTGAAGAACTAGAGAACTTATTTTATACTTCCATGGCCAGGATTCATTCCCAAGGAGATATTGCCACCCTGTGGGACCTGGCAGTCGAATATGACAGCATGTTCCATGCTGAAGCACACATGGGCATGCGCGCCTATGTTGTGATGATGCTCTCGGCTGAAGAGGTGGCGCTTCTTTGGCAGCAGCATCCTGGCGAGGCTTTGCTGGCAATAAGGCACGCCTTTATGTCGGAGCCAACTGCCGGCCTGGAGTTGGTCCGGGAATGGGAAGGCACATACACTGTTGATGAAAGCTCGGCTTCACTGTATGCAAGTATGAAACTGGCCATTTTGGCGGGAGCGGAGCACCTGGAACCGGGGGACTTTGCCTGTTTGGACAGCGTTAGGCTTATGGATCTTGCCCTTTCCTGTACATATCTGCCTGCCAAGTGCCAATTTATCCTCGACTACCTGGAAGAAAAAAACTATGATGCTGAAGAGATTCAGACAGCCCGCGGAGCCCTATCCGGGCTCCGGCCCGACTTGAGCCTGGACAGAAATGTTTTCAGCATATCCCCCGACGGGGAGAAAATTTTATGCGCTGATGGCCTGGGAATGTATATGCTTGTGGAAGGAAGCGAAACAAAACTCGCCGATTATTTAATTCCGGGTGTTGTCTACTGGTCGGCGGATTCCAGCCATTTTGTAATAGTCACTGAAACCTATCAAGTGATCTCAAGTCAAATAATAAACGAAGAATACGGGGATGGGTTTTTGTTCAGTGTTGACGATGGAAAGGTTAAAGAGCTGGGCTTTAGCGACTCCGGGTATAATATTTTGGGCTGGAAGGGACCCGAAACCTTGTGGCTGGAGGACCAATATCCACGCAGCCTGGAACGCTATTATGAATACAATATTAAAACCGATGAAATTCTCCCCAGCCGTATCACTGCCCCTGCCTGGGCTGAGAAATTCCATCCTTCGCCCAAGGGGTATGTTGCCTGGAGCAGCTCCAGTGGCTTTTCCATGTCCCCGGAGGACGGCCCCCAAGAACTTACTGGCTATTTTATCAGTTGGACTCCCGATGGCAGCGGCCTCCTTGTAGATGACGGCGGATTTTGTGTATGGTCTGGGGATGAGCCTGAACCCACGGGAGTAGAAGGCCGGTTACTCGGTTGGCGTAATGACAGGGTTTTTTACTGGACACCCTGGCGGGGGAAAACATTATTCTCAAAGCTCATGGGCTATGACATTGAGAGCAAAGAGGTCATCGATTACAATGCCTTTGGCGCATGGAGAGAGGCCAACGGGAACACAGCGGTTGCCTGGAATTATGTATACTTAGGCGGTATTATCAGCAGTCGCGCTGACCTGCGCCCCACTCAGCCCATCAGTCTGGTATATTTCATTCCTTAATAGCGAATGAATGTATTTTTCTGCAGGAGTTTAACGTGTTATCGCGAAGATAACAGATATTACGCAATGGGGGGAATTCTATGCAACTGGAGAAGTTGGAAGAAAAGCATATCAAGCAGTTATTTCAGTGCATCCTGTCCCTGCGGGATGTTGATGAATGCTACCGCTTTTTTGAAGACCTGTGCACTGTCAATGAGGTAAAGGCCTTAGCCCAGCGCCTGGAGGTTGCCCGCTTGCTGCGGGAGAAAGCAACCTACAATAAAATCGAAGAAGCTACCGGCGCCAGTACTGCCACTATCAGCAGGGTAAAGCGGTGCCTGGAATATGGCGAAGGCGGTTATTCAGAGATCTTGCAACGGGTCACCGGAGAATAATTATGCACTGCCGCGCTGGCTTAAAGCGTGGCAGTTATTTTTTTATTCTAAAGCCCGGGCCGGGGAAATAGAATAGCACCGGAGGTGATTCGGTGCATGTTGGCATAGTGCTTCTGTTTCTGGCAATTGCCCTGGTTGTTCTCAGCGGCTGGCTGCGGGTGGGCAATGTCAGAAGGAGGAAAAGATTGTCCCTGGATGTGCAGGATACTTACCTTTCGCTGGAGATAAAAAAAGTAGTGGCTAATGCCGGTGGCATCTATGTCAGCCTTACCCTGGCGGCCTCTTTTCTCAAATTAGACCTGAGTCAGCCCTTTGCCCTGCTGGGCATACAGTTTGATGTCCTGGCGGCAATTGCACTGCTTTTGGCCATCCTCCAACCCCTGGTCTGGCCCCAGGGAGACTGAATGCCCCGTGCAAACCCCTGTCGCAGGGGTTTTTGCTGTCTTGCGCCTGGTCGGGATATCCCTTATTATTAGTGTAAGGGGGCAGAAAACATGGACTTCGCAAAAGATCTCAACCCGCAACAACTGGAAGCGGTCCGGCACACAGACGGGCCGCTGCTGATAATAGCCGGGGCCGGCAGCGGCAAGACCCGGGTTCTTACCTATCGCATCGCCTACTTGCTGGAGCAAGGGGTTTCCCCCGGGGAAATTCTGGCGATTACTTTTACCAATAAAGCTGCCCGGGAAATGTTGGAAAGAGTGGAATCCCTGGTGGGCAACACCGACGGCATGTGGATTTCCACCTTTCACTCTGCCTGTGTGCGCATGTTGCGCCGCCACGGCAAGCTGGTGGACTGCCTGCCGGGCTTCAGTATTTACGACGACCAGGACCAGCTGCTGGTAATCAAGAGCTGCCTTCGGGAACTGGACATGGACGACAAGAAATACCATCCCCGGGCAGTGCTGGCAGCCATCAGCAAGGCGAAAAATCTGCTCCAGGGGCCTGCAGAATTCGCTGCCGAAGCGGAGGACGGGTATTCCCGCCGGGTTGCAGAGGTCTTCAGATTATATAATGCCAAACTGCGGGCCAGTAATGCCCTGGATTTTGACGATTTGCTGGTTAAAGCAGTGGAACTTTTGGAGACTCAGCCCCAGGTCCTCGACTATTACCAAAACCGCTTTCAATACATACATGTAGATGAATACCAGGACACAAACCATGCTCAATATCGCTGGGTGAACTTGCTGGCCCAGGGCCATGGCAATATCTGCGTTGTCGGCGACGATGATCAGTCTATCTACTTGTTCCGGGGGGCCAATGTCAGCAATATCCTCGACTTTGAAAAAGATTATCCCCAGGCGAAAGTCATTAAGCTGGAACAAAACTACCGCTCCACCGGCAATATCCTGGGGGCGGCCAATTCAATCATCGCCCATAACAGCCGCCGCAAAGCCAAGAAACTGTGGACTGCCGCCGGCGAGGGGGACAAGGTGCAGGTTTATAATGCCGGGGATGAAAAGGAAGAGTCCAATTTTGTAGTGCGGACAATCAGTGACGGCTCCCGCCCTCTCAAGGACTACGCCGTCCTCTTCCGCACCCGGGCTCAGTCCCGGGCCCTGGAAGATGCTTTTATTCGCAATGGTATACCCTACCAGCTCATTGGCGGGCTTCCCTTCTATAGCCGCAAGGAAATAAAAGACATGCTGGCCTATTTGAAAGTCCTGGTCAATCCCTGGGACGCGGTCAGCCTCAGCAGAATCATCAATGAACCCCGGCGGGGAATTGGCGAGCGCACCATTGCCAGGCTGATGGCATATGCCGAAGAGAAAGGGCTCCCCCCTGGGGCATGTATTGAGTCCGCTGCCCGGGAAATCGGCGGCAGGACGGGGGCTAGCCTCCTTGAATTTGCCCGGATGCTGGCCCATTTGGAGGTTATTGCCTCGGAATCTGCCGTCACCATTACCCTGCAGGAAGTAATGCACAAAAGCGGGTATGCGGCTGCCCTCAATGCCGATGGCAGCATCGAGGCCCAGAGCCGTCTGGAGAACCTGCAGGAACTCCTCACTGTCACCGAGGAATTTGACCGCAGGGTTGGCGGGGATCTCGGCCTCTTCCTGGAGGAGGTTTCCCTGGTGGCGGATGTCGACAGCATGGAGGAGGGCAGGGAGGGGGTAACTCTAATTACCCTCCACAGTGCCAAGGGCCTTGAATTCCCTGTGGTCTTTATGGTGGGCATGGAGGAGGGGCTGTTTCCCCATGCCCGTTCCCTTGAAAACGAGGAGGAGCTCAGTGAGGAGCGGCGCCTGTGCTATGTAGGCATGACCAGGGCCAGGGAGGAGCTGTACTTGGTCTGGGCGAGGACCAGGCATATTTTCGGGCGCCTGGAAGCCTGCAGGCCTTCCCGCTTCTTAGGGGAGACGGCAGATCAATACCTGGAATATATCAACGGCAGCCCCAGCCAGATCAGGATGTGGTCCCCGGTAACCACTGCTGCAGCCCCTGGCCCCAAGGTCAAGTATGCGGTGGGCATGGTGGTGGAACACAGCAAGTGGGGCCGCGGCGTGGTAGTTGGTACCACCTCCCTGGGGGACCAGGCAGTAATTGTCGTGGAGTTTTCCCCGGGGGACCGTCGCCGCCTGATGGCAGACTACGCCCCCCTCACTGTTGTGGAGGTGCAGCATGAGTATTAAGGGTCTCAATCACATTACCTTTGCTGTGGCGGATATCGACAGGGCTGCCGAGTTTTACACCCAGGTCCTGGGGGCAAAGCTGTTGGTCAAGGGAAAAAAGACAGTGTACTTGGATTTGGCCGGGATTTGGTTAGCCCATAATCTGGAGCCCGGGGCCAAAGCCGCTGAAACATACACTCACATAGCCTTTTCTGTGGCCGAGGAAGACCTCGACACCTATAGGCGGCGCCTGCAGGAAAGGGGAATCCAATTGCGTCGGGACAGAATACGCAATCCGCGGGAGGGCCGGTCCTTGTACTTCAGGGATCCCGACGGCCACTTGCTGGAATTGCATACAAAAGCCAGGGCTGACAGGATAGAATATTATCAAAGCACCAGGGGGGACATGGATTTTTTCGATGGAGGGAAAGAGGATGGATAGACAAACCGCCCAGCAGCGTTTAGACCAACTGCGCCGGGAGATAGAGAGGCATAATTGGCTGTACCATGTCAAGGACAGTCCCGAGATCAGCGATGCTCAGTACGACGCCCTGATGCAGGAATTGCTCAGCCTGGAAAGGGAATTCCCCGACTTGGTGACGCCGGATTCTCCTTCCCAGCGGGTAGGAGGAGAGGTGCTGGAGGGCTTTACCGCTGTTGTCCACCCCAGCCCCATGCTCAGCCTGGACAACGCCTTTTCGGCCGGCGACCTGCGCGCCTTTCACCAGCGGATGCAGCGCCTGTTGGGGGTGGACCCGGCTTATGTGGTGGAGATGAAAATCGACGGCCTGGCCGTTGCCGTCGACTATGAGGATGGTATTTTTGTCCGCGGCTCCACCCGCGGGGATGGCTACCGGGGCGAAGATATCACTGCCAATATGCGCACGATTAAGTCCCTGCCGCTGCGTCTGAAAGAACCGGTCAGCATTCGGGTCCGGGGAGAGGCCTTTATGCCTAAAAAAGCCTTTGCCGACCTCAACCGCATCCGGGAAGAGCAGGGTCAGGCGCTGTTTGCCAACCCCCGCAATGCTGCTGCCGGCTCCCTGCGCCAGTTAGATCCCAAAATAGCTGCCTCCAGGCACCTGGATCTGTTTGTCTATGCCTTGGAAGGGGCCGAGGCCCATGGGGACACTCACTGGCAGGCTTTGAACCGGCTTGAGGAACTGGGCTTTAAGGTCAATCCCGTGCGGCGCCGTTTCCAGGATATTGAGGCAGTTATCGAGTACGTGGAGACCTGGCGGGTAAAGCGGTCTGAATTGCCCTATGCCACCGATGGCATGGTCATCAAAGTGGATGATTTAGCTTTGCAGGCGAGAGCGGGCAATACTGTCAAGAGCCCCCGCTGGGCCATTGCCTGGAAGTTCCCGGCCCAACAGGAGAAATCCCGGATACTGGACATTACTTTGAATGTCGGCCGCACCGGGGCAATCACCCCTACCGCTGAGCTGGAGCCGGTGCAACTGGCGGGCACCACCGTCAGCCGGGCAAGTCTCCATAATGAGGACTACATACGGGACAAGGACATTCGCATCGGCGACCTGGTACTGGTGCAAAAGGCAGGGGACATCATTCCTGAAATTGTCGAATCCCTGAAGGATCACAGGGATGGCAGGGAAGTAATCTGGCAGCCTCCCACGCACTGCCCCGCCTGCGGCAGCAAATCTGTGCGGGTTGCCGGAGAAGCGGTGCGCCGCTGCCCCAACCCCAGTTGCCCCGCCCAAATCCGGGAAAGGGTTATTCACTATGCCAGCCGCGGCGCCATGGACATTGAGGGCCTCGGACCTGCAGTTGTGGATGCCCTCTTTAAGGCAGGGCTCATCAACAATGTGGGGGATCTCTATTCTGTAAAGGCCGAGGATATTGCTGCCCTGGAGCGGATGGGGAAGAAATCTGCCGCCAACCTGGTGGCTGCTATTGAGAAGTCCAAGGCCCAGCCCCTGGAACGCTTGCTTTTTGGCCTGGGAATTCGTTTTGTCGGCGCTAAAGCCGCCCGCTTGCTGGCAGAGAATTTCGGCAGCATTGACGCCCTCATGGCCGCCAGCCATGAGCAGTTGACTGCCGTGCCGGAAATAGGGGATACCATTGCAGCCAGCGTCGTCAGCGAGCTGGCGGACCCGGATATGCAGCACCTCATTCGCCGCCTGCAGGAGGCAGGAGTAAATACAGTGCAGGAGCAGCCCCGATCAGGAGGACCTTTGGCGGGCAAGACCTTTGTTCTAACTGGCACCCTGGAAGGCCTGACCCGGGCCGAGGCCCAGAAGCTCATTCAAGAAGCAGGGGGAACTGTCACCGGTTCTGTCAGCTCCAGGACAGATTATGTGGTGGCCGGGGATAAGCCCGGCTCCAAACTGGCAAAAGCTCAGGCCCTGGGGATACCTGTACTGGACAAAGACAAGTTGCTGAAAATACTTTCATCCTAAACCCAAAAAGATAAGGAGGATTGGCATGAATGTAAAAGAGGCGATCAGCCAACGGAGAGCGTATCGGTCCCTGAAACCTGTGGAAATTACCCGGGAGTTGCTGGAAGATTTGGCCACCGCAGCGTCCCTGGCCCCGTCCTGCTACAACAAGCAACCCTGGCGTTTCGTAGCGGTCTATGACCGGGAAATTCTCGACCAAATCCATCAGGCCTTGCCCAAGGGCAACGAATGGGCCATGGACGCGTCGATGCTCATTGCCGTGTGCTCGCAAAAAGAGTTGGACTGCGTCATTGGCGACAGGGAGTACTATCTCTTTGACACCGGAATGGCCACAGCCCAGCTGATGCTCCAGGCCACTGAACTCGGGCTGGTGGCCCATCCCTTTGCCGGTTACAAACCAGAGCTGGTGGCGGAAATCCTGGCAATTCCCCCGGAGATGACCGTCATTGCCCTGATTGCAGTCAGTGCCCGCAGCGACAGCATCAGCCCCAAATTGTCGGAACGTCAAATTCAGGATGAACAGCAGCGGCCGCCGCGGCTGGAGGCGGACAAATTCTTTTTCCTTAACAAGTACGGCGGGTAAACCTCCCGAGGAGTGAGGCCAGTGGATTTTACTGCCAGCATGCAACGGAACCCCATAGTAGCTTCTGTCAATGACCTTGGCCGGCTTGATGCTGCCCTCCAGTCTCCCTGCGAAATAATCTTTTTGCTCAAAGGAGATATTTTTTCGATTCCCGATGTCGTTGGCCGCATTCACCAGGCCGACAAGCGAGTCTATGTCCACTTTGACTTAATGGAGGGATTTTCCCGGGAACAGGTTGCCCTGCGCTACCTCAAAGAGAAGGCCAATCCCGATGGGATTATCACTACCCGGGTCAATCTCATTAAATTTGCCAAGGAGTTTGAGTTCAGCACCATTCAGCGGGTGTTTATGCTGGATTCCCTGTCGGTGGAGACTGCAATCAAGTCAGTAAAATCAACCCGCCCTCACGCCATAGAATTGTTGCCGGGCATCATACCCCGGGTGGTAAAGCGGGTAAGCCAGGAAACCCAGATACCGCTTATTGCCGGCGGGCTCATTGAATCAAAAGAGGATATCCTCGCCACATTACAGGCGGGGGCAGTGGGAATTTCCACCACCAAGGAGGAGCTTTGGTACTTATAG
>JAAYHI010000061.1 GCA_012727415.1 Bacillota bacterium
CCGTGTACGAATTCCAGGCTCTCATTCCTGATGGCTAGAAAATCCATGACACCTACATTCAATGCTTCCGCTAATATAAAGGATTTGTGTATTAGGGGTACGGCTGCCCTTTTCGTAGTGAGAAATAGCCATGCTGGTAATACCAATTTTCTCAGCTAACTTCTTCTTACTTAGGTTATTTTTCAGGCGGTAGTATTTTAAGTTTTTGCTAAACACCTAAAACACCTCCTGTTTATATTATACCCATTTTTAACAAAAAGTAAACAGCAAACGCGGTTTACGAGTATGATGCTATCGGTCGCCAACTCAGGTACAAAAAACTCCCGGGTTACCGGGAGTTTATAAGTCAGCTTTACAGTCCCGCCATAATCGCTTCCAGGGCCAGCTGCAACTCTTCGTGCTCGACATTTCGCAGCAAAGCAACAATATTGGTCAGGTAATCCATGTCCAGGGACTGCCACAACTGCCGCTGGAAAGAGGCGTAATCAAAATCGTTGCCAACAGTATTGGCAATGGCATCTTCATACAGCAGCAAGGTGTAAAGTTTGCGCAGGTACTCCCTGTCCTTGTCTTCAACTGCCCCGCTGTTTTGTTCCTCGACGATCTCCTGGCACTGGCGGAGATAATCGAGATTGTCCTCGATATCTTCCGGCGTCACAATGCCAGAATGGGAGGAGACAATGACCCGGCTTCGCTGCTCACTTATGTATTCCAAAGAGTCGATATATTTTTCCAGGTCATGCCAGCCGATACAGGGCTGCGGCCTCTCCACCATGTCCCCTGCGTAGATTACAGCATCCCTGTGGTCGAAGCAGATGGCCGAGTCTTCAGTGTGGCCGGGAGCGTAGATAAACTCCACCCCGTCATCGGCAAAGAGGATTTTGCTGTCGAAGGTCAGCTGGGGATTAATCAGGGAAACTTCGCCGTTTTGGTAACTGGCGTAGCGCTGCAGTTCCAGGGGCCCCCGCTGCACCACATTGCGGGCGCAAAAGACATGGGCAACTACCAGGGGGTTTTCGAAGGCGCTTACTCCCCAAATATGGTCCCAATCGGAATGGGACAGGAAGATTACCAGGGGCTTATCCAGTCCCTGGGCCTGCATATATTCCATAATTGGCTCCATGGACTTGGGTCCCAGGTGGGTGTCGCAGAGGTAGAGCCGGTTGGTGCCCGCAATGAGATAAATGCTGTACTCCCCCAACAGAGACTCATGCTCCTCAAAAGTAAACAGCGTTCCCCGGCTGCCAATCTTTTCAATCTTCATAGCTTCACTCCTTACAGTAATCAATCTTTATAAAACAGGACTATGCGGTTGCTGTTGGTGCCAAAGCGGTTGTTGCGGATTCCCCAGATGTTTGCTGTCTTGGTGAACTGCTGGACATTGACCAGCACCCCTGCACATTTAAACCCTGCCTTGATGCCTAAGGGCACGGTATGTTCGTCCAGGCAGATTTTACCCTTGCGTACTTCCCCTACTTCAAAGGCTACCCAGCCTCCTGGAGCAACAAGCCTGTACAGCTCGGCAAAGACCTCCTCCATGACCTGGCACCACTCTTCCAGAGAGGCGGTCATGGTGATATTTTCTTCCGCCTCCTGGGGGGAGATGTCGTTAAACCAGCAGCGCAGCCAGTTATCATTGGCATACTGCACCACATCCAGGAAGGGAGGAGAGGTCACCACTAGTTTCACGGATTCCGAGGGAATCTCCGGCGTCTGCCGGGCATCATTTTCGAGAAAAAGGGCAGATTCTCCGGCCTCGGCCAGGGAGGCAATCTCTGCCCCACTTAGGGTGCGCATCAGCGAGGCTGACTTCCGCAGAATCCGGGGGACAATGTCCTTGTACTCCGGCTCCTGGTTGCGCTGTATGTTGATCTGGGCCTGCCTTGCGGGGGAAACCGCCTGATTGGGGGGGAGGGTATACACCGAAAAAAAACCGCTGGAATGCCCGCTAAGGCGATTAGTTGCCACCATCCGGATCCATTGGTCGAGATGGTCCTCTTTGCCCTGGGCCTTTCGCTGTCGCAGGTAATTGCGCAAAGCGACAAGCTCTGCTTCGGTGCGCCGGTGGTAGAACATCGACAGATCCATCTCCGCCCTGCCCCCTGCTGCCAGGGGTATAGAATTTAGTCTCTCTGCTATCC
>JAAYHI010000062.1 GCA_012727415.1 Bacillota bacterium
GAGGCAGGTGAAAATTAGTCACCAGGGCATCTACAACCGAAAAGGAAAAACCCGGGTAGATGAAGATATCAGTCCAGCCGCAACGGGGCAAGAGGCCATCCCGGGCTGAAGTTTCCAGCACGCGCACCGATGTGGTTCCCACCGCCACAACCCTGCTTCCCCTAGCTTTAGCTGCCTTTATTTTATCCACTGTGGCCTGGCCAATGCAGTAGTATTCACTGTGCATTTTGTGCTCTTCAACGGTACTGACCGAAACAGGGCGAAATGTGCCCAGGCCGACATGTAAAGTAAGAAAAGCGCTTTCAACCCCCCTCGCCTCCAGGCGATGAAATACTTCCGGGGTAAAGTGGAGTCCGGCAGTAGGAGCAGCCACAGCCCCCGGGGAAGCAGCATAGACCGTCTGATAACGGCCAGGATCAGCTGGCTTTTCGCGTATGTACGGAGGCAAAGGCATTTCGCCAATGGCAGCAATCTTTTCCTGAAATTCCTGGCCTGACAAAGAAAAGCGAATGTAACGCACGCCTTCTTCCCCGATGCCCGCCACTTCGCCGGCGAGTCCGCCGGCAAATTCAAGTATTGTTTCCCGGGGTGCCCGCCTGGCTGGCTTTACCAGGCAAGACCAGGTGCTGTCGTCGACAGGATGAAGTAACAACACTTCTAATTTGCCGCCGCTGGCCTTGCTGGCAAAAAGACGCGCCGGCAAGACCTTAGTGTCGTTGAAAACCAGCAGGTCGCCGGGAGCCAGTATGTCGGGAAGCTGGTAAAAGCGCCGGTGGCTTATATTGCCACTGTTTTTGTCCAGTACCAGCAGCCGGGACTGATCCCGGCGCTGGCAGGGTTGCTGGGCAATAAGTTCCGGAGGCAGTGAGTAATCAAAATCACTTACTTTCATGACGTACACCTGCATTTCGATTTCAGTCAATAAGTAGTATACCTGCAATAAGAGCTGGCAGTCAAACAAAAGGCCCCGCCCGTTGGGCGGGGAGGTGGTTATGGCTTGCCTTTTCGGCCTTTATTATTTCTGTTGTTCATGTATTTATTGCCCTTATTGCCTCCGTTTCCCTTTCCATTGCCCTTCCCCTGGCCTTTATTCTTGCCATTGCCATTACCTTTATCTTTGCCCTTATTGCTCTTATTGCCCTTTTCTTTGCCTTTGCCCTCATTGCCATTGTTAGCGTTCTTGTCGCCATACTTATTGCTCTTGAACTTGTGCTTGAATTCCTTTTCTTCCTCTTCCGGGGACTCCCCTTCTTCTTCCGACCATTCCTCTAATTTACCTCTTGGCCCTTTCGGCCTGTTGTCTTTCCCCCAAGAGCCAGAACGACTGAAAGAACGCACAGCCGGATGTTTCTTATCTTTTTTGGCGAGACCGGGAGGCAGTTTTTGCCCGGCATCGGAATTTTCTGTAGAATCAAGGCCGTCATTTTCATTTTTCTTGCCTTGATTGAAAGGAGGTAATTCCCTGATCTTGGCCTCATGGTCATTTTCATGGAGGCCGTCAACAAATGATTCGACATCAATTCCTGCTGAATCCAAGGCGTCGATGGGATTGCCCTCCTTCATGGTTTCAGGGGAAATGCATTCGCTGGCCTCGGCCATAAAAATGGCCCTGCCGGCACTAAGCCCTTTTTTCCCGGCTTCGTCCCTGACCCTGGCATCCACTGCCAGAGGGATGACATACACATCTGCATAGGGGGCGAAATAAGCAGTCACATCCCGGATGTCAGCGGTAGCTGTCACTAACAGGGAGTTATCCCCGTTCATCCGGGACCAAGTAATAAACTCGTCGACAAATATATCAAAATCCTTAGAATTTCCCCGGCGTTCTTCGAGAAAGATTCTCGCCCTGTTATTTAAAGGACGGATTTCCCTGACGTTGAATTCGCCATCCACCAACACTTCCAGGCTGGAAGAGTTGTCCAGGCTGACCCAGGCCAGAGCCGGGGGGGGGAAACCATGGGAATAACTACTAATGCGATAAAGATGCAGGCGGCAAGCAGGGGCATCCAGCCCATCTTTGATTTAGGCTTAATCTGGCTCATGCTGATGCTTTGCCCGATATACCGGGCTTGGGGCAGGCGGCCGGCAGGTAAGCGAATAAATTCCCCATCATCCGACAAAAGGGTGACATGAGTGCTGTCCATTTCAAGAACCAACGCTCTTCTATTCACTTGCTCCCCCCCCTGGCAAGTAGTCTGACAAGTAACTGTAATCACCGGTAATAATTATAAATAAGGCAATTATATATTTGCGCTGCCTTTCGAGAGTCTTGCGGCTTACCTTCAGCTTGCCTTCCATTTCCTTTAAGGGAAGTTCCTTTTTGGCCCTGACATGCCTTTTCAAATCCGGTAAGTCCGCCAGCAGTTGAGCTGCTTCAAAGGCCCTTTGTCTAGCTTTGCGGTGCTTAGGAGTGGCGGCAGCCAGTTGGCGCAAATCCAATTTATAGTCTGCCAGCTCCTGGATATATTGGACGACCTCACTTCGCCTGTTTTCCCTGTGGTCGGCATCCTGGTACTCCCGCCAGGACTCGCGGTAATCTACAACCGCTGCCTGCTCTGCCAGGGCACTGGAAGGAAGTTCCCTGGTATTTTTTGCGCGCAGGTAATCTTTTATGCGATTGCTTATCACCAGGTGAGCAAAACTTAAAAAACTGGCTCCCCGGCTGGAATCGTATTTATCTATCGCCTCGTAAAGCCATAAGGCCTATGCTGGCTTCATCGTCAAGGCCTTGTTCTATATACCTGCCGGTCAGTTTCGAGGCGACCTTGACAACCAGGGGGGTATATTGGGCCAGTAATTTTTGACGCGCCTCGTCATCACCCGCCTGGATAGCGCGAAGAATGGCATGCTGTTCGTTTCTATCTGGCATACTGCCACCCCTCCTTTAATTATTCGTATCTGATGCCGACAAGAAGGGGGTAAAAGGCAATCTCAGAAATTTTCCCACAATTCCCCCTGACCTAGAGGCTGCATTCCCAGGTGGCGATATGCTGCCCCTGTAACCACTCTCCCCCGGGGCGTGCGATTGATAAATCCCAGTTGCAAGAGAAAGGGCTCATATACATCCTCAATGGTAGTAGTTTCCTCGCTGATAGCGGCAGCCAGAGTCTCGACCCCTACAGGTCCGCCGCTGAATTTTTCGATGATTGTAAGCAGCAGGCGGCGGTCGGAGTTGTCGAGGCCGACGGCATCTACCTCCAAACGCTGCAGTGCGTCATGAGCTATTGCCAAATCGATTACACCTTTGCCTTCGACCTGGGCAAAGTCGCGAATACGGCGCAGCAGCCTGTTTGCTATACGTGGCGTTCCCCTGGACCTGCGGGCTATTTCCTCTGCCCCCGCAGGGTCAATGGCTATTCCCAATATACCGGCGGAACGGGTGACGATGCGTTGCAATTCCTGAGGAGTGTAAAATTCCAGGCGATTGACGACACCAAACCTGTCCCGGAGGGGAGCACTGACAGCCCCGGCCCTTGTGGTGGCACCGACCAAAGTAAAGGGGTTGAGCTGCAGGCGGATAGACCTGGCAGCTGGGCCCTTGTCGAGGACGATGTCCAGGGAATAATCTTCCATGCCGGGATAGAGGACTTCTTCAACTGCCCGGCTGAGGCGGTGAATCTCATCTATAAACAACACATCCCCGGGCTGCAGATTTGTGAGAATACCAGCCAAATCTCCCGGCCGCTCAATTGCCGGCCCTGATGTTATATGTATGTTGCTGCCCATTTCCTTGGCGATAATAACCGCAAGGGTGGTCTTGCCAAGCCCCGGCGGGCCGGATAAGAGCACATGGTCCAAAGGCTCCCCCCGCTGGCGGGCAGCCTGAATAAATACTTCCAGATTGGCTTTGATCTGCTCCTGACCGATATAGTCCTGGAGGCGCAAGGGACGCAGGCCTACTTCGCCGCCATCGGACTCAATACTGTGGGGAGATGTAATTCTGTTATTCATTGCTTCTCACCTCTGGCCAGCCGGGCAAGGGCCAAGCGCACCAAATCTTCAACAGTGCTGCATTTCCGGACCAGGCTTCTCAATACCGGCCGCACTTCTGCAGTGCGGAAGCCCAGGTTCAGTAAGGCAATCTCAGCACTGGCAAGAAGCTCAATTGATTCCTCAGTGCTGGCTGGCTTGAGCTTGTCCTTGAGTTCCAGACAGATGCGTTGGGCGGTCTTAGTGCCGATGCCGCTGACAGTAGTTAGAGCTTTTATATCGCCGCTGGCAAGAATTTGAGCCAGCTGACTCACTTCCCAGACAGACAGCACAGCCAGGCCCAGTTTAGGCCCCACTCCAGATACAGAAATAAGCTGACGGAAGGCACTAAGGGCAGCTTCGCTGTCAAACCCGTAAAGAGTAATGCTGTCTTCCCGGACAGTCATATGTATGTGCAGCTTGACGGCAGGCAGCGACGCCAGCTCCTGAATTTTTGCAGGCGGCACGAAAATGCGAAACCCCAGCCCTCCCACCTCCACGACGAGATGGTCTGAGGCAGCACTGACAGGTTGTCCTTCAATAAAGGCAATAATTGCCCTCACCCCCGACGCAGGCCAAGAGCAGCCGGCCTGTTGCAATGGCATATTGCCACTGCCAGCGCATCGGTGACATCATCTGGCCTGGGTATTTCCCGTAAATTAAGGATGGTCTTGACCATTGCGGCGACTTGCTGTTTCGCTGCTCTCCCGTTGCCCACTACTGCTTGCTTAACTTGCAAGGGAGTATATTCAGCCACTGCACACTGGGCCTGAGCAGCTGTCAGCAGACAAACTCCCCTTGCCTGGCCAACAGAGAAAGCGTTGGTCACATTGCGGTTAAAAAATAACTGCTCAACCGCCATGCATTCCGGCTGCCATTTCTCCAGCAATAAACCCAACTCCTGATAGATTGCCTGCAGCCTTTCAGCTAACGGTATATCAGCAGAGGTGCGGATGCACCCGTAATCGCGGGGACGCAGAGAGTTACCTGCTTTATCTATTATAGCATAGCCAACGATTGCCAACCCGGGGTCAATCCCCATTATCCTCATATCGATTCCCCCTGCCAACATATGTTCTACATCCAGGCCTGCCATACCTTCCAAAATCAAAAAAACCCGGATGGGTTTAGCTGGTTAAATTTACTATCAAGTCAAGACAGTCCTGGGGGCTGGAAAAGGGGATCCCCTCATTGAGTTCAGCCAGCCATGCCCCGGGGGCTTCCCCAAAGACCTTGACCAGGGTACCGTCTTCGGAAAACACTGCCAACTGGTTGTCAGGACTGAGCCCAATATAACCCTGCTGCGGCATATAGTCCAGACACTTTTCACAATAGCCCGGGGGCAAGTGAACCACTACCTGTTCACTGGAAAATGCCAGAATCCTGGCCCCGGGCAATTCCGCAGCGAGAGTGCCCTTGAGGGCCTCCACATCCATTCCCTGCCAGGGACTGCTGGCCGTCACCGGCCGGTAATCACCACACACCAGGCACCAGCGCTCCACAGAGATCTCGGTTTCTGTGCCGATAATGTCAGCAGAGGCCTTTCCGCGTACGCTGGTGAAAAGCCAGCCGCCTGCAGCAATTACCGCCAGGGCTAATGCCCCAATGAGTATTGGTTTCAGGAACGTAGTTCCCCGCACAGTATCACCCCTGATTATTTTCTCTCAGGGGTGAAATGTTATGCGCTTTACTCAATATCCTCGGGCATATCCCAATTGGTATAGACATTTTGCACATCATCGTGCTCGTCAAGGGCGTCAATGAGCTCCAACACCTGGGGAGGCCCCTCAGTAAGGGTATCCGGAATCATGGTTATTTCGGCAGCGGCGGGAGTAATCCCAAGCCCTTCGACGGCGTTCTTAACTGCTTCAAAATCTTCGGGAGAAGTGATAATCTCCCAGCCCTGGCCTTCATCGCGAACGTCCTCAGCGCCTGCCTCCAGGGCAACCAACATCAGTTGATCTTCTTCGACGCTGCCGTCTTCAACGAGGATAAGGCCCTTGCGCTTAAACATCCAGCTTACGCAACCAGTTTCCCCAAGGCTGCCTCCATGCCGGGAAAAGATATAGCGGATTTCCCCGGCAGTACGGTTGCGGTTGTCGGTGAGAATGTCCAGCAGTATGGCGACCCCTCCGGGGCCATACCCTTCATAGGTAATCTCTTCCAGGTTGTCGCTGTCACTGCTGCCAACAGCCCTGTCGATGGCCCGATTAATATTGTCGTTGGGAATGTTCGCTGCCCGGGCCTTATTGATAGCCATGCGCAACTTTAGATTGGAATCTGGGTCTGGGCCACCCTGGCGAGCGGCAACAATTATTTCCCGGGTGATTTTTGTGAACAGCTTGCCTCGACTTGCATCTTGGCGAGCTTTTTTATGCTTTATATTTGCCCATTTGGAATGGCCAGCCATAGCAATCTCTCCTTTCCCGATACTAATATAGTATCACACTGAGAAGGTTTTGTATAAAAAAATACGCGTTGCCGCGTATAGTTAAGAGGGGGATAACTGGTAAAGCTTTTGGATAATTTAATTATAGCTCAAATTTCGCCGGTCATGGTTAAGAGTACATGAAATTACTGTCACAATTGTGTTACAAAGGGCATACCGGCGGCATCTCTTGCTTGTGCCGCGAGCGCAGGACCGCCCTTTCTATTTTTTCAACAGCATCAGCATCAGTAGTACCCGACAAAATGTACTCATCCAGCTGCCGGTACGAAAAGCCCAGCTCATCTTCGTCGGTTAACCCCGGCATTAAGCCTGCGGAAGGCCTTTTCTCAATAATCTTTTCCGGCAACTGCAGAAACCGGGCCAATTCCCAGACCTGGTGTTTAACAAGGGCGCCAATGGGCTCGAGATCGACGCCGGCGTCACCATACTTAGTGAAAAAACCAGTTATTATTTCGGACTTATTGCCGGTGCCCACCACTAGGCAATTGCTCTTGGCAGCAAGGTAGTATAAGGCAGCCATGCGCAGGCGGGGCTTAATATTTGCCGCCGCCAAATCGGCTCCAGCTGGCTCTCTGGTGTTGAAGGCAGCAAGAAAACTGTGGTAAACCGATTCCAGGTTGATCTCAACTGCCCTTAAGCCCAGGTGCCGGGCCACCAACCAGGCATCTTCGACATCCTCAGGGCTGCTTTCCACCGGCAGGATGACAGCCAGGGTATCTTGGGGATAAGCCTTTTGGGCCAAGGCTGCTACAACGGCAGAGTCGATGCCGCCACTGAGGCCCAGGACACAGCCTTTCGCCCCGGCTGCGCTGACCTTCTCTTTCAGCCAGGCGACAATCTTTGCAGTTACCTCCTGGTAATCCACCATCAATCCCTCCTCAGGCAAGGCTTCTTCGGAAAACAGCAATAAACCGGCAGAGGCGAGGGCCGCAGCGGCCACTCCCCGACCAGGGACTACCGAGCCCTGAAAGCTGCCATCGTAGACAGAGCGAATGCCGCAACTGGGACTGCGTTCCTTTAGAATTGCCGCCCTGGCGCCAAACTCCAGAGCCTTGTCCACGGCGATGCGTCCGCCCCTGCGAAAAATAGCGCTGACATCCTTACCGGACCGGGTCAACACCGAGGCGCAGCCCTGCAGAACCTGCAGTCCGCTGCCCCCAATGATCTCGGAAGGTTCCCGGGGGACAGCCAGGCCCCCCTCAACTTCCGGGCAGACAACAATATAGTCCTTGCCCTTCAAAAAAGCCATTACTGTTTCGTTGCGGTTACTTTCGCCATTATACTTGCAACAGCAGCCAAGGAGACAGGCGCTGACCACAAATCGCATTATTCCACTACAGGCCTCACGAGGGCAAGGGGGGTCATGGTAATTGTCTGACCCATGGGGTTGTCCCTTAGGACGTCAGCAAAATCAATCTGGCGCAATTGGGGATTTGACCAGCCCTTTATGCTGCCGCCCAGGTCATTGATATCGGCAATTACAACGGGATAGCCACAGGAAGCTGAAATGTCGCTGGCCAGCTTATTGGGATCCGGCAAGGGAAGAATTACCTTGGTCCAGTATGGTCCGTCGGGGCCGCCGCTTTGACCGTCGATAGAGCGGACCTTATCTCCTGCCACCCGGTAAAACCAACCCTTTAAGCCAAAGAGCTTGGTAATCGCGCTTACCACCGCAGCCAGCAAGATGCGCCAAAGGCCTGCCAGTTCAATGGCCACCTGCATCTTTTCGGGAGTGCCAATTCCCCTGCCATGCTTGGTGCGCTTGACATACTTGTACAACCGCCGCGCCCACCAACCTGGTTTAATTTGACTTTGGTCCACTGCCAAACCGATAGCATTGGCTACCATCGTTTCGCTGATGACAACACAATCTCCCGCTTGATAGATGTCCTCCACATAGCGGACAATCACCTGGGCCACATCTTCTCCTTCAGTGATAAAATGCGTCTTTACTAGAATGCGAAGGTATTTCTTGCCGTTACTCTCGATCTCTGACTGCCAAGTCTGTCCTACAGCCAGTCCTTTTCCTTTTGCTTCGCCCATTCCTATCAGTCCTTTCAGCTATCGCTGCCATGATTATACTCTTTCCCGGGAAAAAATGAAATGCCTGTACATGGACTGTACGTATTATTCCGCTTTGCTGCCGGCTTATCCTTGTCGCTGCAGGAAAAAGTATGCTATAGTAATTTAGTCAAACCTCTAGTATAGGAGTTGAGCCCGGTGCTTACATGCGGAATGGTCGGCTTGCCCCTTTCCGGCAAGACTACTTTATTTTCACTGCTCACTGGTTATATCCCCCCGGAGGGAAAAACTTCTGCCATTGCCATGGCAGACGTCCCTGACTCCAGGGTGGATTTCCTGGAGAAGATGTACAAGCCCCGCAAGACTGTTTACGGGCAAATCCAGGTTACAGATTTGGCGGGCCTCAGCGAGGGAACAGGCAAGACCGCTGCATTTCTGGATTCTATTCGCCCTGCCCACGCTTTAATTCATGTCATTCGGGCTTTCGCAGGCACTTTCCCCCATCCCCTGGGCACTATTGATCCCCTGCGGGACTTCAACATAGTCAATCATGAATTGCTGCTGGCTGACATGGCCTTGGTGGAAACCCGCCTCGACAGGATCAAAACTGCCTCCAAGATCAAGGGTTCTGCCAAAGAGCAATTGCCGGTATTGGAAAAATGCCTTCAACACCTCTTAGAAGAAAAGCCCATGTCGATGCTGCAGCTGGGTGAAGATGAAAGGCAACTGCTCCAAGGCCTTGTCTTCTTTACAGACAAACCGCAACTGCTGGTGGTCAACCTGTCTGAGGAGGATGTGGGAAAAAATCCTGCCTGGCTCAGCACTCTTGAGGCTTTAAGTAATGAGAAGGGATGGCGCCTCCTGGCATTATCGGCCAAAATAGAAGGGGAAATCTCCCAGTTAACTCCCGAAGAGCAATCAGTCTTTATGAAAGAACTCAACATTTCTGAACCGGGAACAGCCCTGGTCGCCCGGGAAGCCTATGCCCTCCTCGGCCTCATTTCTTTCTTCACTGTAGGCAGCGATGAAGTCCGGGCATGGGCCCTGAAAAACGGCGGCACTGCCCTGGATGCCGCCCGCACAATCCACAGCGATCTGGCGAGGGGCTTCATTCGCGCTGATGTCATGAGTTATCAGGACCTAAAGGAACTGGGCAGTGAAACCGCAGTCAAAGAAAAGGGCCTTGCCCAGTTAGTGGGCAAGGATTACGTGGTCAGGGACGGAGATATTGTACACATCCGCTTTAATGTATAGGCAAAATAACCCGTCTGCAAAAGACGGGTTAAGTTTATTTGCGAGGTACAAATGAATCTCGGGGGCAATTGCGGGAATTCATACTTCCCTTTACAGGTTGGCCAAAACAGCGGCCATTTTCACCTTTTTCAGGGGTAAAATTTGCGCAATCTTTGCACCTGGTCATTTCTTTCACCTCACTTCGGTTAATAACAGTTTAACCGCAAAAGGCAAAAGATATTTATACAGGCCTATTCCCCGTCCAGCCGTGCAACCTCTACGCTGGCCAAAACCTTTTCGCCTGCATCAATAAAGGTAACCCGAGGGGGACATTTGCCGGCGGCGGCTATTCTAACCACTGTCCGCGGATATGTAAGCACATGGGTGACCATATCCCAAGGCTTTGGCCTGATAAAGGATGCTGTAATAACGGCCTCTGACTTATCCATGTGGGGGTTGCCCAGGTGAACGGCATATCCGCCTGTTGGACACTCGCCCATCCTCGCTGCCAAGTACAAATCTCCCTCCAGAAAAAATGCACCATATCCTTCGCTGCACTTATCCCTGTCCAGCCACAATAAGATTTCCCGGGGGAGTTCCGGCTCAGCAACCTGCTCCAATGGCAACAGCGTCAACTCCTCACCTCCAAAATACACGACCTGTGCGCCAATGGTTACTATTAAGGTAAGCATAGTCCCTGCAATTATTATTAGCCTTGGTATTTTTTTAGACATAAAACTCCTCCCTTGCCCAAAGGAATAATCCTGGCCCCCCAGGATTATGCTGTCGTCTCTGTGCCTGCTGCCGTTTCTTCCTGAGCGGCTCTCATAAAGAAGTTTGCAACTGCTTGATGGTCGGAATAGGGTATGGCTTGTCCCTTTACCAGCTTGTACTTTTGATGGCCAAATCCCGCCAGAGCAACAATATCCCCGGCCCGGGCCAAAGACAGGGCCTTTTCTATCGCCTGCTCCCGCTGCACAATGCGAATATATTTTTTCGAGGTAAACCCCTGCACGATTTCATCAATAATGGCGTCGGGATCTTCATATTTTGGTTGCGTACTGGTGACAATGACGACGTCGCCATACTTCTGGGCAATGGCTGCCATTTGCGGCCGCTTGCCCTTATCGCCGTTGCCAACGGCGCCAAAGACTACAATCAGACGCTTGTCGGCAATGCCCTTGAGGCCCTTTAACAGACTTTCCAGGGCTGCCGGAGTGTGGGCAAAGTCAATGAAAATGTCGAAATCCTGGCCAAAATCCACTTTCTCCATGCGCCCCGGCACCTGATGCAGCTGAGTCAGCCCCTGGCGAATCAGCTCAGAAGGAATCCCCAGCCCCCAGGCAGTTGCCGCCGCGGCCAAAGC
>JAAYHI010000063.1 GCA_012727415.1 Bacillota bacterium
GTAGTTGAAGATGAGGATGTGGGGAGCCTGGTCGACGTTGAGGATGGGCATGCCGGAGATGGGGGTGTCTTCAGTATCTCTGGCCGCCGGGTTCATGACGTCGTTGGCGCCGATGACAATGCAGGCGTCGCAGGCGGCAAACTCATCATTTATCTCTTCCATCTCGAAGAGCTGTTCATAGGAGACATCTGCCTCGCTGAGTAGGACATTCATATGCCCGGGCATGCGTCCCGCCACGGGGTGAATGGCAAACTTAACTTCTGCCCCCTTGGCTTCCAGGGTATCCGCCAGTTCTTTGACCAGGTGCTGGGCCTGGGCGATGGCCATGCCGTAACCGGGAACGATGATGACCTTTTTCGCCTGGTGTAAAATCTCCACCGGGTTGGCGGCAGTCACTGGGGCGGCGGTTTTAGCCGCCTGTACTTCTTTGCCTTTTACAGCAGGTGCAACACTGGTTTTTCCCAGCAGGATATCCATGAGGCTGGAGTTCATAGCCCGACACATAATTTGTGTCAGCAATAAGCCGCTGGCGCCAACGATTCCGCCTACTGCCACCAGGAGGATGTCGCCAATGGCCATTCCGGCAATGGAACCGGCAACACCGCTGAAGGAGTTGAGGAGGGAAATGGTGATGGGCATGTCTGCTCCGCCAACTCTGATGGCGATGGCGATGCCCCATAAAGCGCTGGAAACAGCCGCGAGAATAGCTGCCAGCGAGATGGGGAAACCGGGAACAAAGGCCAGGACCAGGGACAGCAGCATTAAGATGCTGGTGATTAAGACTATAAAATGGTGGTCCCGCCAGATTACCGGGCGGCCGCTGATGACTCCTGCCAGTTTTGCTGCGGCGATGAAGCTGCCGGTAAAGGTAAAGGTCCCTACGCAGAGGGCAAGGACGGCGGTAGCTAGGGAAAAGGCACTGTCGGAATAAAACATTGAGATGCTGCCGACAAGAGCCGAGGCTGCGCCGCCGACGCCGTTGAGCATTCCCACCATTTCAGGCATTTGAATCATCTTGACAGCCTTTGCCAGCCAAAGGCCAAGGAGCCCACCGACAGCTATGCAAACCAGGACAATAATGAGGGCAGTGGGAAGGCTGATAATTTCAAAGTGGATTAAGGTGATGACGATGGCGATGGCGGTGGCCACAGCACTGAGCTGGTTCCCCCGCACCGCTGTCTTTACCTTACTCATCAGGGAGATACCGTATAAAATAACTGCCGACAGAACTGCGCTGAGAATATAATAGATGACAGGGCTCATTATTTGCGGTCTCCCTTATCGAACATACGCAGCATTCTGTGGGTGACGCCAAAGCCCCCGGCTACATTGATCATGGCCAGGACAATTGCCAAGCCGCCGACAATGCTTGCCAGGACAGGGCGGGACTCCCGCACCAGCAATGCCACTGTAGTTAATGCGCCAAGGACGGTAATGCCGCTGAGGGCATTCATTCCAGACATAAGGGGGGTATGGAGAAGGCTGGGCACAGTCTTGATGATGCTGTATCCAAGAAGGGTTGCGACGATAAAGATACCCACCAGGATTAAAGGTGACATAGCTACCTCCAATGCAAGTTATGATCTGTTTAGCCTTAACAGTATTTCCACCAGGGGAAATCCCTGGTGGAAAGATTCATTTTACTTGTTAGCGGGACTATAGCCCCATAGCTTCTTTGGCACCTTCGTGCACTATTTGTTTGCCGTCGGTGACCAGGATTGAGGCAGTAATTTCATCCTTGGTATCGATAACCATCTTGCCGTCTTTTACCAAGTAATCTACCAGGTTGTACACGTTGTTGGCAAACATCCAGGTAGAGCTGGTGGCAATATGGCCGGGGATATTCTTGATGCCGGAAATGGTTACTGAATGTTTCTGCACAACTTCGCCGGGCTCGGTGAGTTCGCAGTTTCCGCCCTGGTCGATGGAGATGTCAATGATGACGGAACCGGGACGCATGGCTTTAACCATATCTTCGGTGACGAGGATCGGCGCCAGTTTGCCGGGGATGAGGGCGCTGAGGATGATGATGTCCATGTCAACAATTGTGTCTCTCAGGTTTTCCCTTTCAGTTTGCAACCACTCGTCGGGGAGTTTGTTGGCATAGCCGCCCTGGCCTATGGCAATATCCGCCGGGACTCCGGATTCAATAACCTTAGCTCCCAGGCTCTTTGCCTGCTCGCAGGCATCGGGGCGAATGTCACTGGCATAGACAATGGCGCCCAGGCGCCGGGCGGTGGCAACTGCCTGGAGGCCAGCAACGCCGGTGCCGATGACAAGGGCTTTAGCTGGTTTAATTCTGCCGACGGCAGAGAAAATTTCCGGGACGAAAATTGACAGGTATTCTGCGGCCATGATAACACTTCTGTATCCTGCGCAGGTGCTCATGGAAGAGAGGGCATCCATTTTCTGAGCTTTGGAAATCCGGGGAATTCCGTCCAGGGTTAAGCTGATAACACCCTTAGCGGCCAAATCTTTAACCATTGTATGGTTTACAGGGGCAGCAGGATGCAGGAAAGTAATTAAATACTGGCCGGAGTGCATCATGTCTACTTCGTGGATATTCTTCGCTTTGTTAAACAGAGGTTCTTTGACCTTGAGGATGACATCTGCCTTTTCAAAGAGTTCACTAGGATCCTCAATTATGGTGGCTCCTGCTTCTTCATACTGGTTGTCGAGGAAATAAGCTCCCTCACCAGCCCCGCGCTCCACCAGGACAGTAAAGCCATCAGCTATGTACTTCTTTACTGTATCCGGGGTTGCGGCTACGCGGTTTTCACCTTCCATTATTTCCCTTGGGACACCTAAAATCATTTCTTTTCCTCCTCGTTAGTCAGTATTCCGTTTTATCGAAAGCTTATAATAGCCCAAGTCCCATTATATATGATTCTCTTAGATTTTTAAAGCCTTTGAGAAGTATTTCACTTGCCTGTTCCAAAACCATTCTGCTACAAGGAAAAGGCCCAGCCAATGGCGAAGATAGGCATAATCACCTTTATAAATTTAGCATATGGGAGGCACCCTAAATGCAAATAGAGTATAAGTCCTTAAAAATCGCCCACTTGCCAACTCCCCTGGAGGAAGCAACCCGCTTGGCAGATGCTTTGGGTAAAACCCGGATTTTCATTAAGCGGGACGATGCCACCGGCCTCGCCGGGGGAGGAAATAAGGCCCGCAAACTAGAGTATCTAGCCGCGGAAGCCCTAGCCCAGGGAGCGAATTGCCTCGTCACTGTCGGCGGTCCCCAGTCTAACCATGCCCGCATGACAGCGGCTGTGGCAGCAAGGCTTGGCCTGAAGTGCCGCCTGTACTTAACCGGCCAGCGCCCTCAAGGATTAAGGGGAAACCTGTTGCTGGACAGACTGCTGGGGGCAGAGCTGATCTTCTGCGGCGAAGTCAAGTTGGGGGAAATCTATCGGCAAATTGAGATTGATGGAGAGCAACTGGGCAAGGAAGGTACTAAAATCTATTTCATCCCCCTGGGGGGGTCGAATCCCCTGGGTTCCCTGGGCTATGTTCGGGCCATAACTGAAGAGCTCATCCCCCAGTGTATGCATCTGGGAATCAAACCCCAGGCAATAGTTACCGCTGCTGGCTCCGGCGGCACCATGGCGGGAATCATGCTGGGGCTCGCCCTGGCGGGCTGGGATGTTCCTGTTTGGGGCTACAGTGTCAGTGCTCCTGCTGAGTATGTGCAGAAAGAAGTTGCCGCCATATTTAATGGCGCCAGCCAGCTCCTGGAGGCTTCCTGCCACATAGAACCCGGCCAGGTGCTGGTTGATGACTCCCAAATAGGCCCTGGATACGGCACCGCCACCCCCGCGGCCTTGGAAGCATTGGGGCTCTTTGCCCGCACTGAGGGCCTGCTGCTGGACTCCGTCTACAC
>JAAYHI010000064.1 GCA_012727415.1 Bacillota bacterium
GATGCCCACACTCACATTGGCATATTTGAACAGGGCATCGGCTTTGAAGGTGCCGATGGCAATGAAATGACAAATCCTGCTACGCCACATTTGCGGGCCCTGGACGGGATAAATCCAATGGACCCTGCCTTCAAAGGTGCCGTTGCCGGGGGCATCACCTGCCTCACTGTTGCTCCAGGCAGCGCCAATGTCATTGGCGGCACGGCAGTAGCTATTAAAACCTGGGGCAAACTAGTTGACGATATGGTGGTGAGGGATCCGATAGGCTTAAAGATTGCCTTTGGCGAAAATCCAAAACGGGTCTACAGCAATCAAAAAAAGACCCCCAGCACCAGAATGGCTGTAGCCTCAATTCTGCGGGAGAATCTGGTGGCCGCCAGGAACTATATGGCGAAGATGGAGAGGGCTAAGGATGATGAGGAAAAAGCTCCCGACAGGGATCTCAAGCTGGAGGTTCTTGTCCAGGTGCTGAAGAAGGAAATTCCCCTGCGGGCCCATGCCCACAGGGCAGATGACATTACAACTGCCATCAGAATTGCTGAGGAGTTCGATGTGGACATCTGTATCGAACACTGCACCGAGGGGCATTTAATTGCCGATTTCCTCGGCGAGAAGAAGATTGCGGCCATGGTTGGCCCCACCCTTGGCACCAGGCCAAAAATAGAGCTGGCTAATACCAGCTTCTCCACCCCCGGAATTTTGTTCCGGGCAGGGGTCAAGGTGGCATTGGTCAGCGATCACCCAGTCTTCCCTGTAGAGCAGTTGCCCGTCCAGGCGGCTTTGGTTCACAAAGCCGGACTCCCGGAAGAGGAGACCCTCAAAGCGATAACAATTAACCCCGCGGAAATTATGGGAATCCACCACCGCGTGGGCAGCATTGAGCCCGGCAAAGACGCCGACATCATTATCCTCAATGGGCACCCCTTTGATTGGCGGACCAAAGTAGAAAAAACTCTGATAGATGGGGAGATAGTCTATGAGCGCTAAAAAGATTCTGGCAATTATCAATGCTGAAATCCACACCATTGCCCAAAAGGAGCCCATCCAGGGCAGCATTTTAGTGGAAGATGGAAAGATCGCCGCTGTCGGCCAGGTGGAAATCCCTGCAGAGGCCGACATCATCGATGCCGCCGGGGCCGCAGTCTATCCAGGCTTTATCGATCCCCATACCCACCTCGGGGTCAGCGAACAGGGCATGGGCTGGGAAGGCCGGGATTACAACGAAATTACCGATCCCGTAACTTCGCAGCTCAGGGCACTGGATGCCATCAACCCCATGGAAGACGGCTTCCGGGAGGCTCGCGAGGCTGGCATCACCACCGTCATGGTCGCTCCCGGCAGTGCCAATATCCTCGGGGGCAGCACCGCTGTATTGAAAACCGGCGGAGGCCTGCTGCACCAGCGGGTTATTAAGGAAAATGCCGGCATGAAAGCTGCCTTAGGCGAAAATCCCAAGCGGGTTTACTCCGGCCAGAAGCGAATTCCCAGCACCCGCATGGGTAGTGCCGCCCTCCTTCGGGAAGCCCTGGTCAATGCCCAGAACTATATGCACAAAATAAAAAGAGCTGGCGAGGACCCGGAAAAAATGCCGCCCCGGGACTTAAAAAATGAAGCCCTGATTCCAGTGCTGAAAAAGGAAGTCCCCTTGCGCATGCATGCCCACAGGGCCGATGACATCGCCACTGCCATCAGGATTGCTCGGGAGTTCGACATCGATATGACCCTGGAACATGCCAGCGAAGCCCATCTCATCCTGGATAGAGTAGTGGAGTCCGGATTCTCGGCCATCGTTGGCCCCTCCATGGGCACTCCCGGCAAAATCGAGACCCAGAACAAGACCCTGGAAGCAGTCAAGATACTGTCAGAGGCAGGGGTGACTGTTGCCCTGACCACCGACCATCCCGTGCTGGACATCTACCAGTTGCTCCATGCTGCAGCAGCAGTGGTGCGGGAGACAGGCATGGATGAATACCAGGTACTGCGGTTAATAACAATTAACGCCGCCAGGATATTGGGTGTGGATAACAGGGTAGGCAGCATTGAAGTGGGCAAAGATGCCGACCTGGTCATCTTCAGGGGCCATCCCTTCGACTACCTCTCCACAGTGATGTACACAATAATCGACGGCGACATCGTCTACCCGCCCGAAGCCTAAAGCAAAATCCGCCACTGGGGGTTCCCAGTGGCGGATTTTTTATGGCATTTGGTATACCTGAATGCCGAAGTCGCCTGCACAGGCAGCGGCTACGATATTTCCTGCACAACAGACATAGGGTGTACCGAAGGGAAGGATAATTCCTGAATAAACCGATTTCCCCGTAAGAAGATTGGTTTTCACCAAGGGGGAAGAGCGACCCATAAAGGTGAAGTAATAGGGATGCCATATGCTGCTATTATCTGCCCAGCCCCCCGGGGATACAATATCTAATACCTGTCCGTAGCTGAATTTTCCTGTGTCCAGGTCAAGAATACTGGCCATTCCGTAGTCAGTGATAATAATTTTTTTATCGTCGGGGAACCAGTCCCAAAACTCCGGGTCTAAGAAATCCCTTGCAAAGGATTTCTTTTTATTCCCCCAGTCGAGGCCAATGCCGTTCTCTTCATTGGTCATCCAGATCAGTTCGCCGGCATGGTTTACAGTAGGCCAGCCATCTCTGAATTCGCTCAACCACTGTTCTTTGCCGGTTTCAGCGTTCACCTTAGCGACTTTAGATTGTATTAACAATACTTCATCACGGAGGTGAGCTTGCAGGGCCAGGTTGGTGTTATCCATCCAGCCCAGTATCTCTGAGTCTGCAGGAACTGGCAGTTCCCGGGGCTGTTGAACCTTACCTCCTGCAGTGGAAATAATTAGGGCAACAGAATCCTGTCCCTTAAGAACAGAGGCAGCCACCTGATTGCTGTCCCGGCTCCAGTGCCAATAATGGGAAACGAAGTCGTAAGAGGTATTAAAAGAGGTTTCCTCGCCGGTCCTGAGGTTGACGATAAGGATTTCCGAACTTGATTCGGAGATGAAGGTGCAGATAAGCCACTTTCCGTCGGGAGATAAACTTAGATTACTTGGGTCAACGCCAGGGCGCTGCCAGATAACCTTTGGTAGTGGTTTTGAATATTTGGCAACAGTTCGCATCATTTCTGCATCATCGCCACGGCCGTGTTCTTCCACGAAGTCAGCCAGCGCCAGAAGTCCCTTGGGGTTGCTTTTCATGTAGGTCATAACGAGGTTGTCCCAGGCTGTTTCCACGGGTGCGTCAAAGACGAAACGCATATACTTGGGATCAAAATCCTTAACCTGACTGAGCAAGTCAAGTTTTCCTGAAACATATACATAATAATCTCCCTCGGGTTCATACCCATTGTTCTCCAATTCAACCAACAGGTCCAAGCCTTGGGACGGCGGCAGCAGATAAAAGGCGGAAAGCACCAGAAGCCTTGGCTCCTCGGGGAGGAGAGTCACTAGTGCCGGTAGCTGGCTCTTAATCTCATCTGCTTCCATCAACTCAAGCTTGGCCAAAACCTCTTCGACCCAGGAAGAATTATGTGTCTTTAGGGCAATGTCCAGGGCTACCGCTAAACCGCGGTTTAAGCCAAGATCATATGTCTTTGCAGTGATATCTTCAGGAATTATGCTTATGTCCTCGATTTCGGCCAGGGCCTTGCCTGCCAGTTCAATATCCTCATGTTCCAGAGCAAAGAGGAGTTTCATTCCCTGGACCCAGGATAGCGGGGGATCTTTCAGCTCATTGAGTAATTTCTCCCATTGGGAGTAGCTGCTGCAGAGACGGGCAGCCCTGCTCTCCTGTTCCCGAGAGGGCTTTCTGGAGGACAGTATTTGAAGGTGGGACAGTGCCCCAGGCAGATTTTCCACCGCCATCTCAAATTCGGCAGCAAACTCCCTGGTGGTGTCAAGGTCAGCGTTTTCGCTCAGTTTTTTTCCAATAAGCTCGCGAGCCTGTCGTTGAATATCTTTCTCGGCCGCAGCGAGTTTGTCGAGGATGGTTCTTTTCATCGACCTGTCCCCTGCCTCTGACAAGTACAGATAATTGGACAGGGCCCCCAGCAGGTCATTGTCGGCAAACTGTGCCTTGACTAATAACTTTCTTCCCTCATGCCAGTCGGGGCTTTTTGTGAGTTCTTTAGAGAGGATGCGGCTGCAGGCCGCATAGTCCCTTTTGTCATATAGTTCCTGGCATCTGGCCAAGGTATCTCCAGATTTCCGGGGAATAAGCAAAACCGCTGCAACAGCAACTATTATCAGGAGCAGCGCAATTCCTGGTATGCGCAATTTGCGCCAAGGAATGGCCATGCTATCACCTCCATAAATAATACTGTAATATATTCGACATTTCCAAAAAAATCCTTTTTTGCCCGTTCAGCCACTGGGAACCGTCCCCAGTGGCTGATTTTTTATGGTATGCGGTAGACTTTAAGTCCGTATTCGCCTTCGCAGGTGACGGCAACTATATTGCCTGCACTGCAGATTCGGCTGAA
>JAAYHI010000065.1 GCA_012727415.1 Bacillota bacterium
AAGGCAGCGAAGGGCAATTGCCCTGGGAGAAAAGATAATGCCGGAAACCCTGCGCTGGGATGAGGCTAATGGAAAGACGGTGCCCATGCGCGCCAAGGAAATTGCCGGGGAGTACCTGTATCTGCCGGAGCCGGACCTGCCGCCGCTGCATGCAGCTGCCGCCCTTGTGGAGAAGGCAAGGATGGGCCTGCCGGAATTGCCCCGCCCCAGGGCAGCACGGTTTGTCCGCCAATACGGTTTGCCCCCTGAAAGGGCGGAATTGCTGGTGGCTACCCGGGAAATGGCTGATTGTTTTGAGGAGATAGTGGCAAAGGGTGCGACACCACTGGCGGCAGCCAATTTGCTGCTGGGGGAAGTGTCTCGGCTCCTTAATGCCGGGGGGGAGCTGCCCGCTGCTGACCAGCTGGCCAGGCTCATGGCCTTGCAGGAGGCAGGCAGCATCAGTGTGACAACTGCCAAGGAGGTGCTGGCCAGGATGTCTGCCCGGGGGGAATCTGTCGACAGCATGGTAAAGCAGCAGAATTTCTTACAGATCAGCGATCCCGAGGCTTTGGCGGAACTGGCCCAAGAGGTAATTGCCGCTAACCCGGGGGCGACGGCAGACTATCTGAAGGGCAAAACAAAGGCCCTGGGTTATTTAATGGGGGCAGCGATGAAAGCCAGTCAGGGCCGGGCGAACCCGGAATCGTTGAAAAAGATTCTGGCCCAAAAACTAGCAGAGAGACCAAAAAAATATTAAAGCTGCCCCCTGGAGGGCAGCTTTTTTTGCAGGAAAAAACCTTGTCCATGGCGAATACTTATGCAGAAAATTTTCAGGAAAGGGGTGGGCTAATTGAATAAGGAAATTGAAGAGCTCACCCTCATGCTGCTCTATCTGACAGCCTGGGAAGAAGATGTGCCGCCCTTTGGCAGGCACAAGCGCAATTGGAAGTCCCTCAGCGCGGAAGTGCTGGACAGACTGGACAAGGAAGGCCTGTTGGTAAGCAGCGACAAGTCCGATTCAGTATTCTTAACCAGTGCAGGTGCTATCAGGGCCCAGGCTTTGGTGCAGAAGTATCTGGGTAACAGTGCGGTTCAACTGACCAATTTTTAAGGGCGGGAGCAGATTCCGTCCTTTTTCGCTTCCTAATTGTCAGGAAGGCTTGTGGTATAATTACTGCTGGACAAGCAATAAGGAATGGAGAGGATCCACTATGGTCAAAGAAATCATGAGCGGCAATGAAGCTATTGCCCGGGGGGCGTGGGAGGCCGGATGTTCTTTTGCAGCTGCCTATCCCGGGACTCCCAGCACAGAGATCCTGGAGAATCTCGCGGAGATTAGGGAAATCTCGGCCAGGTGGGCAAATAACGAAAAGACTGCTCTGGAAATGGCTATTGGCGCGGCAATAGGCGGTTTACGTTCCCTTGCCGCCATGAAACACGTGGGTCTCAATGTTGCCGCAGACCCCTTGTGCGCCGTGGGCTATACCGGCGTAAACGCCGGGCTGGTTGTGGTTACCGCTGACGATCCCGGCTGCCACAGTTCCCAAAACGAACAAGATAACAGGTTCTATGCTTTGTTGGCGAAAGTCGCCTTGGTAGAGCCTTCCGATTCTCAGGAATGCAAGGATTATATCAAAGAGGCTTTCGCAATCAGCGAACGCTTCGACATTCCAGTGTTGTTCAGGGTCACCACCAGGATATGCCACTCCAAGGGGTTGGTGGAACTGGAACAGCCCGGGGAGACAGTTGTCAAACCCTATCAGCAGAACAGGAGCAAATATTGCATGCTCCCTGCCAATGCCCGGGTTCGCCATGTTGTCCGGGAAGAGTCGCTGGCAGAGCTTGAAGAGTATGCAAATACCTCATCCCTCAACAGAATTGAATGGGGCAGCCGCAAGCTGGGCATTGTCACCAGCGGCATTTCCTACCAGTATGCCAAAGAGGTCTTTGGCAACAGTGCATCCATTCTCAAGCTTGGCTTAACCAATCCCTTGCCCAGGACACTTATTAAAGAGTTCTGCGGGGCTGTGGATGAGATATATGTCATCGAAGAGGGTGAACCTTTTATCGAGAACGCAGTAAAGGCCCTGGGTTTCTCCTGCACAGGCAAGGACAAGATCCCAATCACAGGAGAACTCAATGCCAGCATTGTCGGCGCTGCCCTGGCGGGCAAGAATCCGCAGGCGGGGTACAGCGTTGAAGTGCAGGCGCCTCCCCGTCCTCCCGTCCTCTGTGCAGGCTGTCCTCACCGCGGCTTTTTCTGGTCTTTGAAAAAGAACAAGAAGCGCATTGTCGCCATGGGAGATATTGGCTGCTACTCTCTGGGCGTTGGGGAGCCCTTTGCGGGCTTTGAAACCAACCTGTGTATGGGAGCCGGAATCTCAGGCACCATTGGCTTTGCCAAGGCTTTGGAAAAACAGGGCGACCCCCGAAAGGTATTAGGAATGGTAGGGGACTCGACCTTTTTCCACAGCGGCATCACCAGCTTAATAGATGTAATTCACGCCGATGCCAATGTCATTGCCTGTATTCTGGACAATTCTATTACGGCAATGACGGGGCATCAGGTCAACGCAGGCAGTGACAGGGATGTCCAAGGCAATGAGGTCCCTGCCATCGACGTGGTGGCGTTGATCCGGGGGCTGGGCGTTCCCGAGGATCGCCTGCGGGTAGTGGACCCCCTGGATTTAAAGGCCATGCAGCAAGCATTGGATGCTGCAGTCGCCGTCAAAGGGCCTTTTGTCATCATCACCAAACGCCCCTGTGTCCTCATAAAAGAAGTGGCGCGGGCAAATGCCGGCAGGTATTGCCAGGTGGACCCGGACAAATGTGTGGGCTGCAGGGCATGTACCCTTATAGCCTGCCCCGCCATGGCCTTCAAGGACAACAAATCAATAATAGCTGATCCTGCTTCCTGCACTGCCTGCGGACTGTGTATGCAGATGTGCAAATTCGATGCAATCTCAAAGGTGGGTGAATAGCATGGCGACAAATATTCTTCTTGTTGGCGTAGGCGGTCAGGGCATCATCCTGATGTCCAAGGTCCTGGCTGCAGGCTTGGCGCAAATGGGATATGACATCAAGATGAGCGAGATTCATGGCATGAGCCAGCGAGGCGGCACAGTCACCACCCAAATCAGGTATGGGGACAAGGTATATGCCCCGGGAATCGGCGAGCAAGAGGCCGATTGTATCGTCTCCTTTGAGAAAGTGGAAGCCCTGCGGGCATTGCCCTTCTTAAAAAAAGGCGGCACTATGATTACTGACAAACATGAGATTTATTCCATGCCGGTGCTGACCGGCAAGGCAGAGTACCCCGGCAATGCCCTTGAGCTGATGGCGGAGGCGGTTGAGAATTTACACATTATCCCCGCCATGGACAAGGCTTTGGAATTGGGCAATGTCCGGGTGCAAAACATCTGCCTCCTGGGGGCACTGGTAAAGGTGTTAAAATTGGATGCAGTTGACTGGAAAGGGCTGCTGGCAGATTATGTGCCGGAAAAGGCCCTGGACCTTAACAAGCAGGCCTTTGCAGCAGGATATGCAATGATATAAAAAAGGGGGCCGTTGGCACTAACGGCCCCTTAAAATACACATTGGGCGGCGGCAGGTGAAATACCTTTGCCCTTCTCCCGCCCAATGTTTTTTGGGTCCTGTTTTGGTCAGAAACCAATAAAAAGGGCTGTCGCCTGCAGTTCTGCGACAGCCCTTACCCTGAGTGCTATCCTAGGCTTGATTCTTCGGCAGGTGCTTGTAGTTTTTCCCATGCGGGGGCTCAACATGAGGCCAAATATCAGCGATGCGGGACAGCATTTCCGGCTCGGAAACATAGCTCTCAACATAGCCGCAGTTAGTGCAAACATAGTTGTCCAAGGCGATACTGCGAAGGAAACTCAGGGGAATGAAGCTGGCGTTCCCGGTCTCTGCACGCAGCCTTGAACTGGAGTAGACTTGGGTATGATGACACCGAGGGCAAATTCCGTTTTTCAACAGTCATTCCTCCTCTTCCGTTACTATCTTTTTAAGATAAGAATCTTATTATCTTCCATAACTGCCAGGGTGTTGCCATCAGCGGTAATAGAGATGTCGTAATAGATAGCGTCAAAGCTGTATGGCAGGTATTTCTTGATTCTGCCCTGGCTGTTGAGCTGAACCAAGACATGCAGATTGTCCCAAAGGGGCAGGAACCAGAAAATATCTTCGTCCTTTCCCCAAGCGGCAAAGGAGCCGGGGGTTTCGACAGGTGTTATCCTCCCGCGGCTGTGGTTGTAAATCCAGTTGTTGCCGTTAACATCTGTCACGATGGCTAAATTTCCATTGGGAGACCAAGTGGTGAAGGACATAAGGCTGTTATCAAGGTCAAAAGTGCGGGTTTTCCTCTTATCTCTGTGGACTAACAGCGAGTTGCCCTTTATTGAAAGCCAGGAATAGTCATGATTGACATTGCTGTCTAATTCCCACACCCGCTCATCGAGAATAGTCCAAGCGGGTGCGTTAAGGGTTAGCAACACGGTCTGGCCTTCTGTTTGCGCCTGGACCATGAGGTTGTTGCCAGCCCAATTAAAGTCGAACACATCGTATTCAGGAGGTAAAGTGAAGCGGGGTTGTTCCGTATCCACCGACATAATATGCAGATTGCCTGAACCGGTGGGGGTCAGCGTCTGGTAAGCAAGGTGCTTGCCGTTGGGGGACCACAGAAACAAAATTGCGTTTCCCAGAGAAATGGGCAGGCTGTCGGGTGTTGTCAGGTCGGTGAGGGTCAAGCGGGATACCAAGATTTCTTCCTGGGGGATTTCCCGCCACTGTATCCAGGCCAGCCACCTGCCATCGGGGGAGATCTGAATTGCATCATAGGCATCTCCGGAGGCGAATTCCTGTCTGTTTGTCCTGGTGTGAGAATCAAGGGCGGCATAAACAGCCTTGAAATCCATATATTTCGGGTCTATTTTCTCTAAGTGCTTGAAAATGTCCCGGGATGAATCCCATAAATGCAACTGAAATAAATTGCGGCCATATCTGTATGCCACCTGTGGGTCATCAGGGGCGAGGTGGTAATACTGGCGTCCCGACATGGTATGAAGCCAGGAATAGTTTAATCCTTGCAGGGCAATCTCTGCTAACATTTCCGGAGACATTCCCTTGGCATATTGAGTCAGATCTGCTGTAGGGTCTTCCACAGCCAGGCGAAGGAGAAAAGTGCGTTTAATGGCAATGTATTCAGGGGTAAGGTTGTCTTCTAAGTCGGCTTCCTTCTCAAGTAAGAACTCAAGGGCTGCCTGGGGGCCTTTTTTGTCTCCGAGAATTCTTGCCTTCCGGGTGACTGCAATGATATTGTTTGGGTATAGTTCCAATGCCCGGTCGAGAGCAGGTTCTCCAATGTCGGGTGGAGCTTCCAGGGCCTTGGAAAGCAAGAGGTTAAAAGCTTTGCGGTTCATCTGCCAGCTATCCTCGCAATGAGCCAGGGCGAGATCCACTGCTTCCAGGGCCAGGGGAAGTTCGCTGTACTTGGCAATTAAAAAGCTGGCTTCTGACACTGCCACTTTCAACATTTTACCTTGATCCTGGCCGCCAACTCTTTTTGCCAGCTCCAGGGCAGCCTCGGCATTACCGGAGCTGAGGAGATGCTTTGCCACGTCCATGAAAATTATCGCCAGTTCCAGGTCGCCTATTTCTTCATTGTTCTTGAGAGAAAGCACAGTTTGGGCTGCTTCGCGACCTTTTCCCTGGTACAGTTGGCAGATAACCAGTTTATAAGCTGCATCGGTCCAATGGGGTTTGTTGGCTGTAAGGCTGACAAGGATAGGTTCAGCCTGAGGGTATTTCCCGGCCTCAATCAATTGTTCCGCAAACTTTAGTTGCAGCCAGGGAAAGCTGACAACGAGAAGTACTATCACCAGGACGACTACGAGGCCGCCAAAGATTGCTTGCTTGTATTTTTTGTTAAGAAGGTTTTTCAACTGCGGTTGTGGCATTGTACCACCCCCAGGGGAAATTATCTCTGAGGATATTGTATCATATTCTGCAGCCAGTACACTTTTTCTCTTTTCCCTTGAAAAAAGAAAAAGCCGGAGGGCCGGCAAAGGGAGAAGGAGGATACTGGAAAACTTTTGGCAATACTTTATTCGACTAAAGAGAGGTAAATCCCTCCATAGTTTTGCAGTGTTATGCAAATGTAATATACTAAAGTGTTTCTTGTAATACAGGGAGGGTGGAAAATGAAAGTCCAGCCCGGTCAATATTTGGAACTGACAATAGAAAATATCAGCCATGGGGGAGAAGGCGTTGCCAAGGTGCAGGGCTATACCGTGTTTGTGCCTTTTGCGGCTCCCGGCGACGCGGTGAGGGCACAAGTGGTCAGCGCCAAGAAGGACTATGCCCGGGCAGTTATTACAGAAATCATTCAGCCCGGCAGGAGGGTGGAGCCTGAATGTCCCTGGTTTGGAGAGTGCGGCGGCTGCAACCTGCAGCACCTGGATTATAGCTTGCAGTTGGCCATTAAGACCGAGACAGTGAAGACCACATTGCGGAGAATCGGGGGTATTTCCCCGGAAATCGTCAGAGATATCCTGCCTACCCAGGCCTGGAAGTACCGCAACAAGCTGCAGGCCCCTGTGGGGGTGCATCAGGGACAGCTGGCAGCAGGCCTGTACAAGCCCCGCAGCCACGACCTGGTTCCCGTGACGGATTGTGCCATCCAGCAACAGCCCAATAACGCGGTGGCCCGGGAAATAGTCAAGGTGGCCCGGGAAATGGACATTGCACCCTGGAATGAAGAAACCCATCGGGGGATCCTGCGCCATGTGGTGGTGAGGCATTCTGAATTGACCAAACAGACCCTGGCGACCCTGGTGGTGAGCAAACTGGACTTCCCCCGCCGGGAGGAATTCCTTAACAGGCTAAGGGAACGTATTAAGAATGTCCACAGCCTGGTGCTCAATGAAAATCCTCGCCCCACCAACGTAATCCTGGGGGACAGCGAACAGGTGATCTGGGGACCCGGTTACATTACCGACAGAATCGGGGACCTGCAGTTCAAGATTTCTTCTCGCTCCTTTTGGCAGGTCAACCCCGTCGGGACGGAGAAAATCTATGAAAAGGTAAAGGAGTTTGCCCAACTGACGGGCGAAGAGGTTGTGCTGGACATCTACTGCGGCACCGGCAGCATTGGCTTATATCTGGCTGACCAGGCGAGGAAAGTCATCGGCATCGAGAGCAACCCCAGCGCCATTCAGGATGCCCGGGACAATGCCTGCCTCAACGGAATTGTCAATGCTGAATTTCATGCCGGAAGGGCAGAGGATGTCATGTCAAAAACAGCGGCTGATCTTACCGCCGATGTAGTCATCTTGGACCCGCCCCGCAAAGGCTGCGATGCCGCTCTCCTGGAGGCGGTGGTAAAAGTAGGTCCCGAGAGGATTGTCTATGTCAGCTGCAACCCAGCTACCCTGGCCAGGGACTTGAAGCTGCTGACGGAGCGGGGGTACGACACTGAGGAAGTGCAGCCTGTGGACATGTTCCCCCATACCAGCCACGTTGAGTGCGTTACATTGATGTCGAGGGTAAAAGATTGAGAGAGCTGAAAACCCTTATATATCAACGCTTTCAGCACACATGGGTATGAAACCCACCAGACGAAAAACATGAAAATATCG
>JAAYHI010000066.1 GCA_012727415.1 Bacillota bacterium
GTCGGGGGTTCGAATCCCTCCAGGCGTGCCACTTTTAGATGCAAGAAGTTGGAAGTTGGTAACATTCCTGCTCCACTCTTAATAACTACTTTGCCTAAGTTGCCAGTTTTTGCGGGGTTTTGAGATTATGAAGTTCCAACCTCAAACCTCCAAATTCCAGACGTGGTGGGTGTAGCTCAGCTGGTTAGAGCACCAGATTGTGGCTCTGGGGGCCGGGGGTTCGAATCCCTCTTCTCGCACCATTGCATGGAAAATTGCGACAGCCCGCTGGCTGTCGCTTCTTTTTCTCCTCCAAATATTGGGTGGAAAAAAATAATATTTTGCTGTAAAATGGATATTAGGCAAATGGGGGGAGATAAGTGAAGCAAATTTTTATAATATTTTCATCCCTGGTATTAATCCTTTCAGCGCCGGGATGCGCCCACCGGAGTGAGCAATTTCAGGAGATTGATCAGGACACCCGGGAAGCGGTGCTGGCTTTTTTGCAGCAAGCTGCCCTGGGCGGACGCGGTAAGTGCAAAATCATAACCGATGCAGAAGTTGGGGAGAGCAGCGTTGGCAATATCTCCGGCAGTGTCGAAGGCAGCTTTTCTAAGGCGGAAATAGTGTCCATCAGCTTTTTGGATGATAAACTCATTGAAGTCAGTCGCACCGAGGTTTTGCCTGATGGCAAATGGGGCCCCCTTACAATGCTCTATGGCCCCAAGGCTTTGCTGTTGGTGGAGGGCAAGGAATTGTTGGGATATTCTCTGTATGACGCCCGCTATGCAGCAGTCCTTAGCGCCGCTTCTGCTTATGCAGATTTTCGCATTGATCCCATGGATACCGGCATTGTCGCCCTGGCTCTGATCTATTCCGGCAAAGGCCAGGAGGCCGCTAATCTGCTGGCACAGCTGCAGACAATTCACCCGACATACTCGGGTTTGCCTGCCAACGGAGATGTCTTTGGAGTTACCTTTGATCCAGCTGTCGATTATTGCGGCACAGCCTGGACAGGTTACGCCGCCGCAGTGCTGGCAGAAGCCTCTGATCATCCCGACCTGTGGAGGGAAGCTAAAGCCTATGCCTCTTACCTGGAAGATTTGTCCGTGCCTGCTGCGGCAGAAACTCGCCTGGGGGGCTGGCTGCTGTTTTCCAAGTTAAGCAAGGAGTATCCCGACTATGCTGCTCTGGCAGACATGTGGCAGCTGGAGCCTGGCGAAGAATATAATCCGCTGCTGGGAATATACATGCTGATGTCCGGAGTCAAGGAAGGGGAAATAAAGAAATACGCCGATAAAGAGTATGTGCCGGTGTCGGAAAGGGACAAGTGGATCCACTACAGTCTGCTGGCTGCCCTAGATTATTTGCCTGCACAAGTAGATGTGGCAGTGGAAAGTGTCCCTGGAGGGATGGCAGTGTTCGAGGAAGGCAAAATTTCTTTGCAGGCCACTGGTTGGATGATGATAGCCCTGCAAGGCGGGCTGAAAAAATAATCTTGACAAGGCTGGCAAGAGGGTTTATAATATCCAGTGCAAACGCGGAAGTGGCTCAGTGGTAGAGCATCGCCTTGCCA
>JAAYHI010000067.1 GCA_012727415.1 Bacillota bacterium
ATCCCGATATTTCCCTGGCGGCCACCAATGCATTTATCATTATCCGCAACATTCTGCGGCTGGCTCCAGTGGCCTTAAGCATCGGCCTTGTGCTGCTGGCGATAAAACTTGCCGAGGCTTTGAAGGAGGATAAGTTCGGCCAAGAAATGGTGTTGTTGGCGGGAAGGCTGGCGGCATTGTGCAGGGTAACGGTGATTGTAACTGTTATATGTACCGTTATTGCCAATCTGCTGCAACTGCTTTTTAATTACTACCTGCTCAATACTTATTTTTCAGCCCAGGTTCCGATTTTTTCTCTGTTGCTGACCCTTATCTTGCTGGTCCTCGCCCAATACTTCGCGGACAGCAGCAAAATCCATCAAGACAACCAATTGTTTATCTAGGAGCAGGTAAATGGCGATAATAGTAACATTATCAGAGGTACTCAAAGACAGAAATATGACTTCCAAGGAATTGTGCGCGCTGGTGGATATTACTGAGGCCAACTTGTCCATTTTGCGCTCCGGCAAGGCCAGGGGCGTTCGCTTCAGCACCCTCAACAAGATCTGCTACTACTTGCAATGTGATGTGGGGGACATCTTAAAATTTGACGGAAATCTGGAGGAGGAGAGTTAATGTCGAGGAAATTTGTGTGGCTGGTGTGCATGGTATTAGTCTGTTGTCTTGGGGCTTGTCAGCTGGCAAAAGAGGAGGCCCCGGGCGAAGGCGAAGTTTCTCCAACTTCCGACAGGATGATTGGCGTATATATAACCGTCGACAGTCCTGCCGCGGCTGAAAAAACTTATGCTGAGGCCGTTACTTACGAGGAAGATGGACATGAAAGCATAACCTTTATATTTGAAGGCATTCCAGGGATTGCATTCTTTCATCCCACAGTAATGGGTGCAGGAGAATTGGACAGCTATATGCTGACGATAGGGGACCGGGAGATTTTGGACGGTGAGACACATATCGGCGTCATCCAGACTGAGGACCTGCCGGAACCCAGAGAGGAGTTTGAGGATACCCCTGTCGTTGACCACACTGAAAAAGTTACCCTAAAGGCAACCCTCAACCCTTTGCAGGAAGTGCGTCTATATGTCAACTATGTTTACCAGACTTCCCAGGGCGATGTGTACATGCTCAGCGGGCCGGGTTATTATATCGGTGGCGGGGAGGCGACTGTCTCTGTGTGGGAGACAAGCCAGGACGGCAAATATGCCTTGGACCTTACATTAAAGATAGAGAAGGTTGACTTGCCCCAGCAGGTAGTATTTAAGGAGATGAACACCGAGGATAAAGTAATTCGCACCACCGTTATTACTCCTGACAACATCCCCGATGCCATCGCGCTTCATCCCCAGTGTGCCTATACAATCGTGGAGACCCACAGCCTCGGGGATGAAGGGACAGTTATCTCCCGCATCCTGTTGGATATAGAAGAAGATTCCTATACCTATAAATACCCTGGGGAACGGGGATTTCTCGTTTCAAAGCTGATTTCCATTCAGCATCCCGGGGAATAAAAAACGCCTCTCCTTTTTGGAGGGGCATTTTTTATCGGGTGGAAGGCTTCCAGGTTCGCAGGCGCATGGCATTGAGGATGACGAGCATGACACTGGCCTCGTGGGCCAACATGCCGCTGGCCAAGAAGACCTTTTCGCCCAGGACCCCGATGACGAGGATGAAGACTACGGCGACGGCAAACCAGACGTTCTGGCGAATGTTGTTGAGAGTGGCCTTGCCAAGGCGCAGAGCCCTGGTCAATTTGTTGAGGTTATCGCTCATCAGGGTGAGATCGGCTGTTTCGATGGCGGCATCGGTGCCGGCTGCCCCCATGGCGATTCCGATATCTGCCTCTGCCAGGGCGGGGGTGTCGTTGATTCCGTCGCCCACCATGGCGACAATGTGGCCCTGGCCACGATAGTCCTGGATGGCTTTGACCTTTTCTTCGGGCATGAGGCTGGCCCTGACTTCGTCCAGGCCCAGTTCGTCTGCTATTGCCTTTGCGGTGCGGGGGTTGTCACCTGTCAGCATTACGACTTTTTTGCCGCTGCGCCTGAGGTCGGCAACAGCTTCTTTTGCTTCGCTGCGAAGGGTGTCGGCGATGGCCACTGCTCCCAGGACTTGACCGTCAACAGCAACAGGCACGGCAGTTTCGCCTTTACCTTCCCGTTCCGTCATCCACTCTTTTACATTTTCCGGCAGGGAGACTCCTTGTTCAGACAGCAGCCGGGGGTTGCCCACCAGGACTTTCCTGCCCTCTGCTGTGCCGGAAATTCCGCCGCCGGGGAAGACCTGAATGTCTGTGGCTTCGGGCAAGGTCAGATTCACTGCCCGGCGCAAAATGGCGCGGCCGATATGATGCTCTGATCCCTTTTCCACTGCCGCCGCCAGGCGGGTCAGTTCTTCTTCACTGGCACTGTCCGCCATGACAGCAGTGACTTCCGGCCGCCCCAGGGTGAGGGTGCCTGTCTTGTCAAAGGCCACCAGCGTGACTTTGCCGGCCTTTTCCAGGAACTCGCCGCCCTTGACCAGGACGCCGGATTTTGCGGCGTTGCCGATGCCTGCTACCATGGAGATTGGCGTAGAGATTACCAGAGCCCCCGGGCAGCCAATGACCAGGAGGGTCAGGGCCATATGCAGATTACGGGTTATGAGACCTACCACTGCTGCCAGGGCGATGATGGAGGGGGTGTACCAGCGGGAGAATTTTTCAATGAATTTCTGGGCGGGGGCTTTGCGCTCCTGGGCCTCTTCTACCATGTGCAGGATGTGGGCGAAGGTGGTGTCTTCGCCAACCCGCTGCGCCTCTATTTCCAGGTAACCAGCTTCCACTATTGTGCTGCTGAAGACCTGATCCCCTTCAGCTAAATCCACCGGCACCGATTCGCCGGTGATGGCGGCCTGGTTGACGGAAGCACTGCCCTTGACAATGATGC
>JAAYHI010000068.1 GCA_012727415.1 Bacillota bacterium
GGAACAAGACAATGTTGCAATGGGCTTTTGGCCTGATGTTGGGGGGTGCAGTGGGCAACCTGGTGGACCGGGTTATATTCCATTGGGTGACAGATTTCATCGATGTAAAGTTTTTCCCTCCTATTTTTAACATCGCTGATTCAGCATTGGTCATTGGGGTTTGTTTGTTTGCGCTCGACTCGATACTGGAGTGGAAGAGGGAACGCCGTGCTGCATAAACTAAGGGTCAGCCAGGAGTTCAGCGGCTGGAGACTGGATAAGTTTTTGGCCCACGGCATACCTGCCTGCAGTCGCAGTGAGATTCAAAGCCTTATCGCCGAGGGGCAGGCCAGGGTTAACGGGGCCAGGATTACAAGAAAAGGCTATGTCCTGGCTGAGGAAGACTGTGTTGAACTGGAAATTCCTGAAGTCAAGGATCCAGTGGGAGGCGGCGAAGACATCCCCCTGGACATCAGGTATGAAGATCAATGGCTGTTAGTGGTCAACAAGCCCCCGGGCATGGTGGTCCATCCTGCCCCCGGCCACTCCGGAGGGACCCTGGTCAATGCCCTTCTGGGATATGACGCCGGCCTCTCCGACTTAGGAGGCAATTTCCGTCCTGGGATTGTCCATCGCCTGGACAAGGAGACCTCGGGACTGCTCTTGGTGGCAAAGACCAACGCCTGTCATTTGCGACTGGCAGAAATGCTTAAAGCCAGGGAGATACAGCGCATCTATCTGGCCATTCTCAACGGCAAGCTTCCGCAAACCCATGGCAGAATCAGCGGCCCTATTGGCAGGCATCCCCGGCGGCGCACCTGCATGGCGATAGTGGAGAGCGGCAAAGAGGCAATTACGGATTTTCGCGTTCTGCGCTATTTCCGTCGCCATACTTTGGTGGAAGTACGCCTGCAGACGGGAAGAACCCATCAGATCAGGGTTCATTTCGCCCACCTGGGTAAGCCTGTTGCCGGCGATACAGTCTACGGCCGCAAGGAACAAACAAATAACGCCGGGCACATGCTCCATGCCCGGACGTTGCGGTTTGTGCATCCCTTTTTAGACAGAGAAATCAGCGTCACTGCCGAACCGCCCGCCCATTTCCTGGAGATGCTGCGCCGGCTTAATGGGGAATTGGTTCAATGAGCATTGACTGAAAATTGGTATACTGCACCATACCCGGTTTGCCTCGGGGTATTTTTTTTACGTTTTTTACCTGGGTCCACACCACTTCCACCTTGGCAGATGCCCGCTCTTTGCTGTGCCAGGCGGCAAGGCCGGCAGCGTAGTTGAGCTCAGATTCAGCAGGATTGGAGGTGCAGAGGATGACGTGGCTGCCGGGTGAATGGCGGCTGTGGAACCAATAATGGTTTTTGTCAGCCTTGTGCAAAGTCAGCCTTTCATTTTGGCGGTTGTTTCTGCCGACCAGCACAATTGTGCCCAGGTCAGTGCAGTACTGAAGATAGTTGTCCCCAGGCCTCGGGGGAGCGGCACTCTTACGCTGCCGGCGGATAATACCGGAGTCTTCAGCTTCTGCCAGCACCTCCTGCAGGTCCTCCAGGGTTTGTGCACACTCGAGGGCATAGTCCAGAGATTGAATGTAGTCCAAATGGGATTCGTTAACTGCAATTTGTTTCTGTACCTTGGCGGCAGCGGTTTTGTACTTGCTGTACCTTTTATAGTAGCGGGAAGCATTGGCACTGGGAGAAAGAGTCGGGTCGAGCGCGATGTCCAGGCATTCTCCTGTGTAGATATTGGGCAGAGTAATGTTATCTGCCCCCTTGGGTATTTGCGGAAGACTGGCGAGAATGGTATCGGCCACCTGGCGGAAGTGTTCATAATCCAGGGCCCTGTGCAATTCAATTTGTTGCTTCTGCAATGCCCCTTGGGTGCGCCTGGTTGCGGCATCAAAGGCTTTGCGCAGTCGCTGGTATTGCCGGCGGAAATGGCTGCTTTCATGGAACTGTAACTGCCAGTGGGAGAGGGCGGTGCTGAGGGTGTCAAATTGCAGGGCAGGGGCGGGCAGGTGGGTCAATTGCACCCAGTACGGCCCCTGTTCGCTATACAGTACCGGCTGACAATCCCCCCGCAGGCTGGCGGCACTGAGACTGGCTATTTCTTGCGCCAGCAGGCTGCAGGCCTGGGGGGTGATATCCTGGCACCGGGCAGCGGCTGCATTTGCCCGGAAACAGATTTCTCTTGCCAGAAGGGGGCTGACACCCATGACACTCCTGACCAGGGCCTGTTCACAGCTGTTGTTTCTCTGGTTCGCCAGCAGCAGTTGCAGCGTGGAGGCAGTGAGCCCTTGCGGCGAAGCCTTTGCTGGCATTTCCGGCGGAGAATAATTGTCTCCCGGCTGCAGGGGGCGCAGTGCCCCCGGCTTGTATGGGCGGGTGCTGAGAATTATTCGCTCTTGCTGGCAAAGGATCAGGTCATTTTGCCTCCCCATTGCCTCCAGATGGAGGAAGTAACCGGGGGAGGAGACGGGACTTGCGGCCAGGGCCAGAGTTGCCCGCCGGGCAAAGGGCGTGTTGGTAAAAGAAGTGCAAAAGAGGGTTGCCATATGCTTTTTCAGGGTTTGGGAAAACGCCCCCGCCGTCCTGGCCCGCCTGCCCTCGGAAGTGAGATAAAAGGTTCGGGGAGGAATGGCGATTTCCATGCGCAGAGTATGGCCGGGTGCCCGGAACTGGAGAATAATTCCTTGCTGGCTGTCGTAGACATCCTCTACCCTGCTTCCCTGGATTTTATTGTGGATTTCTGCTGCCAGGGCATTGAAAAAAAAGCCATCTATATGCATGTTGTTTTCCCCCTTGCTGCTTAAGTATAGCAAGATTGGCGGCAAGTTTACAATCAAAAATACTACTGGGGGCAGTTGCCGCATAGAAATTTAGGGATAGGGGGGGGAGGCATGAACATTAAACTTGTGGCGGCAAAACTGCATACTGACCTGGAAACTGGCCTGACGCGAGAAGAGAGGCAGCGCAGGCTCCGGGCAGGAGCCAACATTCTGGAGAGGGAGAAAACCAATGTCGCGCTGGTATTTTTGAGTCAGTTTGCAGATACTATGGTGCTGATGCTGCTGGCCGCCACCCTGGTTTCTGCGGTGCTGGGAGAGTTTGCCGATGCTTTGACGATTATGATTATCGTCATCCTCAATTCTGTGCTGGGATTTATCCAGGAATTCAAAGCTGAGCGCTCCCTGGAAGCTCTGCGGGAGCTGGCTGCGCCCATGGCCCAGGTCCTGTGCTTCGGAGAAGTAAAATTGCTGCCGGCAGCGGAGCTGGTGCCTGGGGACATCGTGTTTATAAAGGCCGGGGACCGGGTGCCGGCAGATTTGCAGATTTTTGATACCGTCAACCTGGAAATAGATGAATCACCCTTTACCGGGGAAAGCCTGCCCGTGGCCAAGGATGAGGACAGTGACAAGCCTTATGCCTACATGGGTTGTCTTGTCACCCGGGGGCGGAGCAAGGGTGTGGTGGTGGCAACGGGCATGAATACCGAAATGGGCAAAATTGCCCACATGTTGGGAAAAGCAGAGCAACAGCCCACCCCCTTGCAAAGGAGGCTGAGCCGGCTGGGCAATACCCTGGTAGTCATTTGCACAGTGATATGCCTGGTTGTAGCTGCAGCGGGAGTGCTGCGGGGCGAACCCCTGTATAAGATGTTTATGGCCGGGGTGAGCCTGGCTGTCGCTGCCATCCCTGAAGGGCTGCCGGCAGTGGTAACCCTTTGCCTGACTTTTGGCCTGCAGCGGATGCTGCGGCGCAATGCCATTGCCAGGAAATTGCCTGCAGTGGAAACCCTGGGCTGTGCAACGGTAATATGTTCTGACAAGACTGGCACTTTGACGGAGAACCGGATGACGGCGGAAAGAGTCTATGCTGACGGCAAGGTCTTCTCGCTCACGGGGGAAGAGCTCAAACAGAACGGGGCCTGGGAGCAGGAACTTACTTGGCTCCTTACGCTGGCGGCGGTATGCAATGGCGCAGTGTTGCAGGAAGAAGGTAAAGGGACAACAGTAATCGGCGATCCCACTGACGGTGCTCTGCTCATGGCTGCCGCCAAAGCCGGATTGGCCAGGGGCAGGTTGTTGCAGCGCTACCAGCTTCTTAAAGAGCATCCCTTTGAATCCAGGAGGAAGATGATGTCAGTTGTGGTCCGGGATGTGGAGACAAATGTGGGCTATTCTTTTGTCAAGGGTGCGCCAGAGGTTCTCTTGTCCCGCTGTTCATCGGTCCGGGGACAGCGGGCTGAGACAGAGAGGATTTGCGGACAGTGGGCAAAAGAGGCCTACAGGCTGTTGGCAGTGGCCTGGAAAGAATGCAAATTCGCGCCGGCAAATCAGCAACAAGCTGAGTCTGACCTGGTTCTATCCGGCATCATTGCCCTCAAAGACCCGCCGCGGCCTCAGGTGCCGGAAGCAATTCGCCGCTGCCTGCAGGCAGGGATAAAGCCAATAATGATTACCGGCGACCATCGGGAGACGGCAATGGCGATCGCCGAGCGCATCGGCCTTCCTGTTGGCCCGGGGGGTGTGGTTACCGGCCAGGAACTGGAGGCTATGAGTGACCGGGAACTGGAGGAGAAAGTTTCACTGTTTTCGGTCTGCGCCAGGGTCTATCCCCGGCACAAAATGCGCATTGTCCAGGCTTTAAAAAGACGAGGGCATGTGGTGGCCATGACTGGCGACGGCGTCAACGACGCTCCGGCGGTAAAGGAGGCAGATATCGGCATTGCCATGGGCATCTCCGGGACAGAAGTGACTAAGGAGGCGGCAAGCCTGGTCCTGGCAGACGATAATTTTGCCACCATTGTTGCCGCCGTGGAAGAGGGCAGGGTTATATATAACAACATCCGCAGGTTTATCCGGTTTTTGCTGACCTGCAATACCGGAGAGGTCTTCACCATGTTCTTTGCCATCCTCCTGGGATTTCCCCTGCCCCTTAGAGCTATCCAAATTCTGTGGGTAAATTTGGTTACAGACGGTTTGCCGGCCCTGGCCCTCAGCCTTGAGCCTGGCGGGGAAGGTATAATGGAGCAGCCTCCCCGTCCCCGGGAAGAGAGTATAATGGCCAGGGGAATGGGGACAGATATTTTCACGACAGGGCTGTTCATCGGGGTGCTGACTCTGGCGGTATTCGCCTATTCCCTGGCGGGAGGCCAACCCCTGATGTACGGACAGACAATGGCCTTGGCGACCTTAATCAGCATTCAGCTGATATTTTCCCTGGATTGCCGGAAAAATGAAGATGGCAAGACGTCGGGAATCAGGAGCAACCTTTGGCTGGCCGGGGCCCTGCTGGTTTCCTATGGCTTGCTCTTGCTGGTTCTGTATGTGCCTGCCCTGCGGATGGTCTTTGGCACAGTGGCTCTTTCCCTGAGGGATTGGGGCATTGTCATTGTCTTTTCCCTCCTGCCCCTGTTGGCGCAAAGCTTCCTGCGGAGGGTGCGGGCAAAGAGGGTACGCCGATAATACTCCGGCAATGGTAACTTGACTCGAAGGCTTGTAATCCCCCGGTGATTCAGCTAAAATAAAAAAACGGGGGTGGCAGGCTTGATTAGCAGTATGACAGGATTTGGAAGGCAGCGCTTTGAAGTACAGGGAACTCTCTTGATTGCCGAAGTGAAGTCCCTCAACCACAAAAACTTAGACATCCATTGCCGTCTGCCGGAAGCCTTTTCGGCTTTGGAAATACCCTTGCGCAACCTGGTGAAAAAATATATCAGCCGGGGCAGGGTGGATATTAAAATTTTCATAGAGCAGGGGCATATGGGGACAATTCAGTTAAACGAGCCTGTGTATAAAGCATATCTTGAAATCCTGTCTGCAATTTCCCCTGCCGACACCACTTTTGATACAGTGGCACTGCTGGCCTTGCCTAATATCATCAGCAGCGATACTTCCGAGCCCGAAGAAGACTCCTTTTGGCCGCCCATCGAGAAAGCCCTTGCCCAATTACAGGAGGACAGGCTGCGGGAGGGGGCACTGCTGTGGCAGGATATCCTGGAAAAAGTCAACAGCATTAACACTCTGGTGACGGAGCTGGAATCTCTGGCTTCAGTTCAGCAACAGGAGGTGGGGGCGAGATTTCGCCAGCGCCTGGAGGCCCTTGGGGATGTCGATGACACCAGGATTTTAGCGGAAATTGCCCTCTTGGTGGATAAATCCGACATCAACGAAGAGTTGGTGCGCCTCAAAGCGCATCTGGCCGCTTTTGAGAAGTGCGGGATGCTGCAGGAGCCCGTTGGCCGCAGGCTGGAGTTCATCGGCCAGGAGATGCTGCGGGAAATCAATACTATCGGGGCTAAAAGCGCAATTTACCCGGTCTCGGAAATTGCCCTGGAGATAAAAGCAGAGCTGGAGAAAATACGGGAACAGTTGCAGAATATTGAATAGAGGTGGAAGGGTTGCGTTTAGTAAACATAGGATTTGGCAATATTGTATCTGCGGGACGAATCATCTCCATAGTCAGTCCTGAGAGTGCGCCAATCAAGCGGAACATCCAGGAAGCCCGGGAACGGGGGAACCTGATTGATGCTACATACGGGCGCCGCACCAGGGCTGTCATCATAATGGACTCAGGGCATATCATCCTGTCTGCAGTCCAGCCGGAAA
>JAAYHI010000189.1 GCA_012727415.1 Bacillota bacterium
ATTGCCTTAAGTGTATTAATGATGTTAGGTTATGCTCAAAAATATGTGACAAACAGCCAAGATGATGGCTTTCCTTTTTCTATGAGCTTTAATCATGTTGTAATGAAAAGTAATACGAAGCCAACTGCTTCCTTCGCCGACATTATTGATGCCAATACAGATATTGATGTCTTAGTTATCAGCAGGGACGAAGGCAGTTATTTTATCGGTATCTACGATCCTAATATGGTTATGGCTTTTGAAAACACTTATCAGTTATTGGGGCAGAGTCGTTATTTTTCATATGCTGACTATGTCAATAAGACAAAATCGGGAATATTGATTTCTGACAGCTTAACCCATAATGTAGAAGCATGGAAATCGTATACTAGCGAAGCAATTGAGGATGTAATGTATTTCACAGACACACAAAGCAGATTCAATTACTTTGGCAGAACAACGCAAGTTCTTAACCTGGCCTCCCTGGACACACTTGGTGAATACGTTTACCTGGACTATGGCAATAAGGAAGTTGCAGAAAGGATTATCGGCAAGCTAACCGACCTGGGATACAGTATTGTTCCTGTGAAATATATAGGCCTTCTAAGCACTATAATTAGCCCAGGACTAACCGGCAAAGGGGTTATGATGGTAAGCGGACTCCTGATTTACCTATTTTTTGGCATAGCTGCTTATTGGCATTATTTCAATCGTGCCAAAGAAATCACCATTCATTACCTGCATGGGGGGACCCTTAACACAGTATCCCAAAACCTAGGGAAAAGGTTTGTTGTCTTGAATCTTTGCGGGATGATTCCGGTATTTCTTTTTAGCCTGTTTCTGCGGACTAAAGACCAGTTAATAGCTTCGAATATGTCCATCATCATGTTCATTATTTTTCATTTTTTGCTTACAGTACTGATGTTCTTTCTGGCTCTAAGCCTGGTTTTCTTGATAATTCGGGACAGGAAGAGAGATGAACTATATGCTCGTTAATCTTAAACTTGGATTCCGGGACATTTGGAAACATAAATTCTTTTTTGTAGTTTGCGTCGCTTTTCTTGTGCTTTTTAATAATGTTCAGTTGCTCTTGCCTGCGACTATATACTATATGAATCGCGCCGAGGACCAGCCAGGAGATGCCCTCAAGTCCTTCAATCTAATATATACCTAATATGAGTACGTGTACGACAGAGAAGACCTTGTTGATATTGCAGGGATATATGCAAATAACGCAGTATCTGTCAACCTTTCCCGTTCGCTGTCGGAGGCATTGGAACGAAGTGTGTACTTAGTGTTCGGGGATTGCTCAATAATTAATCCGGGTATGGTGAATCAGGACGGAATATTTGTGTATGCCTATGATAACGAAGATTTGAAAGACATTGAGATACTCGGTGTTAGCTACCCAATCAGACAAATCAATCAAACCGATACAGTGAGTGAATATAGCTATCACGGCATGAGCACAATTTTCGTAGTCTATCAGGGCAATGCTATGGTAGAAGTAATAGACCGCATTGCGCAGAGCAGGCCTGATATTTTTTGGGAATTAATCGCAGAGACGCATATCCTCGGCAGTGATAAAAACCGGATCGAAAGCTTTACAGATTTTGTCACAGGCCGAATGGAAGGGCTTGCTTTTAAAGGAAACTTTATGTGGGGCACTACCCTATATCATGACTTTCTATATTTTTATATGGTTCCACTTCTAGTTGTTCTATCTTTGACAGGAGTAATTTCTTTTTTGTTAATATTTCGGGGCATAGTGCAGAAAATGAAACGTGACCTGACCATTCATCTGCAAAGCGGCGCCAGAGTGAGGGATCTATTGCTTAGATTCTATGTTTTCTATTTCTCAATCATTGGTATTGCTTTTTCGTACTTGTACTTGACAAAAGCAGTTGTCGATCTCACCTTACCATATATTCTGGCGTTTTATCTTATTATTACTGTAAGTGTTTGTTTTTACATTGCTTTGGTGCTTATGAGATCAAATCTTTTTGAGAATCTGAGAGGAGATATTCAATGAAACTAGTCTTAGAAAATGTCGATAGAGTTTACACCAAAGACGGTTACAAGACGCAAGCATTATCAGATATCTGCGTAAGTTTTCAGGATGGCGATCAGGTAATGATAATTGGAGAATCCGGTTCAGGCAAATCAACACTATTGAACACTATTGGCCTATTAGACAGGGGATACACGGGCAATTATTATATCGACGGAAAAAGCGCCAAAGAGTATTCCCACAAAGAACAGGCTCTCATGAGGAATAAAATATTCGGCTATATTTTTCAGGAATATGCATTGCTCGAATCGGAAAGTGTGTACGACAATGTAAAAGTGCCTTTGCTTTATTCTGACGTAAAGAAAAATATGTATCGGGAATACATCGAGGAGTCTTTGAGTCAAGTGGGGTTAAGCGATATGATTAACAAGAAGGTGAAATATCTTTCTGGAGGAGAAAGGCAACGTGTAGCAATTGCACGGGCACTTGTCAATAAACCCAGGGTCATCTTGGCAGATGAGCCTACCGGGTCCCTAGACAGCAAAAATCGCAAGCAAGTTCTAGATATTATTTACAACTATCTTGACGCAACTAAAATACTAGTTTTTGTCACCCATGACCTTGAGAATAATCGGCGAGGAAATCAACAAATTGTCCAATTGGATAAAGGAAAATTATCTGTTCTGAATGCAAGTGCATAGTACCTGAACCATAAGTCAGGGTCCAAGACTCTGACTTATATTTTTTACTGACACTGCACTATGCATTTATCCATTGTATTTTTATCGCTATAAATTAATACTAACAAGTTTTTTGCGGGTGATCATTACTCCCTCTTTTTTTGTCGGTGATAGTGTACAATTAAGTTCGCAAAAGTAAAAAGGAAAAACCATC
>JAAYHI010000069.1 GCA_012727415.1 Bacillota bacterium
GCTTTGGCATCGAGGCAAAGGTCATCAACGTTCATCGGGGGCCGACCATTACCAGGTTTGAAATTCAGCCAGCCTCCGGTGTTAAAGTCAGCCGCATCGTCAATCTCGCCGACGACCTGGCCTTGAATCTTGCGGCTACAGGGGTGCGCATAGAAGCACCAATTCCAGGCAAGTCTGCCGTGGGGCTGGAAGTGGCCAATAAGAATAAAGCGACTGTATACTTGCGGGAAGTGCTGGAGACCAGCGAGTTTCTCAACAACCCTTCCAAGTTAGCCATTGCCCTGGGCAAGGACATTGCCGGAGCGCCGGTTATTGCAGACTTGACCGATATTCCCCATGTGCTCATTGCCGGGGCCACAGGTTCCGGCAAGTCAGTGTGCCTGAATTCAATCATTATCTCCCTGCTGTATAAGGCCAAACCTTCGGAACTAAAGTTTCTGATGATTGACCCCAAAGTAGTTGAATTAAATGTCTACAATGGACTGCCCCACTTACTTTGCCCTGTCATCACTGATCCCCGCCAGGCCGCCCAGGGGCTAAAGAACATTATCAAGGAAATGGAACAGCGCTACAGTCTCTTTGCCGAGGCGGGGGCGAGGGATATGCAGCGCTATAATGAGTTTGTCCTGGAAAGAGGGGAGAAGCCCCTTCCCAATGTCATCGTCATTATTGACGAACTGGCAGACCTTATGATCACTTCCCCTGCAGATGTTGAGGATTCCATTTGTCGCATTGCGCAAAAGTCCAGGGCAGCGGGTATTCACCTTCTTGTCGCCACCCAGCGCCCCTCTGTGGATGTCATTACTGGAATTATTAAGGCCAATCTCACCACCAGAATCGCCTTTGCAGTGTCTTCTGCAGCCGACTCCAAGACAATATTGGACATGGGAGGAGCAGAGAAACTGTTGGGCCGTGGAGATATGCTTTTCTTCCCCATGGGGGCCTCTAAGCCATTGCGGCTGCAAAGTGCGTATATATCCGATGAAGAAGTGGAGAATGTCGTCGCCCACATCCTGGCCCAGTCTGTGCCAATGCTGCGCACCGACTTCCTCCAGCCCCATGAAGACGACGCTGAAGAAGAGATACTGGAAATAGACGAACTGCTTCCCGAAGCCGCCAGGATGGTGGTAGAAAGCGGACAGGCCTCAATTTCCATGCTGCAAAGGCGCCTGCGCATTGGGTATACTCGCGCCGGAAGGCTGATTGACGATATGGAGCGCTTGTCCATTGTCGGGGGCCATGAGGGCAGCAAAGCCAGGAAAATCCTCGTCACCCTCCCGCAATTAGAGGAAATCTTGGAAAACCTGAATTTAAGTACTCCCTAAAGACCCGGTCTCCGGGTTTTTTGGACTTGAATGCCGGATTGCCTCAACTATTCTCTCTGGCAAGCCGGCAATTGGTGTGTAGTCCATGCTGGAGCTGTATATTTCCTCCAGTTCACTGTGGAACCTGGCGGCTTCCGCCATTGTTTTGATTCCGCGCTGGATAAACTTACTGACCTGGCTTTCTAATTCTGAGGGGCCGGTATATTCGAGGCCAAATTCTCCAGTATTCCCCTTGATGGTATGGGGCGGATGGCTTGAAAAAACTGCAAATTCTCCCGGGATATAAATATGCTCTAAGTACTGGGGCTGAAGGCCGCAATAGAGGTAGTGGGCGGGAATATTATCCCGGGAGAGGCGGCGTGCTATTTCCTCCAGGACAAGAGAATTAAATGCCCTGTTGCCGCCTGTTAAAGAAAAGCTGTGCCTGGCTTTCAACCCGGGCAAATAGTTTACAATTCCTGCGGCAGTAATCCCTGTGGCAAAGGCATGGCGGTTAGTCCCGGCCCCAGTCCTGGGGATATATCCACTGATTTTAGCGGCAACTTCCTGGGGGGAGGGAAATGTTCCCCGGCGTTCTAATTGCTGCACCTGGTCTGCCAGCTTGCCTGCCACAGCCAGCCAGCCATAGGCAGATTTAAATCTTGCTGTCTTCTCGGCAGCGATATCCTGGATTTTTTGCCGCTGGGCAATTAAGATGCTTTCGTCCCAAAATGAGCCCAGATCTATTACCTGTTGCACCGCCCCCGGTAAACTGGGGTCGATGGTATGGGGAGCAGTGCCGTCAATCACTGATACCAGCAGAGAGGGAATGAAAAGGGCGTCCAGCGAATCTGGTGCCGCGGTGCAATGATATTTTTCCAGGGGGCAGGAAAAATGGCTGGCAACTCTTTTAATCATCGTTGACTTTCCCGTGCCCGGACCGCCTTTGAGGATGAAAACCCTGTTGAGACTGTCTTCAGCCAGGCATTGGTAGCGGGAATAAAAACCTGCGGCGGAATTCGCGCCGGCAAAAAGATCGATGGTATTCACGGCAAGCCTTCCTTTCCGGATTCTGTATTAATATACTGCCAGGGCAAAGTATCAGTGCAATCGGTGTGCATATTTGTTATAATTAACTTTATGGAGTGAAGTCCAATGGAGTGGTATGTGGAGTATGAAGTAATCAATAACAGGCCCGGCACTTTGGGCGATATTGCTTCTTTCCTGGGGCTTATGGGCATAAATATTCTTATGATCAATGGCATTGCCGCAGGCAGGCGGGGCCTGTTGTTGGACTGTAAAGATTTATCCCGAGTTGAGTTTACTAAAGACGTTTTCACAAAACTGCGCAGCGTAAAACTCTTGGCTTTCCGGGAGCCTACGTTTATAGACAGAATTAGCTTAAAACACGGCAAAGTGATTTCTCAGGAGGCAAGCTCCCCTGCAACCTACAGTTTTGTACGAGAAGATTTGGGCATGCTTGTTGACTTTTTGGGAGAGTTGTTTTTACAGGAAAAGCCCATTATCGGCCTCAGGGGCATGCCCCGGGTCGGCAAGACAGAAGCAACAATCGCTGCCAGTGTCTATGCCAACAAAAAATGGGTACTCATCTCATCTACGCTCATGCGCCAGTCAATGCGCAAAGTCTTGTCGGAGGAGGAACTGACCGCGGATTGTGTATACCTCATTGACGGCATCGTTTCCTGCGTCCGGGGCAGCAGGGAGCACAAAGAATTGATTGAGGAAATACTGCAGCATCCAGTGCCAAAAGTCATCGAGCACCCGGATATCTTCCTGCGGGAAAACGACCTGCCTGTGGATTTCTTTGATTATATTATTGAACTTAGGCGAGATAAAGATGAGGTCATTGACTACAACCTTGTTTCCCAGTCCTTCTCATCTTTTGATATAAGCTGAGGTGAATGAAGTGGAACAAATCGTCAGTCAATTAATTGAAGCCCGCAAAAAGGCCGGTCTAAGTCTGGAGGATCTGCACACACTGACAATGATTCCCGTCAGGCAATTAGAATATCTGGAATCCTGTCAGTTTGATAAAATAGGTCCCTCAGTTTATGTCAAAGGCTTTTTGCGCAGGTATGCTGCAGAGGTGGGCATTGACCCTGACAGCCTTTGGCAGATCGAATCCAGCTATCTGCCTTTAACTGCTCCTGTCAAGGTCTCCCGCAGCCGTACGCCCCTCAAGAACTACCTCATCCCCATTGGGCGCATTTTAGCTGTCCTCGCCATCCTCTTATTAGTTGGAGGCCTTATTTACAAAGCCTATCTTTCCTTTAACAGCCCGTTTCCTCCTGAACCGCCGGCACCTCCGGGACAGGAAGATCCCCTTCCCGAGCCGGAGCCCGAGCCTGAGCCTGAGCCTGAGCCCGAACCGGAGCCGGAACCCGAGGTTACTGTTGAACCCCTGCAAGTGGATAGTGCCGAGGCCATCTACCTGGTTCACAATGCCGAAAGCCTGGAAGTTATACTGGACTTTACCGGTGCCTGTTGGACCCGCATGACTGTCGACGGCGAGAAGGCGGGGGAGGGTACTTTTACCGCCGGCCAACAGCAACAGTTGGCGGCAACAGAAAACGTGCGCATCAGGTTTGGCGCGCCCCTGTTTGTCAACGTTACCGTCAATGGAGTGCCGGTGGAAACACCAGAATTGCGAAAGGGCTTTAATCTGGAAATTCGTTTAGCCCCTGCCGAGTAACCGGGAGAGTGTGTATGCAAAGAATCGCCGTCGTAAATTTGGGTTGCCCCAAAAATCAGATTGACTCGGAGACCATGTCCGGTCTGTTGGCGGAGCAAGGTTACCAGCTGGTTTCCAGACCGGAAATTGCTGAAATCATCATCGTCAATACCTGCAGCTTTATCCATGATGCCAGGCAGGAATCAATTGACCAGGTTCTGGCCATGGCTGAGCTCAAAAAGACTGGCAGCTGCCGCCAGTTGCTGGTAGCTGGATGCCTGGCACAAATGCATCATCGGGAATTGGCTGAGGAGATTCCTGAGGTGGATGGATTCCTGGGCACAGGCAGTGTAGATAAAATTCTTGAAGTAATTGCAGGCAAAAATGAGCTTATATTGCCTCCCGAACAATATGACGGCCTTGCAGAAACAAGGCGCTTGCTTTCCACCTATCCCTGGGGTTATTTAAAAATTGCCGAAGGCTGCAGCCGTCGCTGTTCTTATTGTGTCATACCGCGGTTAAGGGGCCCTTTGCGCAGCAAGGGTATGGAGCAAATCCTCGTCGAGGCCCGCTGGCTGGTGCAAATGGGTATCAAGGAAATTATCCTCATTGCCCAGGATACCTCTCAATATGGGCTGGATATTGCCGGACGCAGCTTGTTGCCCAATTTGCTTGTTGAACTGGAAAAAATACCAGGCATACACTGGATTCGTTTGCTCTATTGTTACCCCGACCACATTACTGATGAGCTGATAGATGTCATGGCTGCCTCCGGCAAGCTCTGCAAATACCTTGATATTCCCCTTCAGCACAGCCATCCAGCCATCCTCGGTAGCATGGGCCGCAAAGGAGGGATGGAACTCAGGGAACTCATCGACAAGCTGCGGCATCGCATCCCTGGCATCGCCTTAAGGACGACATTTATGGTGGGCTATCCCGGGGAAACCCGGGAGCATTTTCAGCACTTGCTGGATTTTGTCCGCTGGGCAGAGTTTGATCACTTAGGGAGTTTTCCTTACTCCCGGGAGGCGGGAACAAGGGCGGGTGCTATGAAAGGACATGTGCCGCCTTTTATCAAGAAGCGGCGTTACCGCAAACTCATGACGGTGCAGCAACAAATTGTCCATAAGCGCAACGCCAAGCTGACCGGCACAAAATTCAAGGTTCTCGTAGATTCTGTCAGCGGAGGTACAGCTTATGGACGCAGTTACAGGGAAGCCCCTGAAATCGACAGCAACATCATTTTTCCGGCCATGTCTGTGAAAGTCGGCGACTTTGTTTCAGTCAGATGCACCGGCTTCAATGGCTATGACCTATTGGGAGAGATTGATAATGAATAGCGTTGCAAACAAAATTACTATTGCCAGGATTTTTCTTGCCCCTCTGTACATCATAATTTTTTACCTGCCAATTCCCTACAAGGAATTCTGGGCTGCATTGGTCTTTGTAATCGCAGCCGGCTCAGACGCCCTCGATGGCTACCTGGCCAGGAAGAACAAGACGGTGACTACTTTTGGAAAATTTCTCGACCCTCTTGCCGATAAGCTATTGATTTCTGCCGCCCTTGTTACCCTGGCATGGATAAACCAGGTTGGTCCCCTGGCGGTGTTTATTATTATCAGCCGCGAGTTTGCGGTAACTGGTTTGCGGGTGATTGCTGCCAGCCAGGGCATCGTAATAGCTGCCAGCAAATTGGGCAAGGCCAAGACAATGTCCCAGATTGTCGCCATCACTGCCCTCACCCTCAATGCAGGCCTTGCCGGCGGCAATACCTGGCTGCATAAGGTTCTGGACTTCTTGCCGGTAGAGCTTATTTCCAGGATTGCCATCATCGTTGCTGTCATCATGACAGTGGTATCGGGAGTGGATTACTTTATAAAAAATATTTATGTTTTTAAGCAGGGATTGGCCTAAGCCAATCCTTATTTTGTTATTAAAAATTATACCGAGCCATGTTATAATATTTTATGTAAACTAGGAGGTGGATGCTAATGCGTTGGAAGTTATTCTTGCCCTTGGCAATAGTCCTGACTTTGCTGGGAATGTTGAGCAGTAAATATTGGGCTGCATCAGCATCTCACCGGCAAATAGAGGCTCTGCAACAAGAAAGCGGGGCAATTTTCACTGAAACCGATGCTGCCATTGTCATCAGCTTTGATGCCAATAGCCACCTTGCAGATATTCTGGTTCGCCTCGACGAAGGAAAAGTCAACAAAGTTTTGGCCGGAAGGGACTTGAAATTTCAGCGAACCGGACTGGAGCCCATTGAACCTGCTGTTGTCCGGCAAGTAGAATTACTTGTTGCCCAGGCAGTGGCAACACATCAATACTATGAGGCCAGCCTGAAGCTTGAGGTCCTGGCTCGGGAGCATGGGTACAACTCAACCCTCGTTTTGTGGGGGGACAGGCTGGTGGCCGAGGTTGGAAACAGCAGTGAAGATCATATTGTCCAGCAGGCTTTGGAGGTGATTCCATGAAAGAATTAGCAGCGGCTGTAGCAGTGGCCGCTTTTGCAGTACTGGCTATAAACGGTGTTAATGTCATGCCCTATCTGTTAGTATCAGTTATTGGCCTGTTGCTGGCTACCCGCTTTGAACTCTTCGGAAAAATTGGCAGCAGCAGCAAGTATTCGTCAGAAAAAGGAACGCTTTCGGATATCAGCTTTGATGTGGTGGGGGGCCAGGATGAGGCCAAGGAAGATTTGATGGAAGCTTTGCACTTGTTGCAGTCTTCCCGGGACATCAAGCTGGGAATTAAGCCCTTGGGGGGCATCCTGCTGCAGGGACCGCCGGGAACCGGCAAGACGCTGATGGCAAGGGCCGCCGCCAACTACACTGATTCAGTGTTTTTGGCTGCTTCCGGCAGTGAGTTCGTGGAAATGTATGCCGGTGTCGGTGCCAAACGGGTGCGGGATTTATTCAGCAAAGCCCGGCGCCTTGCCCGCAGACATGGCAAAGATTCGGCTTTGATCTTTATCGATGAAATGGATGTTGTGGGGGCAAAAAGGGGCAAAGTTGAGAGCCATATGGAGTATGACCAGACCCTCAACCAGCTCCTGGTAGAACTGGACGGCATAGAGGATACCAGCGATGTAAAGATATTCGTCCTGGCAGCAACCAACAGGGCTGATCTTCTTGACGAGGCTCTTCTCAGACCCGGCCGTTTTGACAGAATTGTCGACATTGGCCTTCCGGATTTGGAGGGCAGACTGGCAATCCTAAAGATTCACTGCCAGGGTAAGCCTCTGGCCGAGGATGTGGATTTAACGGACATCGCCCACCAGACTTATGGTTTTTCAGGGGCCCATCTTGCGAATTTAGCCAATGAGGCTGCCATTCAAGCCATGCGCAGGGGAGATGACTGTATCAAACACAATGACTTTCTTGAATCCATTGACAAGGTTCAGTTGGGCGGTGTCCGGGAAGGCTTGCTTTCTTCTGCTGAGAAAGAGCGGGTGGCAATTCATGAAGCAGGACATGCCCTCATCAGCGAATTGCTTTTCCCCGGCTCTGTTTCAACGGTAACTGTAGTTCCCCGGTCGAGGACCCTGGGCTTTATTCGCCAAAAGGAAGATGTTGCTCCGGTTCTGCCGACAAAATCCTATCTGGAGAAGCAGTTATGTGTCCTTCTCGCAGGGGGTGCTGCTGAGGAACTGGTTTTGGGCGAAGGCAGCACCGGGGCCGCCAATGACTATCAGCGGGCGGTGGAAATCAGTGAGAATATTATTGCCCACGGTCTGTCCCGATTAGGTATAATTAATATAGACCGGGTCGATAAACAGGAGTTCAATACAGTCAGCAGGGAAATAGTCCAGGAGAACCGCGAAAAAACCAGGGCCATTCTCGCCAGCCACCGGGACGCCCTGGACAGGGCTGCGGCTATTCTGGCAGAGCGGGAACGGATTTCCGGCGAGGAATTTCGCCAGCTGATGCTATGCGGATAAGCCTTTACAGGCTTATCACTACATAACCAGGAGGCAAACCCATGGAGAAACTGGATAAGGCCGCCGCCTTAGTGAACGAATTGCACAAGCACAAACTTTCCCTGTGCACCGCAGAGTCATGTACAGGCGGTGGCATTGCCGACAGGATTACCGATGTTCCCGGGGCCAGTCAGGTCTTTGTCGGAGCTGTGGTGGCTTATACCCCGGAAGCCAAGAGCATCCTGCTCAATCTGCCTGCAGAGGATATTCCTCCGGGTGCTGTGGGGGAGAAGTTGACAGTGGCCATGGCTGCCCAGGCAAAGTCTCTGTTAGGGACTGATCTGGCGCTGGCGGTTACAGGCGCCTTGGGGCCTGCCAGTCCTGCCGAAAGCATCGGGGTGGGCCAAATTTTTATCAGCATAACCGGATTGGGGCAGGAGGAGGTGAGACAGATTAATTTCGCCGGAGACAGGCAGACTATTAAGGAAGCAGCAGTGAATGCTGGTATCGACTTTCTCTTGGCCTATATCGCGAGGTGGTACAATGCCTGATTCTGCCGGCGTCTTGAAAATAATCCTGGTGGGGATACTGGGGGCTGTGGTCCTGGTATCGCTCCTGTCCTCTCAGGACATAAATGCGAGAGCTTTAGATCTCACTCTGTCCACTTCGCTTTTGCAAGGTGGATATACAGAACTGGCCATACCTCCCCTGGGCACTATTCGGGCAAAGACCCATCTTTTTCCCCTGCGGTTTCGCATTGCTTTAAAGGACATCAATCTTGACAGGCTAAAAGCACTGGTCTCCCAGCAACCCATAAGCATTTTTCCGGAAATTGAAGCCTCTTTTCGCTCCCAACTTCTGGCTTATGTGGTGCGCTTGTTGTTTTTGGCCCTGTTAGGGGGGGGCGTCCTGGGCTACCTTTTGTTTCGCAGGCCAAGTCACGCCCTGCTCTCGGGGCTGGCTGGACTGTTGACCTTTGCCATATTGATTTGTGGGGCGGTATTTACCTATAATGAAAGGGCTTTTCAGGAGCCGGAATTTACTGGCGTCGTCGAGGCTGCACCATGGCTGTTGGGTGTTGCCGAGGAAGCCTTGCTGGCGGTAGAAAGTCTAGATGACACCCTCAGGATTGTCGCAGCCAATCTGACCTTGATGTTCGAGTCCCTCAGCCTGGTAGGGGCAGAGAATGCACCGGTGGAAGGAGAACTAAAGATTCTGCACGTCTCAGATGTACATAACAACCCCCTGGGAATTTCTCTGGCTTCCCAAATGGCTGCAGCTTTTGCGGCAGATTTAATAATTGACACCGGCGATGCCACTGATTATGGCACACCCTTAGAGGGGGAACTGTTGCGCAAGATCAGCGACAGCAGCTTACCCTGGATTTTCGTGCCGGGCAACCATGATTCTCCTGCGGTAATTTCGGCCTTGAAAGAGTTGGAAAATGTCACTGTGCTGGAAGCAGGCATAATCTACCTTGAGGAGTTCGACTTGACCATAGCAGGGATTGGCGACCCGGCAGCAGCTGGCACCGAAATGCGGGTGCCCTCTCCCGAAGAATACCGGGAAGCAGCTTCCCGCTTGCTAGAGATCATTCAACAAGAGGAAAAGAAGCCTGCGCTGATTGTTTCTCATCACCGGGAAGTTGTGGAGGAGTTCAGCCATTGGCCGGTAACTTTGCTGCATGGCCACAGCCACAGGGTAGATATTCGCACCCTGAATAAGGCAGCAATAATTGATGCAGGTACCACTGGCGGTGCAGGAATCAGAGGGCTGATGACCAGCGAACAGATTCCCTACACAATGGTTCTGCTGCATATGCATCGCCAGGGGGAAAATTGGCAGATAACTGCTGCCGACAGCATTGCCTTTAACCAACAAAATGCCGGATTCATCCTGGAGCGGAAGCGGCTGGCTGCTCCTGGCCCCTTTGCCGCAGAAGACGGAGAGGGTCCGGGGGAATAACAGCAAAAAGCAGGAAATGGCTTGCTAGAGGCGAATAAATGTTCTATAATTTAACTAAATATATTATTTTGGGAGGGTGGCCTTAGTGGATCGGCAAAAGGCTCTTGATATTGCAATCCAGCAGATTGAGCGGCAGTTTGGCAAGGGCTCAATCATGAAATTAGGAGAAGATGCATCCCTTAACGTGTCGGTAATCCCCAGCGGCTGTCTGGCCTTGGATATAGCCTTGGGAGCAGGCGGGTACCCCCGGGGGAGAGTTGTAGAAATCTTTGGGCCGGAGTCTTCCGGCAAGACGACAGTGGCCTTGCATTTAGTGGCTGAAGCGCAAAGGCTGGGCGGTACCGCCGCCTTTATTGACGCTGAGCACGCCCTGGATCCTGTATACGCCAAAAACCTTGGGGTAAATGTGGACGAGCTCTATGTTTCGCAGCCTGATACAGGGGAACAGGCACTGGAAATCGCTGAAGCCCTTGTGCGCAGCGGCGCTATCGATGTTGTTGTTATTGACTCGGTAGCTGCCCTTGTTCCCAAAGCTGAAATAGAAGGGGATATGGGGGATTCCCATGTCGGCCTTCAGGCCCGCCTCATGTCTCAGGCCCTGCGCAAACTGTCCGGGGCAATTAGCAAGTCTGGGACGGTAGCTGTTTTCATCAATCAAATTCGGGATAAGGTCGGAGTTATGTTTGGCAACCCCGAAGTCACTCCTGGCGGCAGGGCCCTTAAGTTTTACGCTTCGGTGCGCCTGGACATTCGCAGAATCGAGACCTTGAAACAGGGCAATGAGATGATTGGCAACAGAACCCGGGCCAAAGTTGTCAAAAACAAGATTGCCCCGCCTTTCAAGCAAGCCGAATTTGACATCATGTATGGGGAAGGCATATCCCGGGAGGGCTCGGTTTTGGATGTTGCCGCTGATCTTGGCATCATCAGCAAAAGCGGAGCCTGGTATTCTCTGGACTCGGAAAGATTGGGCCAGGGGCGGGAAAATGCCAAGGAATTTCTCAAAAACAACCCGGAACTGACTGATTTGATAGAGAAAAAGGTTCGGGAGCATTATCAATTGAATTTATTGGCTCCGGAAAAGGATGAGTAGATGGCAACAGCCTTTTCCCAGGCATTGAATTATCTCACCGCCCGCAACAGGACGGTGCAGGAGACCACTGACTACTTGCGGCGGAAGGGCTACTCCCGGGAAGAAACCGAGGAAGCCGTCCTGCGTCTGTTGGAACTGGATTTGCTCAATGACAGGAAAACTGCAAGCCAATGGGTAGAATACACCATGAGATGCAAGCCCCGGGGAAGGGATCGCCTTTACCGGGAACTGCAAGCCCGGGGTGTCGCCAGGGAAATCATCGAAGAAGTCCTTTTTATTCTCGACGATGATACCGAGTATGAACTGGCCATGGCACTTCTTGCCGGTCGCCCTGCCGCTCAATGGTCCCGGGGCAAACTCTTCCGGTTTCTCCGCTATCGGGGATTCTCTGTCCCCGTCATTGAACGAGTCAAGAGATATTATGAAAACTTGACAGGGGAATAAAAAACCTATAAAATTGATGTTGGTATTTCCACAAAATTACTTTATGTTTTGCCCCTGGTGGCATTTTGATATATAAACAAGGATAAAGGTTTACAGCAGCAGATTATCCTTTTTTATAGATGAGGAGCCAGGGGAACCCTGGCTTATTTTATTTGAGGAGGTGACCACTATTTCAACACCATTTGTAGTATTAATTGTAGTTGTAGCTTCAGCACTTAGTGCCGCCGCCGGTTATGTTGTGCGCAAGATGCTGGCGGAAGCCAAAATTGCTTCTGCAGAGGAAGCAGCAAAGAAATTAATTGCTGATGCCATTAAAGAAGCCGATTCCAAAAAACGCGAGGCTATCCTTGAAGCCAAAGAGGAAATTCACAAGCTTAGAACTGAGTTAGACAACGAGATCAGGGAACGCCGTCAAGAGCAGCAGCGTGTGGATAAGCGCCTGTTGCAAAAGGAAGAGGCTCTGGACCGTAAGCTGGAAAGTGTTGAAAAGAAAGAAGAAATACTGCGCAACAAAGAAGCGGAGCTGGAAGCAGCAAACCAGAATATTCAGAAGTTGCATCAGCAACAAATAGCGGAATTGGAACGCCTGTCCGGCCTTTCCCGCGATGAAGCCCGGGAACTGTTGTTGCGCAACATCGAAAAAGAAGCCCGTCACGAGGCTGCACAGCTCATTAAGGATATTGAGAATGAGACTAAGCAGGAAGCCGAGAAGCGGGCGCGAGAAATTATCTCCCGCTCTATTCAGCGTTATGCTGCTGATCATGTTGCCGAAACCACAGTCTCTGTTGTCAGCTTGCCCAATGACGAGATGAAGGGCCGAATTATCGGCCGTGAAGGCAGAAACATCAGAGCTTTGGAAACCTTAACGGGTATTGACTTAATTATTGACGACACCCCGGAAGCTGTCATCATCTCCGGGTTTGATCCCGTTCGCCGCGAGGTGGCCAGAATCGCCCTGGAAAAACTTATCGCTGATGGGCGCATTCACCCCGGACGCATTGAAGAAATGGTCAATCGGGCCCAAAAGGAAGTAGATGCTCATATCAAAGAGATGGGCGAACAAGCTACCTTCGACACGGGTATTCACGGCCTTCACCCTGAGTTGGTAAGACTCCTGGGCAGGCTCAATTACAGGACAAGTTACGGACAAAATGTCCTCAAGCATTCCTTGGAAGTCAGCCACCTTGCAGGCATGATTGCTGCGGAAATCGGTGCCGACGTCAAACTTGCCAAGCGCGGGGGCCTGCTCCATGACATTGGCAAAGCCATTGACCATGAGGTAGAAGGTCCTCACGTTAC
>JAAYHI010000070.1 GCA_012727415.1 Bacillota bacterium
CATAGACTGCAGCTGCGACATGTCCCATTCGCTCCGGGGACGGATTCCTTTAAGCCTTAGCTCAAAGAGGTCCCTGTCGGCCTCATAATCCGAAAGAGCCTTGGCAATTTCCCCGGCAACTTCTTCAATATTACTGCAGTTTCTGACGTCGATGTCCAGGGAATGAAACATCCGACTGGCAGTGGGCATGAGTTCCAGGGCATGAGTGCTGCCAATTATGCCCGTCAACACTCCGTAAGTGCCGGTACAGGAAAAATCAAGAGGTTCGGGATGGCCAGGATCACAAACCTTTTCTCCCCAGTGAGTATACTGCTGTTCTCCCCCCAAGGCAATGTAGATAATGTTTTTTATGCTGAGAAGCCACTGTGGAATAGCCAGGCTATCAGGATTGCCGTAAGCGACAATGAGAATTTGCCTGCCGTGGGTGGCTTGGTCGGCAAGGAGGCTCCAGTTGGGGGTGTGATGGGCAGTTGCCTCCCAGGCCATTCCGTAAGCTTGCAGGTTAAGATGGGGCAACTCAATGCAGGACAAATCCCCGGAAAATATATGGACATTTTCTGGCCAGGGGTAATGGGACAGAAAACTGTCCTCATACTTGCCATCGGTTTTGCCGGGGGCGATCAAGACCTTGGTGGCAGGTATTTTTCGGAACTGGTCGGCAATAAAATCCACCAGCGGTCGGGTGGTGTTTGCCTGTTCCCAAATATCTCCCGAGATAAGGAACAAATCTGTTTGCTCATTCCTGCAGATATCTGTCAACCTCCCCAGGGTCTGAGTCAAGTCCCGACGCCGCAGGTTCCCCAAATGAGCAGGCAGCCCCTTAAAAGAAGAGGCAAGATGGAGGCCGGAAGTATGCATAATCCTAATATTGCCCAATGTCAATACCCCCCTGCTTGATGGTATATATTTATATTCTGTAAATCCCCGCCCATTTCCTTCTCCACCATAATTTAAGATAAACCAGGAAGGATCCTGGTTTAATCATATTCATCTTAAGGTCACAAGCCTGGGGGAAACTGAATGACGGGATTTTCCAGGTTAGGCCGGTAGAGGACGATTTTCCTGCCCACCTGCTGCACTAAATAACTGTCAGTGGCTTTTACCAAATCCTGAGCCACTACGTCTACAGGATCCAGGCAATTATTGAGGACAGAGATTTTAACAATTTCCCGGGCGACCAGAGCCTGATCTGTTGCAGAAGCCACTGTCTCGGTAACTCCACCCTTGCCAACCTGGATTATAGGCTCCAGTGTATTTGCCAGGGAGCGCAGATATGATTTTTGTTTGCCGCTGAGCAAATTATTACCCCCTTTGCAAACCAATAAGCCCTAGCTGATCATCTTGTCGTTGATGAGGGAATCCTTGATGTAATCCAGCAATTCCAATGCCCGGCCGGTCCCGTTGACGACGCAGGAAATGGGATTCTCAGCGATAATCACCGGCGTGCCCAGGCGTTGGGATAGATATACATCCAGTCCGTGGAGGAGAGCTCCGCCTCCTGAGAGGACAATACCCTTCTCCATAATATCTGAGTGCAATTCGGGTGGAGTGGCTTCCATAACCTGAACTATGGTTTGCACAATGCTGTTAACAGGATCTGTTAAAGCTTCCCCGGCTTCTTTGGAAGTAATGGGTATGCTCTTAGGTAAGCCCGTTACGAGATCCCTGCCCCGGACTTCCATTCTATCTTTGCGCCCCTGGGGGTGAACCGAGGCGATTTTAACTTTGATTTCTTCTGCTGTGCGTTCGCCAATCATTACCTTGTACTTATCCCGGACATAGCGGGCAATGTATTCATCAAAGCAGTCTCCGCCAGTGCGGTTAGATGCGCTTTGCACAATATCTCCCATAGACATAATCGCTATGTCACATGTGCCGCCGCCAATGTCAATTACCATACTGCCTACCGGCTGAAAGATTTCCAGTCCCGCTCCCAGGGCAGCTGCCCTGGGTTCTTCAATAAGGTATATCTCCCGGGCGCCAGAACGCTTTACAGCAGTGAGGACAGCCCTTTCTTCAACAGAAGTAATCCCAGCCGGCACACACACCATTATCCTTGGTTTGGTCAGGATATTCCGGCAAACCTTGGAGAGAAAATGCTTCAGCATCAATTCGGTGACGTCAAAATCCGCTATTACCCCTTCTTTAAGGGGGCGAACGGCCTTGATATTCCCCGGGGTGCGCCCAAGCATCTTGCTGGCTTCATGTCCCACAGCCACGACGCGATTGGTCTGGCTGTCCAGCGCTACAACAGAAGGTTCATGTAATACAATGCCTTTTCCCTTAATATACACTAAAACAGTGGCGGTTCCGAGATCAACACCTATGTCCCTGGAGAAGCCAAGCACGAAGAATCCCCCTTTGTTAAATATACTGCTGCATTGTCCTAGACATAATTCTACAACGGGCAGTGCGACTCCTGCATTTATCCAACTTTTTCTTCTTTTCCGCGATACTTTCTCCGCGTAGCTTCTCCGCCCCGTAAATGGCGTTCCGCCTTGTTTATCTCGAGAACAGCCTTTACCTGCTTGGCCAGTCCGGGGTTGATTTGGCTCAGGCGTTCGGTTATGTCCTTGTGGACGGTGCTCTTGCTGACTCCGAAAGCCTCTGCCACCGCCCGTACCGTTTCCCCGGTGGTGAGAACGTAATTGGCAATATCGATTACCCGCTGCCAGATATAATCATTCATTCCTCTGCCCTCCTAACCTTACTACTGTTCAATTTATATGTCCCTCAGCAACCCAGTAGACCAATCCAGCTGGAAAAGCCCTTACTGGTCCAGGCACATATATGCCAGCGGGTCGACAGGTTCTCCCTGGGCATTCCGGACTTCAAAAATCAGGTAATCCTCGGCGTGGCCACCCCGTATCTTCGCTGCCAGCTCCCCTATTTTTTGGTTGGTGCCGACAATATCCCCCTCTTGTACCTCAATAAACTCCACATTGATATAGCGGGTCTCAAAATCACCATGGTTGATCCAGACTTCCCCTGCTTGATACTCCCCGGGCTCAATTACCGCAGTTACCTGCCCTGCAAAGGCAGCATAGACAGCATCCCCGCGGGTGCCGCTGAAGTGTACTCCCTCAGAAATGCGGTGGTATCCCGAGGAAAATACCTCGCCCCAGTTCAGGAGAACCGTACCCTGGACAGGGAGTGCTAAGGTTTCTTGTCTTGTTTCGAAAGCCGCCAAAGAAATATAGGGCGCTTCTTCAGAACCAGTTTCTTCTTGCTCCTCGGGGGGTAAATCAGGACCCTCGGGACTCTCCCCTTTTGTTCCGGGATCAAACAGCAAGGTCTTAGCCGGGCTGTATTGCCAGAAAACAAGTCCAGCCACAACAATGACACACACAAAGTACACCAGGGCATAGCGCAACCCGGGAGACATTGCCTTCCAGCCTTGGCTGATCCAATTGGCCAACCCAAACAGGGCATTTTTTATTTGTTTTGGGATTTTCGGTTTTGTATTCAAGTCCTTCACCTCGGGGCTTATTCTACCCCGGACATGCCTGTTTATTCGCCTGTCTGCACTGAGACCACCTGAACTCCCGTATAGTAGGTGCCGATTATATCAAGGGCGGTGTACCCCTGCCTTGCCATGCCATCGGCTCCATACTGGCACATGCCTACAGCATGTCCGTAACCGACCGTCGTGAAGCTGTATTCTTCCTCTTCTTGCAGCCAGGATACTTTGCTGGACCTAAGTCCCAGGCGGCCTCGGAACTCCAGGCCGCGAATAATTTCCTTGCCGGTATTGACGTTGATAATCCGGCCGGTGGAGGAGCGTTCCAGGACATTGATTTTCAGCTCCGCCAGGGGAACGCCCAACTTATCCGCCACTTCAGCGGCAGTTAAGCGCACTGTCTCGGTATAGCGGGGGGAGAAGCGGCAATAATCACACTGCACTGCGCGCAGATAAGCCACCTTATTTGACCAGACGTCTTCAGAATTCTCCGTGCTTCCTCCGCAGGTTGAATGATAAACTGCGTCGATTAATTTCCCCTCAAAAGTAATTACTAGATTTTGAGTTTCAGTCACGGCCCGCACTATTTTGCGCCAGTAGGTTCGCTGCCGGAAAAAGGGCCAATTAGCTGCGGCAGCTTCCTTGGAGGTCCATGCCTGACAATGAGTGTGATCAGTGCAAATATCCGCTTCCGGATGGCGATTGCATCCTCCGCCACCACTGGCTCTCAATTTCGCTATGGTATACGTTCTGGCAACAATGGCCTGGGCTTTCAAGGCTTCAATGTGAAACTGGGCAGGCATCTCTGCCGCCACCACCCCCCCAAGGTATTCCCCCAGGGGCATGGTAATCAATTCTTCAGTTTTGTGGTTCCAGACTGAAATTGTTATAGGATCAACTTTTACATCAGGCAATATCCTGCCGCCACAGCTTTTTACAATTAAAGCCGGCAGAATTAATAAGAGCACCAGCATAACCAGCAGAACCAAGCCTGTTTTCTTCAGCATACTATCCCTCCTGCCCCATAATATGTAAGCAACAGGGAATATAGACTGCAAAAAAAATAGCCGTTTCCGGCTATTCTCTCCATATGTCTGCCCCCAGGGCTCTTAGTTTTCCAACCAGGTCGTGGTACCCCCGGTCAATATGATGAATATTGCCTACCTCGGTAACGCCCTCGGCCGCCAGTCCGGCTATCACCAGAGCTGCCCCCGCCCTGAGGTCGCTGGCATTTACCTGAGCGCCCGTAAGGCGGGGAACGCCTTCGATGACTGCGCTGCGGCCATCGATCTTGACCTTGGCGTTCATCCGCTTGAGTTCATCCACGTGCATAAACCTGTTCTCAAAGATGGTTTCTGTCACCAGACTAATACCCCGAGCTGTTGTCAGGACGGCAGTAATCTGCGCCTGCATATCCGTGGGAAAACCAGGATAGGGAAGGGTCTTTACGTCTGTTGCGCTGAGGGGCTTATTGCCAATAACCAGGAGGCCGTCCCCTTGTTCCAGTATTGTGACGCCCACTTCTTCAAATTTGGCTATTACCGGTTTAAGGTGGTCGACAACGACATTGGTAAGTTGCACTTGTCCGCCGGCAGCGGCAACAGCGGCAATATACGTACCTGCTTCAATGCGGTCAGGTATAACAGTATAATTGGTGCCAGTCAGGGCCTCCACGCCTGTGATGCGAATGAGGCTGGTTCCTGCCCCCCTGACATTCGCCCCTGCTGCGTTAAGGTAGTTTGCCAGGTCGACAATCTCGGGCTCGGCAGCGGCATTTTCAATAATAGTAGTGCCCTGGGCTAAAGTGGCTGCCATCATGATGTTCTCGGTAGCACCAACACTGGGAAAGTCCAGGTAGATCCTGCTGCCGGTGAGCCTGGGTGCCATAGCTTCAATATAGCCGTGACCCATAACCACTTCCGCCCCCAAGGCCATAAAGCCTTTGAGGTGCAGGTCAATGGGGCGGGTGCCAATATTGCACCCCCCAGGCAAAGAAACCCTGGCCCGGCCATTGCGGGCCAGGAGGGGGCCCATTACCAGGAAAGATGCCCGCATCTTGCGCACAAGTTCGTAGGGGGTTTCGCAGGTATTGATATGGGCAGCATCTATTCTGAGCGTCCCCGGTTTCAGCCAGGAAACTTCCACCCCCAGTTGCTCCAGCAGCTGGCAAATAGTATTAACATCTTCCAGAGCAGGCACATCTTCGAAGAGATTGGGGCCAGATGTCAGCAAAGAAGCAGCCAAAATCGGCAAAGCCGAATTTTTGGCCCCATCGATTTTTATTGTTCCCTGCAGGGTGTTGCCACCCCGGACATAGATCTTTTCCATGGAATTCCTCCTGCCGCGATGAGCTGCCCTGTTTAGTAGCTGGATGGCAAAACCGGCGTAGCTACACGCAGGATATGCATGCTGGCATCTGCTTCCCAGCGCAGGGATAGGCCGAAATTTACCAGTTTCCCGCCTGCATCCACTGCATCGGGGATGAGGGGAGTCCAGCCGCTCCATTGGGAAACCCCTTTTGCCTCTACAGCTCCACGATAATTAGCTTTAATGGAATTAAATACAACATAGACAAGATTTAACTTGTCGCAGTTTTTAAGTCTAGCATTAAGGGTGCCCTCCAGGCAAGTGGTAATTTTAACGTCTTTCCCTGCTGCCCCCAGGGTGGCAAAGGCCTTTTTCAGGCAGGAAGCTTTCGCTGCCAGTTCCTCCACCGGGCACTGATATAAGTCCACTTCTATGGTTGTTTCCAGCCCCTGGGACGTTGCAGTCACCCGTACCACTCCCGAGCCCAAATCACCTTCCATTTGTGCGTAAGTATATTGCCCGCTGGAACGGGAATTAATCTCGTATTCCTGCCGCTTGAGCCCAAATTCCCGGACCATAGCCTCAACGGTCGCTTCTATTTCCAGCAGAGAGCTTTCCCCGCTGCTCCTGGCCCAGGCATGAAGTTCCCCCCCCAGGGGCTGAGCGCCAGCGGCAGACAACGCCCCCGACAACAATTCAATCTCGGAACTGGTTGCTGGGGCTTCTTCCTTTGCCCCCCAGCGGGACCAACCTGCCAGCACCAGGAATACCAGAATAATTGCCGATATTTTTTTCATCTTCTTCCCCTCCTCGTATATAATGGTTGACATATATCTCCCAAAATATTCCCGGGGAAGAAAAACAGGATCTCAAGATCCTGTCCTGGTTTTACATGGGCAGCGGTGGCCCAGAAAACGGTCAATAATATTTTCCCGACGATACCTTTTCGCTTCTTCAGGAGCCTTTTCCCGCAGCAGATCCAGGCAAGGCTTGCACAGTGTCTTTCCAGGAGAATCAACAATCTCCCGGGGAATGCCCAAGGCCAGCAGGCGCTCCCTCCGGCTGGGGACTGTTATTTCCCCCGCGTCCACTGCTTTCCCCGCCGCCACCACCAGCCCCACGGGCCCTGAATATTCGGGGCTGTCGACAATTGTAAATTCAAGGTGGTACTTTCGCGCCAGCTGCACATATTTTTGCGCAGCAGACAATACTGCCCTGCGGCTAATAAGCACACGCCGGGCCATGGGGTGAGCCATGGCCTCCTGAATTTCCGGGTAAACCCCGGGTTCAGCAATTTGCTCAAGAGTAAGGACCTTGATTACTCGCTCCCTGAATTGGCCGAGGTAGTAGCGGCGTTCTTCTCTTTTCAGTTCCGGAGGGCCGTATATTCCTGCCAGGACAGCCCTTTCAAGAAGAGACTTGTTGCTGAAATTGTCATCCTTCATGGCCAGCAACCTTAAGGCGGGTAAGGGCTCGCTTCAGCGCCGCCTGGGCCCTGGCAAAGTCTATTTCTGCCTGTTGGGCTTCTAACCGCGCCTCTGCCCGCTGGCGGGCAGATTTCGCCCTGGCAACGTCAATCTCTTCCGCCATTTCCGCTGCTTCAGAGAGCACTATAACCCGGGAGCCAGTAACCTCGATAAACCCGCCGTTAATGGCAGCCCGGCGCTCAACCTCTCCGGTCTTAATCCGCATTGGGCCAATGTCCAGGGGCGCCACCAGGGGAATGTGCCCCGGCAACACTCCCATTTCCCCATCCAGGGTCTGTACAATAACCATATTCACCGAGTCCTGAAATACTTGGCGTTCGGGAGTGACGACGGTGAGTTCAATAGTCTTGTCGCTGATGACAATACCCCCTTACAGTGTTTCTGCCTTTTTGACAGCATCCTCGATGGTCCCTACCATGTAGAATGCAGCTTCCGGCAAGATGTCATGCTTGCCATCCAATATTTCCCTGAAACTGCGGACAGTTTCCTTGAGCGGGACATAAGCTCCGGGGGTGCCTGTAAAGGCCTCGGCAACAAACAGGGGCTGCGAAAGGAAACGCTGGATCTTTCTGGCCCTGGAAACCACCAATTTATCCTCATCGCTCAGTTCATCCATGCCGAGGATGGCAATTATGTCCTGGAGCTCCTTGTATCTTTGCAATACTCCCTGTACTTCCCTGGCTACCTGGTAGTGCTCCTTGCCAAGAGTCTGGGGATCGAGGATTCTGGAGGAAGATTCCAGGGGGTCAACGGCAGGATAGATACCCTGTTCAGAAATGCTCCGGGACAGATATGTGGTGGCATCCAGATGGGCAAAGGTAGTGGCTGGTGCAGGGTCGGTGGGGTCGTCGGCGGGGACATAAATAGCCTGCACCGAAGTGATTGAGCCCTTGGTGGTGGAAGTAATCCTCTCCTGAAGCTGGCCCATTTCTGTCTGCAGGGTGGGCTGGTAGCCGACGGCCGAGGGCATTCTTCCCAACAGTGCAGACACTTCAGAGCCTGCCTGGGTAAAACGGAAGATGTTGTCGATAAAGAGAAGGACGTCCTGGCCCTCTGCATCCCGGAAGTACTCTGCCAGGGTCAGGCCGGTGAGGCCTACCCTCTGCCTTGCTCCCGGAGGCTCATTCATCTGCCCAAAGACCATGGCAGTCTTGTCGATAACCCCGGATTCCCGCATCTCATTCCACAAGTCATTGCCCTCCCGGGTCCTTTCACCTACCCCGGCAAATACTGAGTACCCCCCGTGTTCGTATGCGATATTGCGGATAAGTTCCATGATCAAGACGGTTTTGCCAACGCCGGCGCCACCGAAAAGCCCCACTTTCCCCCCGCGGGAATAGGGAAGGAGGAGGTCGATAACTTTAATACCTGTTTCCAGCACCTCAGTGGCGGGACGCTGCTCTTCAAAACTGGGGGCAGGGCGGTGAATAGGCCAATACTCCTCTCCCTCAACTTCTCCGCCATCATCGATGGGCTGGCCCAGGACATTGAGCAAACGGCCGAGGGTGGCAGGGCCAACGGGGACGGCAATGGGGCCGCCGGTATCCCTGACCTCTGTCCCCCGAACTAAACCATCGGTTGAGGCCATGGCTACACAGCGGACTATGTCGCTGCCCACATGCTGGGCAGCTTCCAATACCAAGACCTTGCCATCGGCACGGGAAACTTCAAGGGCGTTGTAAATTTGCGGCAATTCCCTTTCGAACTTGACATCAACAACAGGGCCAATAACCTGAACAACTTTTCCTGTATTCAAAAGGCTTCCTCCTTATCCTTCAAGAGCCTGGGCGCCGTTTACTACCTCCAGTATTTCCTGGGTAATGGCAGTCTGGCGAGCCCGGTTATATGATAAAGTGAGCTGCTCGATCATCTCGGATGCGTTATCTGTAGCGGACTTCATTGCTGTCCGTTGGGCACTGTACTCCGAGGCCTTAGCCTCTAACAGCCCCTGAAAAACCAAGGCCGTTAAATAGCGGGGCAGGAGCCTCTCCAGTACTGCCTCGGGTGAAGGCTCGTAAATATAGGATTCTGAATCAGCAGTGTCCACTGCACCTGTAATTGGCAGCAACTGCACGACCGCAGGCCTGTGGTTGAGGACACTGATAAACTCCGTATAGACCAGGTGCAGGGACCCAATGATACCATCCCGGAAGTAGCCAATCAGGGGTTTTAGAATATTAACGGCATCGGCATAGGTGGGAGCCTCATACTTCAGCCTGTACTCCCCTATGATTTGCTGCCCTTTCTTGGCGAAAAAGTCCTTTGCTTTGCGGCCCACTGCAATAACCTGCCCCGAACCTACAACTTGCTGGGCAAAGCGAAGGATGTTGGCATTGTATGCTCCGCTTAAACCCCGTTGGCCGGCAATGACGATATAAGCCCCTGGCCCGTTTCCCGGCTCCAGCAACTGATTACTGGTCTCGAGACCGGCTTTCTGCAGCCTGCTGACCAGCTGAGTCTGGAGGAAGGTGTAGGGCCTGGAAGCAATTACACTGGCTTGGGCCCGGCGCAACTTCGCTGCCGCCACCATCTCCATGGCCTTGGTAATCTGCCCGATGCTTTCGACGCTGGAGATGCGCCTTTTAATATCGCGGGTGTTGGCCATTTCGCTCCCCCCTAAATGACAAACTGCTCTTTAAAGGCCAATATCGCCTGCTGCAGCTCTTTTTCGGTTTCTGCATCCAAATCCTTGGTTTCGGCAATGCGCTGCCCAATCTCTCTGTGTTGCTGATCCATGTAGCGGAAGAATTCTTCCTCAAATTTCGCCACTGTCTCCAAAGCAATATCGTCCAGGTAACCATGAATGGCGGTGTAGATAATCATCACCTGTTTTTCAATGGGCAGGGGCACATATTGGTCCTGCTTAAGAATCTCAGCGGTGCGCTGACCCCGAATAATTCTCGCTTGGGTCGCTTTGTCGAGATCGGTGCCAAACTGGGCAAAGGCCTCCAATTCCCGGAATTGGGCCAGGTCGAGACGCAGGCGTCCTGCCACCTTGCGCATAGCCTTTATCTGGGCGTTGCCGCCAACCCGGGAAACTGAAAAACCTACATTGACGGCAGGACGGACACCGGCAAAGAAAAGGTCAGTTTCCAGGAATATTTGGCCGTCGGTGATGGAAATGACGTTGGTGGGAATATAGGCCGATATGTCCCCGGCCTGAGTTTCAATTATTGGCAAGGCCGTCAAAGAGCCGCCGCCACGTTCTGCATTTAATTTGGCAGCCCGCTCCAGCAGGCGGGAATGCAGATAAAATACATCTCCGGGATAGGCCTCCCTGCCCGGTGGCCTGCGCAACAACAGCGACATCTCCCGATAAGCAACAGCATGCTTGGACAGGTCGTCGTAGATTACCAGCACATCCTTGCCATTGTACATAAAGTGCTCTCCCATGGCACAGCCGGCATAGGGAGCGACGTATAACATGGGTGCAGGTTCGCTGGCTGCAGCCATGACCACCGTTGTGTAGTCCATAGCCCCTGCGTTGCGGAGAACCTCCACTACTCTGGCCACCGTAGAAGCCTTTTGGCCGATGGCAACGTATATACAGTAGACATCGGAATCCTTCTGGTTAATGATGGTGTCCACTGCAATTGCAGTCTTGCCTGTTCCCCGGTCGCCAATAATCAATTCCCGCTGTCCTCTGCCAATGGGAACCATCGAGTCCAGTGCCTTGAGACCAGTTTGCAGAGCCTGGTGCACTGGCTCTCTTTCCGTGACACCGGGGGCGGGACTTTCAATGTTGCGGAATAAATCTGTTTCAATGGGGCCCTTGCCGTCAACGGGCTGCCCCAAAGCATTGACCACGCGGCCAATAAGGCTTTCCCCTACCGGCACCTGGGTGATGCGACCGGTCCGTTTGACGGTGTCTCCTTCTTTTATGCCGAGATAGTCCCCCAGAATGACGGCGCCGACACTGTCTTCCTCCAGGTTGAGAACCATACCATAAACAGAGTTGGGAAACTCCAGGAGCTCACCGGACATGGCATTTTGCAGGCCATGAATCCTGGCAATGCCATCGCCTATGTACACCACGGTTCCCATCTCCGATATATCCAGGTCTAAATGATAGTTTTCAATCTGCTTTTTAATAATGCTGCTTATTTCTTCTGGTCTGATCTGCACAGGCCATCACCTCTCTGCTATTTCTGGGCCAGGGCGCGCCTCAGGCGGTGCAGGCGCCCCCTGAGGCTGCCATCTATAATCTTGCCATCAATACTGACAACAAATCCAGCCAGTAATGAGGGATCGGTTTCAAAAGAAATAATTATGTCCTTGGCACCACTAAAAGATAACAGACGCCGCCGCAATTTTTCCACCCGTTCCTCTGTCAGGGGGTGGGCCACCAGGCATTTGGCTCTCACCCTGCCAGCAGCACTGTCTTCCAGGGCCTGGTATTCGGCACTAAGAGCAGGTAAAATCTCCAGGCGCCCCTTGTCCAACAATAGATTCAGCAAATTAGTGAGCAGTTGGGGAAAGTCCAGTTCGCGGCTAATCTTGTGCACAATCTCTGCCTTGAAAGACTTCTCAATTTGGGGATTGCGGATTATATCCCTGAGCTCAGGGGTGTCTCGCCACATTCCCGCGAGAATTGCCAGCTGGGAGGCTACCTCTGATGTAATCTCTGTCTGGCGGGCGCTGGCGTGAAGGGCAGCGGCATATCGCTTGGCGGCTTTAGTTTGCATAGCTATCCATTTCCTTCAGAACAGCATCGAAAAAAGCCTGCTGGTCTTGTGGGGTTAATGTCCGTGCCAGGGTTTTTTCCACAATGGCAACAGATAAACCTGAGATGTCAGCCCGCAGTTCTTGCAGAACCTTGGCCCGCTCCTGGGCAATCTCTGTTTTTGCCCGCTGCAGCAAAGCTTGTGCTTCCTGGCTTGCCTCAGCGATAATCTCATCCTTGCGCCCTTCCGCCTGACGCACAGCTTGGTCAATAATTTTTGCGGCCTCAGCCTTGTTGTCGGCGACAAGCTGACGATGTTCTTCTAAAAGCCTTTGAGCCTCTTCTCTGTCCCTCCTGGCATTGTCCAAATCAGCATGCACTTTCTCGCGCCTTTGCTCCAAAAAGTTGCTGACAGGTTTGAAAAATAACACGCGCAAAAGAATATACAAGACGATTAAATTGATAATCGTAATGACAAATTCTTGGGGATTAAGGTCTAACAACATGCACCCTCCTTCCGGAGTAATGGAAAAAGGGAAATGGGCCACCCCATTCCCCATCTGCCATCTTATAGGATTCTGTTCACGATGCCGATGAGCAGCAAGGCGACAACTAATGAATAGATGCCGGTGGTTTCCGCCACTGCCTGGCCTAAAAGCATTGTAGTCATAATCTTCCCCTGGGCTTCAGGCTGACGGCCAACGGCCTCAGCGCCCTTCCCGGCAGCATACCCCTGGCCAATAGCCGGACCAAAGCCTCCGCCGATCATGGCAATACCGGCTCCAAGCACTGCAAAAGCTGCTACTGCTAATTCATTCCATCCCATTTTACTTTCCTCCTAACAATATGTTAATCATCATCGTCTTTAGCAATTTTAATAAACACCATGGTAAGCATGATAAAAATAAAGGACTGCAGAAAACCGGAAAAGAGATCAAAGTAAATGCTGGCCACAGCGGGAACGAACAGGGCTATGGCTCCGGAGATCATTGCCATAATTACCGATCCCCCCAGAAGATTGCCGAAGAGACGCATCCCCAGGGAAAAAGGTTTGGCAACTTCTCCGATTATGTTAATGGGCAACAAAAAGATAAATGGCTGGCCAAAACCCTTAATATAACTCCAGCCCTTTGCCTTGAGGGCAAAGAAGTGGATGCAGCAGAAGGTGACAACACCGTAAGCAAAGGTGACGCTAAAATCCGCCGTGGGGGGGCGTAAACCGAAAATGCCCAGGATGTTGGAAAAGGCTATAAGCAAAAAGACCGTGCCGATAAAGGGCATAAAATTCTTATTCCTGGCCCCCATGGTCGATGTCACCAGGCCGTCCAGGGCTTCTACTATTATCTCAGCGATATTTTGTTTTTTATCGGGGTAAAGCTTTAAATTGCGCCGGAAGATAAGGGCCAGGACGACCAGCACTGCCATGACAATCCAGGTGTTGACCACCGATTCGGTAATGGGCAAGCCGAAAACAGTAAACACCGTTTTTGGGCCTTCAAGAACCTGTTCCAAACTACCTATCACCTCTTTCCTCAGGAGCATGCTGAAAGATAAGGGACAGCCGCTCCTTGCAAAAAGTAAAGAGCGCCCCTGCAAGAATGACTGCTTTTATCAATAGCATGCCCACCACTACGGCATACATGTTGAGTGTGGGCGCAGTAAAGGAGTAGAAAAGCACCGCCGCCGTCAAAAAGTAGCGGCCGATATAGTTCAAGCGGGCCTTAACTTGTGCCCTCTTGGGATGCTCTGCTATGAGGCTGCGAAGGTTTCTCGCCAGCAAAGAAAAATTGAGAATGGCAACAAGGGTTCCAATGATCACACCCCAGGCTTCCGGCCAGCGTCCCGAAAAAGCGGCCAACCCAGCTAATACCGCAGAGGCAAAGGCCGCTTGCAATATAACGCGACGTTGTACGACAGCGACCTCATCCACAATATTCACTCCCGGGGCAAAATTTTTTTAAGCATGGCATACACCGTCATGATTCCTGAGCAAATCCCTGCCACAATGCCCACAGGCACCCAGGCGCCACCGAAGAGGGAGCCCAGGTACCAACCAATGAGCAGGGTGACAACAAATGTCAGGCCAATGCCCGTTACCAACGAGAGATACCGCAATATTGCCAGCCAGTCGGCAGCTTTCATCATCCCACCCCACAGGGGTAATTATACTAGTATTCCAACGCTAATGCAAACAGCCTGCTACTCTTTAGGGGCCCAAAACACTTCAACTCTGTCCCCCGTATTTAACAAAGCAGTATATTCTGCCTCAATGCCATTTACTGTTATGACCAGGTTGCCCCTGACGGCCCCGGTGTGTTTGATATCTGCTTTCGCCAAAGCATATGCCAGTATTGACCTGTCCTTCTGCAATGTCACGGGAGTGCCGTTGACTGTAACATGGATTTCATCGTCTACGGGAGTTGCGGGGTGTTCCTGCTGGGCATGTTTTGCAGTGATATTTACTGCACTCTTGCTGTCAACAGGAGTATTGGAATCTGCTTCAGTGCCATCAACTGTCACTGTTACCTGCCTTAGGTCCAGGTCCATTAGGGTTGCCAGCTCACCGACGCTGGCGGGGGGGCGAATTTCAACTTTGTCGCCCGGACGAATCAGGGTATCAGGCTGACAGGGCAGGTTGTTTATCTTCATGACCAGTGGCAACTCCAGCCAGGAACTGTTTATCAACAGCCGGGGAGACTGAAATTCAGCCGCCAGCTGAGAATTAGTTACTTCTGGCGCCGCCCCCGGTTTTCCAGGTATTACATCCACCCTGTCGCCGGCAATAAGGGGGGTGTCCAGGGTAGCAGCTATGTCGTTAACCAGAATCTTCCCTGCCTGGCCGGGGGCCCCCGCTATTTCCCGGGTATTGCCATTGAGTTCAAAGGCAAGTACCGACCCCGAGCCTGCCACAGAACTGATATCAATTCCCCCTTGCATTAAGGCCTGAGATACAGTGGCCTTTTGCACATTAAACAGGGTAACCCCCTGGTCATTAAGCCAGATGCGAATATAATTCTCTTCCCTGGGCCTGATGGCCGTCATAGCTATGCCCAGAGGCGTAATGATGTCGGGCCCGGTAAATTCATTGCTGGGAAAAAGCACGCCTTCAAGATGCTCCCGAGTCCTGATGCCGACACGTTCCAGAGGGAGATCCAACTGGCGGGCAATTTCCTCCCGCAGCATCGGTGTGAGACTGCCGCCGCCAACACAAAACAGGGCTGCCGGGGAAATGCCGCCGTTATTTTGCTTAATAGTTTCACTTAGTTTTTTGGCCAACTTGTCCACTACAGGCTCAATAACAGCCAGGATTGCCTCCCGGCTCTCCCGGAGATTATTGCCCAGGACGTCGGTAAACTCGATTTCTTCACAGTTCCCCAGCTGAATCTTAACCTTTTCGGCACTGTTAAAATCCAGCAAATAATGTTGGGCAATGGCCTCAGTTACTTCATCTCCAGCCATATCCACCATGCCATAGGAAATTATTGTGCCGTCTCTGCTGACAGCAATATCTGAAGTGCCTGCTCCCACATCTGCCAGGGCCAGATTCAACAAACGCAGCGGAGGGGGAATGGCTACCGCCATGGCGGCGATTGGCTCCAGGGTCATACTGTCCACTGCCAGCCCCGCTTTAGCCAGCGAGCTGTAAAGACCGTCGACGACTACCCGGGGCAAGAAAGTGGCAATAATCTCGACACCGATTGAACTTCCCCGCTGTCCCCTGGGGTTGGCAATGGGCAGGTTATCGAGAAAGTAGCTCACCGGGCTAAAGCCCACACAATGCAATGAAGTGGTTTTCCTCTCCATTTCCTCCCGGGCAGAAGCCAGGGCTTTTAATTCCAGGCGCTGCACATCGTCAAATTCCACTTCCTGGGGGGCAGCAAACTCCAGTCTTTCCTTAACGCGCTGGGTAGTAAGGGCGCGACCGGCAGCGGCTATTGCCGCTGTCTTCAGTGATACACCAGCTTTTTCTTCCAGCGCTTCTTTAATGCGCCTGATGACTGCGCTGACCTGTTCAACATCGTGAATTTGGCCATCCAGCATAGCCCGCTGAGGATGCCATTCGACATGATAATGCTCTACTGCAACTTCCCCTGAATCGGCAAGGCGGCACAAAAGGCCAATGACAGTCCTGGTGCCAATGTCAAGGGCAAAAGTATATTCCTTAGCCATCTCACTCGCCCCCTTCTAGTTGGCATGAGATTCAACAACAATTTCCCGTTGCCGGGGTTTGCCCCACAGGGAACCCAGGGCACTGATTGCCCCCAGAACAAGGAGCAGGTAATAAGTAAAGAGCCGCCAGCACAAGATAAACAGTCCCAGCACCGCCTTTGGCATTACGCCCTTGTACATGGCAGCCATAGCCAGCTCCAGGGCGCCGCTGGCTCCCGGTACCGGAATAAAGGGCAAGGCCAAAGTAAGGACAAACTGACTGCTGGCGAGAAAAACCGGGTCAGCAACTACACCTAATCCCCTGGCCAGCACCGGCAGCATGCCAAACCACAGCAGCCAAAAAACAAGGCTGAGCATTACTATGCGCAACAGCGTCCATGGGCCTCTCGCCCATATAATTTTCATGCCCACGGAGAATTCCGATGCCTCCACCTCAAGGCGCTGTTGCCATTGGCCAAACTTCCCCTTGCGCCAGCGCCGGGGAAGTTTGGCAAAAATCTTTTCCAACAGTTCGGGAAAGAGAACATAGGCGGCATTGAGCAGCAAGGTGGCGGCAAATACCAGGGCAACCAGTGTAAAAAGTTCACCGGTTACCGGCCCAAACTGCATTCTCCCCCGGGCAAAGACAAAGAGCAAAATCACTCCCAGGGAAAAAACCAATTTTGTAATAAAACTGCGGAGGATGGCAGCTGCCAGGGAGAGTCCCAGTCTTAAGCCATTTTTGTTGTACAAGTAGGCCACCGCTGGTATCTCACCCAGCCCCATGGGGGTCACCAATTGGGCAAAGGTGCAGCTGAGGAATATGGTACACCCTTTAAGCCATCCGATCTTTCCCCCCATGGCATTTGCCACCAGGGTTATCCTTAGGCCTTCTATGGCAATGGCAGCCAAGATCATTGCCCCCGCCAGGGCCAAAAAGCCAGATTCAGCAAGCCCGAGATTGCTCAGTGCTTGGAGATCAATAGTCTTCCACACAAGGATTAAGGCAACGAGAATGCTAAGGCCTACGGAGATCACAAGGCCCCGGCGCCAATTAAATTGCATCAGCAATTCCCCCCTATAGGCTGGAGAAAGGCTTTAGCTCTATTCCTGCCTGCGTCAGCAAGTCGACGCTGTACCGATCAGGGTATTC
>JAAYHI010000071.1 GCA_012727415.1 Bacillota bacterium
GGTCGGTGTGTGTATGGCTATCCAGATGGCTAACTCCGGCGGTGCCTGGGACAATGCTAAGAAGTATATCGAAGGCGGCGCCCACGAGGGCAAGGGAACTCCTACCCACGCCGCTGCCGTTGTCGGCGACACCGTCGGGGACCCCTTCAAGGATACCTCCGGGCCCTCCCTCAACATCCTCATCAAGTTGATGACCATTGTCGCCCTGGTCTTCGCCCCCTTGTTCAACTTCCTCGCCGACAAATTCTAAGCAATATACTCAAGAGCCAGCAAATCCTGCTGGCTCTTCTTTGTATAATGCCAAGGAATTAAAAGGCCAGTGAATACTATGGCGGGATTGGTCCTGCTGCTGCCCCTGGAGGCCAGATGAGCTTCCTTTAGTAACTAGACGTTCATGGGATTTCAGCTTTGGTTGTCAAGAGCTCTTCCAGGGGTTATAATATTTAGAAAGGCTAAATAAGACCCAGATTAAGACTCAGTACGCGATACATGCTACAGGAGGCGATTAGATGGTAACTGTCAGACCGGCAAGTGAAAAAGACCGTGGCGCCATTTCGGATATCTGCAAACACTACGATGCGAACTTAATTCACCTTGTATACAATACCTGGCAGCAACAGGGGTCAATGTATATTGCCGAAGTAGAGGGAAAAGCTGTGGGCTTTTGCTCTCTGACCTTTCCTGCCCCCACTGAAGCGCAAATACTGGGCATTCGGCTGTTGCCTGAGTACCACAATGAACAGATGGGCAGGGATTTTATCATTTCCCTCTTGCAGGCGGCTCAGGAGAAGGGCTGCAATGTTGTCCGCGTGCTTACCTCCAGTGAGAATTATGAAACTCAGGCTGCTCTGCAAAGGAACCTGGACTTTATTCGCAGCGGTTCCTGGATGATCAGCTGCGGTGAGGAGATCAGCAGTCCTCCCTGTTCCGGACCGGCCATCAAGGCCGCTTCTTCCGAGCTGCTGGAGGACATTTGGCAATTTCTTCAGTACAGTCAGATATATCGGCGCAGCCACGGCCTGATTCATACCAAGGGCTATGCTTTCCGCAATTTTTCCAAAGTCTACTTAGCCCAGCAACTGGAGGCGGGCCAGGTGTATGCCTGGCAGGAAGAGGAGGGCATTGCCGGAGTAGCCGTCGCCAATATGGATGGCGATACCCTTGTCCTCAATTATCTCGATGCCAAGCCCCACAGTGTCAGAGATTTGCTGGCAGCCATCCTTTGCGCCCATGAAGCCAAGTATTTGACTGCGGCTGTGCCCGTGGACATATACCAGGAAGCTAAACCCTTGTTAGAGAAAGTGGTGGCCCGGCATCAGCCAGACCAGTGGCTGGTAATGGTCAAGGAAGTATCTCCCTTAGCTACATCCCGGGATTAGTCCCGGGTTTTCAATTGTAGCGGAAAGAGTGATGAAAATGACAGACACTGCCCAGCCCAGGCTGCTGGACTTAACTGCTGTTTCCCTGTACAAGGACATCTGGAAACTGGCCTGGCCGGTAATGCTGGCCTCGGGACTGAACATGTGTTTTAACCTGGTGGATACTTTTTGGGTCAGCCGTTTGGGAGCGGTAATGGTTTCAGTGCCCTCCCTGGCGGGATCATTGCTGTGGCTGTTTATGTCCCTGACTGAGTCCATTAACATCGGCACTGTCGCCATCATTGCCCGCTTTGAGGGCGCAGGCCGCCGTCGGCTCATCCCCGATGTCTTTGTCCACAGTTTTTGGCTGTCGATAGCCATGGCGGTCTTTATCGGGGTGGGGGTGGGTTTGTTTGCAACTCCATTGGTACAGCTCTTCACTGATGATGCAGCTCTCATCCCCCTGGCAGTGGACTATCTTAATATAACTCTTATCGGCTTGATTCCCATCTTTTTAGCTACTTCCGCCAGTGCTGTTCTGTATGGCATTGGCGATACAAAGACCCCCATGCTGGTGCTTTTTATTGCCAATGGTCTCAATATGGTTCTGGATCCAATCTTCATCTTTGGCTGGCTTGGCGTTCCCGCCATGGGGGTACAGGGAGCCGCCTGGGCTACCCTCCTGGCCAACGGCCTCGCCACCATTGCCCTGGTGGCAATTGTCCTGAAAAAAAACCACCTGGGGGTGAAGGGGCTCGGGGCCACCTTCAACCCCTCGATCCTCGGCAACATCCTCAAGATAGGCATGCCCGCCTCCCTGCAGTCTGCAGCCCGCTCCTCGACGGGTACCGTGATGTTCTGGCTGGTAATGAGCGGCTATGGGGCCGCTGCCGCGGCAGCATTTGGAGCAGGGCAGCGCATAATTGGGCTGATCTTTGTCTTCATCAGCGGCTTGTCTGTAGCCGCCACCACCCTCATCGGCCAGGTCCTGGGAACCGGGGACAAGGGGCTGGCCCGCCTGGCCTCCCGGCGCCTCATAGTCATGGGCATTGCCGTGCAAGTTGCCATCGGCCTGCTCTATGTGGCCCTGGCATATCCCGTCAGCTTTCTCTTCCTGGGGGACGATGCAGCTGCCCTGGCAGCGGGAGTCAGCTATGTGCGCATCTGCGGCCTGGGGTTGGCCTTGGGTGCCAGCAGCAGCGTCTTGGGCGGCATCTTTAAAGGGGCCGGCCACACCATGCCTACATTTTTGGCAGGTTTTATCTCCAACTGGCTGATCAAACTGCCTATGGCCGCCTTGGGCACCCTGGTTTTTAATTTGCCGGTGGATAACATCTGGTGGGCCATTACCGCTTCAATAGTTGTAGAGTGGCTGATGCTCTACATTTGGCAGCGGAAAGGGACCTGGTTGGACAGGGAAATCCGGGTGTCTTCCCGGTGAATCCTTGCCAATTCCCTTGAAAAAGTGTATAGTTATAGTAGGTTATCGGCCTGAGAAATGGAGAGCCGTGACAATTACCTGGTGTAATTGTTGCGGCTTTTTTGATTGCCAAGGAGGGGTGCCTGTGTATGACGTAATTATTATTGGAGCGGGGATTATCGGCTGCTCGGCCGCCTACTATCTGTCCCGCTACAACCTCAAGGTGCTGGTGGTGGAAAAGGGCCCCGACGTGGCGGTGGCCACCAGCAGGGCCAACAGTGGCATCATCCATGCGGGTTATGATCCCCGACCGGGGACCCTCATGGCAGGGCTCAATGTCCTGGGCAACGCCATGTATTCCGGGCTGTGCAGTGAATTAGATGTGCCCTTCCGCCGCTGCGGCTCCTTAGTCGTCGCCAGGGAGGGCGAGGAAGGGGAGCTGGACCGCCTGCTGGCTCAAGGGCGGGCAAATGGCGTTCCTGACCTTGCCATCTTGGGAAGGGATGAAATCCTCAACCGGGAACCCAATATTTCCCCCGACGTCATTGCCGCCCTCTATGCTCCCAGCGCCGGCATCGTTGCTCCGGGGGAGATGGCTTTGGCCATGGCGGAAACAGCCGCCGTCAACGGAGTAGATTTTTTGTTTAACACCAAGGTGACCAGCATTGAGGTTGAGAATGACGCGGTGCGGGCAGTAGAGACTGAAGGCGGTTCCTTTGCCGCCCCGGTGGTAATCAACGCTGCCGGCATTTACGCCGACCACATCGCCCGCCTGGCAGGGGCAGAGCGCTATGACATCCTGCCCCGGAAGGGGGAGTACATGCTGCTGGACAAGGATTTGGACGGCTATGTCCGGCATGTGGTCTTTCCCGTGCCTTCGCCTGTCAGCAAGGGCATTCTCGTGCTGCCCACCGTTGAGGGCAATGTGCTGGCAGGCCCAACAGCGGTGGATGTCGACGACAGAAACGATATTTCTACTACCCCTGAGGGGCTGGCGGCCATTCGTCAGGGGGCAAGGCGCCTCTTTCCTGAACTGCCACTGGGCAAGGTCATCACCTCCTTTGCCGGCTTAAGGGCAGTGCCTGGCGACGGGGATTTTGTCATCCGCAGTTCCGCCAAAGTGCGGGGCTGGATTGATGCCGGCGGCATTCAATCTCCAGGCCTGACGGCAGCTCCAGCCATCGGCGAAAAGCTGGCGGGACTGGTAGGGGGGCTGTTGGTGTTATCACCAAAAGAACAGCAGAGACGTCCCCCGGTCCTCCGCCTTCGGGATATGCCCCTGAGGGAGAGGGAGGAGTGGATTAAAGAAAACCCCCTGTACGGGAGAATTATCTGCCGCTGTGAGGGGGTAAGCGAAGGGGAGATTGTCGACGCTCTGCACCGGCCCCTCCCCGCCCGCACCCTCGACGGCATAAAAATAAGGACCAGGGCCGGTACCGGTCGCTGCCAGGGCAGCTTCTGCCAGCCCCGACTCCTGGCCATAGTTGCCAGAGAGCTGGGCATTTCTCCTTTGGCTGTGACCAAGTCCGGGCCCGGCTCGGAAATGCTTGCAAACTTTCTGGCTAAGGGGGGAGGACAATGAAAGCTGAGCTTGTCATCATTGGCGGCGGCCCTGCCGGAATGGGGGCAGCCCTGGAGGCCCATCGCCTGGGGGTTAAGGATATCCTCATCATTGAGCGGGATTTCTCTCTGGGCGGCATCCTCCAACAGTGCATTCACAACGGCTTTGGCCTCCACCTCTTCGGCGAAGAATTGAC
>JAAYHI010000072.1 GCA_012727415.1 Bacillota bacterium
CCAGCGATGAGCTGTTATTTACAGGACCATTGGTTCTTGGGGTCAGCGGCCAAATTATTGACTTTACTCCCTTTAAATACGGAGCCGCCATTGGGGCAAGGACGGTAAAGGAGCTACACATAGCGGACCTGAAGGCGGATACTGTAATCACCATTGAGAACAAGGCAAGCTATCGGGAGTACTGCAGCCAGATGGATGAAAACACCTTGGCAATCTACCTGGGCGGGTTTCCCGGCCCCATGAAAAAGATGTTCTTGGCAAAGCTGTATCTGTGGGCGCAGGCTAACATGCCCGACACAAGCTTCCTCCACTGGGGAGATATCGACTTGGGGGGGGTCAGGATCTTCATGAATCTATGTACCGTGGTCCCCAGTCTCAAGCCCCATCTCATGGATGCCGAGACCCTGTTGCAGCATCGGGACCGTTGTCAGCCCCTGGCCAAGGAATATGCTCGGCAACTGGAAGCCCTCTTAGATGACGGGCAGTACCAGCAATTCCATGATGTAATCGAGACAATGCTGCGAGAAAACATCCGCCTGGAGCAAGAGGGCATCGTTGCGCCCCTTGTTTAGCCACTGCTGGAACAGACCCGCATATCAAATATGTCAGAAAATCAGTTGCTTAAAACTAACCAGATATGCAAAGGAATAAACTAAGCCGATGCGCGGTCTCCCGCCATCGGCTTTTGGCATTCAGTTATTTGCAACCTAAGTAATCCGTAATGAACTGCCCCACAATTCCCCGAGGCAGAGGTACCTTTTTCCGAAAGCATTCTCCCGAGGGTACAGCCCATGCAAACCAGGAGGATGAAATTCCCCGCGCAGTTCTGCACAGCGTTGCCGGCATTGTCCCGTCTCGCCTTTCCTCTGGATGGCAACATTTTGCAGCCTGCAGCTCCTGGCGGGTCAGCCAATCTTTAGGTTTATACCAAGGCGCGGAAACTGGAAAGCAAAACCTTCCTAAAGCAGGGATTTGCTGAAAATTGTCGAACATTGTAGTATCTCTGATTTCTGGAGGCGATCCCATGAACCTCAACCTGGAGCAGAAGCGACTGATCACCGCCACCCCCAGCGGCGCCGCGTTGATCCGCGGGGTCGCCGGCTCCGGAAAGACCACTGTTGCCGTGCATCGCGCGGGCTATCTCCTGAATAATTACTGCCTGGGCGAATCCGACCGGGTGCTTTTGGTTACCTATAACAAAACCCTGGTCAAGTACCTGCGTCATCTCTATGAGAAGGTCAATGTCGAGGAAGGGGCATATGTCAACCTCTTTGGCCCCAGCCAATCTCAGGTGGACATCACGACCATTGACAGCATTTTCTACCGCTATTATTGCAGCCTCTTCCCAAAATCCCAGCGCCGGGAACAGCTGTACGGCAATAACAACAAGAAGTACCAGGTCATCAGGAACTGTATAGCCGAGTTGGCCAAGAAGTTTGAGGATACCAATATCCTGGACCCCAAGAATGCCAGCTTCCTCTTGGATGAGATAGATTGGATTCGCTCCTGCAATTATATGGAGTTATCTGAGTACCAGAATGTCGACCGCCTGGGTCGCCAGAGCTTCACCCAATCTGAAGGTCCCCAGCGGTTGCGCAAGAATTCCAGAACCCGCCAGGCCATCTTCGAGCTGATGCTGGCCTACGATGCCCGTCTGGAGGAAGAGGGGCTCATCGACCCTAAGACCAGGGACATCCTGGTCTTAAAGAAGGCCCAGGAGCGACCTGAGCCGAAGTACACCCATATCATCGTCGATGAGAGCCAGGACCTGACCCGGGTGCAGCTGGAGTTTCTCAAGCTGTTGTACAAGCCGGGAGATTATTCCAGCCTCTTCTTCGTGGCGGATACCGCCCAGAGCATCTATCCCCATTCCTGGTTGGTGCGGGGGCGGAGCTTCACCAGCTTGGGCCTGGACCTGACGGGCCGTGGCAATGTGCTGAGCAAGAACTACCGGACCACCACCCAGATAGCCCAGGCAGCCTACAGCCTCATTGAGGAGAACACAGAGATTGTCGAGGACGAGTACTATGTGGAGCCGGCTCTCCTGGACAAGCAGGGCCAGTATCCGGTGTACACGCACTTTACCTCCGAGCAGGAAGAAGCGGAATATGTTGCCCGGGAAATACACCAATTGCTGAATACATACCGCCCCGGCGAAATCATCGTCATCGCCCGGCTCAATCGGCAGCTGGAAATGGTCCAGCACGTACTGGAGGAACAGGGCCTGACCTGCCAGTTCTTAAAGGACAGGGAGGCCAGTTTCGACGAAGACTGCATCAAGCTGTTGACCATCCATTCCATCAAGGGCCTGGAGTTCAAGGTCGTGTTCATCATCGGTCTCAATGATTCCGTCATTCCCCTCATCGCCTACACCGAGATGGACGAAGGTATGCAGGAGATTACCGAGCGCAAACTCTTATATGTGGGGATGACCCGGGCTGCTGAGCTCCTGTACATGTCTTCCTGCGCCCAGCCCTCCCGCTTCCTAAAGAGCATCTCCCCCCAGTACCTGCGCCTGTCCAGCGGCAGCCGCTTCAGCCATCTGTACAATATCCGCCCCGATGAATACCAGTTCGCCGAAAAGATCCTGGACATCTACAGCAAGGAAGAGAAGGTCAGGCAGTGGCTGCTCCGGGAGTTGCAGGAAAAGTACAACTATCCCCGGGCCCTGTTGTCGGTGGAGTACAAGGTCAACAACATGTCCCGCACCGGCTCGGTGGACATCTGTATCCAGGTAAGCCGGGACGGCAGGCTGGTGCCCTATATCTTCTGCGAGGTCAAGGCCCCCGGCAGCGGCACAAGCCAGGCCCTGGACCAGCTCAAGAGCTATATGAGCAATGCTAAGCATTGCCAGTACGGCCTGGCCACCGACGGCAGGGATATGGTCATCATCGATGCCGACTTTAATCCCGTTGACGACATCCCGGCCTTTAACCGGTTCATGTTGCCCAGCACCATGGAAAGATACAGCTTCCACTGCTTCACCAGCAAGCGCAAGTTCAACCTGGTCAGGGACAGCAACCTGTCCCAGGAAGTGATAGTAGAAACCGCTGCCGGCAGCGAGGCCTACAGTGGAGACAAGTTGAAGCTCATTCCCACCTATGAGGGGATTGCCGCCGGCCAGCCCATCTACATGCAGGGCAGGAGCGAGGCCAGGTTCTACCTGCCCAGCGAATGGCTGCGGGGCAGGGAGAACTGCTACCTCCTCCAGGTCAAGGGAGACAGCATGATCGAGGCCGGCATAGATGATCAGGACTATGTCCTTATTCAGCACCAGTCCACCGCCCAAAACAGGGATATCGTGGCCGTGGCCATTGACGATGAGGCCACCCTCAAGCGGTTCGTGCGCATGGGGGATTCGGTACTGCTGATGCCCGAGAACCCCAAGTACGAACCCATCCAGCTCTCGGATAACCAAGCGCGGATTGTGGGAGTAGCTATTGGGTTGCTGAAGAAAGAGGCTAATTTAAGCTGAGGATTGTATAGCCGGCGGCATTGTAGAAGGAGGAATGGAGTTGTTTTCATTATTCCAAAGGTCTTTCAAAGTTTCTGTCGATGCCGAAGTGTTCCAGATAGATACCGTAGTCGGGAAGGTAGAAGTCCGGTTTATATTGGCTATGGGTTTTTGTTGCTACATCCAGCTTGTATGGTCGCTCGTAGGCGTAGTCGATTTTGTTTATGTATAGGTAATTGGCGATTTCCATTTCCTCAAAGCTCTTTACCTTTTCACCTTTGAATGTCACTATTTGATTGTCCTGGAGGTAATCACAGTACTCTCCCTCAGTTACAAACTCCATGGGGCTGTGAAACAGCTTATAGTAGGAGAGGAAATAGGTTAACATTATATCCCTATATTTCTGCTCTTTACTTAGGGCTGAAAATTGCTCCTCGACAAACTGAGTTAAATCTATGTTGGTTACGGTAGGCTGTTTCCCTTCGACCTGGGCGATAATTTCTTTACCCAGTTTGTGAAAGGTCATGGCATCAATATCTTTGCCAGTCTCTTTCTTGATCCGCTCAGACATTTCTGCAGCCGAGGCATTGGTGAAGGACAAAACCAGCAGTTCATTGGGCTGGTAGGAATATCTATCTAACAGATATTTGACCTTGCCGACTATGGTCGTGGTCTTGCCACTACCGGCGCCGGCTATGACGAGATTGTTTATTTCATCCTTAATTATGCATTCCCTCTGTTGGTTATCCAGTGACCTTCCTTCGATATTAGCGAAGAGGGCGTCATAACGCTTTTTTTCCCTGGATCGCGTTGTATTTTTTGCAGATATCATTCAGGGTGGCGCATGTTTGTTTAAACTGGTCAATCTTGAGTTTGTTTCCCGGGGGTAGTTTGCGATACCGCCTGGTTTTTCTGATTCTTTCCTTCAACTCATGGACCGAGGATTTCCAGTCTGCTATGTTTTGTTGATCCATATACCTGGAATAGTCCATAATGCGGCCCAGTGCCTCGAGGGCATCTCGGCATTCCATGGCAATCTCATCCCAGGAACGAATTAGGTCGAGCTTTCGCTGTTTTCTTTTTTGTTTATAGGTGCTGTACCAGGAGGCAATTCTTCTGAACAATATACCCACCCCTGATTGGTAAATTGCATCTACATTCTATCACATTCTTTATTTTATAACCATTTGCCATAACACCTGGGTAGAGGGGGAGGGCAGACAGAATTGGGCAATATGGAAAGTCTGCACAAAGTGGTGCGAAAGGTTTTACTTTCCAGGCAGGACATTTTTTGAATACATTGAATAACATTAAAGAACCTTAATCTGGTAGGATTTTTCCTTAGAGTTATTTTGGGGTAGTTGCCCACTATTCGGGGCTAGCTTACAAGGGGCGTGCTTTGCCTAATACCTTGGGCATTTGCGCAGCAATAACAAAAGTTTATGTCAGGACTGTCTGATATTGTAATTACAGGGACTGGAGGGGGGATAGAATGTTTGGTGAGGCGGACAGGAATGGCCAGTTTATTGGTTGCGCTGGGTATCCCAAGTACAGGAATACTGCACAGGTAAAGTGAATCGCATGTTGCATATATTGTTATAAGTGTAAGTTTGGGGAAAGGGGAGGGAGCTTGTGGCAAGCACATTCAAGTCCAATGACGTACCTATCGCTGAGATTTTAAAGCAGATTGCGAAAGGGGAGACCCAGCTTCCAGATTTTCAACGGGGATGGGTATGGGATGAGGAGCGGATTATTGCTCTTATTGCCAGCATTTCTAATTCATATCCCGTAGGGGCTTTAATGTTCTTAGAGTATGGTGGGGATTCGGTCAGGTTTCACTACCGTAAATTTACGGGGGTAAAAGTGGATAATACTATCCCCAATATTTTAGTATTGGATGGCCAGCAGCGTCTCACATCGATTTACAGTGCGATGTATTCCAGGGATGCGGTTGTCACTCGTACAGATAAAAACAAAGAAATTCAAAGGTTTTTTTATCTTGATATCGAAAAATGCCTGGATACTTCCACTGATCGCGTTGATGCTATTATTTCAGTTCCGGAGGATAAAATAATCCGGTCAAATTTCGGGCGAGTTATCGATCTAGACGTAAGCACCAGGGATAAGGAGTTTGAAAACCACCTGTTTCCGCTGAATATAGTATTTGACTTCATTGAATGTGCTAAATGGCAGAATGAGTACCAGAAATATCACGGGTACTCGCCTGAAATATTGGATCGCTATGCGAGATTTAATGCTGAGATACTGGTGCCAATCCAGACTTATAATGTTCCTGTCATAACTTTGGGTAGGGGGACCCCTAAGGAAGCAGTGTGCCAAGTTTTCGAGAACGTTAATACCGGCGGGGTATCCTTGACAGTGTTTGAACTAGTAACTGCTATGTTTGCAGCAGATGATTTTCGGCTGAGGGATGACTGGGAAGAAAGAAAGGAACGCCTTGTTAATGAATCTGCGCTTTCAGTTTCCAACCTGGATGCAGCCGTATTATCTGTAGTGTCACCCACTGATTTCCTTGTGGCGGCTACCTTGCTTTCCAGATACTACATCAAAGCTCAGGGTGGAGAAGCCGTTAGTTGTAAGAAGAAGGACGTCCTGCGCCTCACGCTTGGTGAATATAAGAACTATAAAGAGCAACTAACTAACGGTTTTATCCAAGCTGCCAGTTTCCTTAAGGAGCAACGCATTTTTTCTGCAAGGGATTTACCATACAGCACACAGTTAATTCCCCTGGCAGTTATATTTACCATTCTGGGCAAGCAGGCTCATGATGTTTTTATTAAAGATAAGATTGCCCGTTGGTACTGGTGCGGCGTATTGGGCGAGATGTACGGTGGCGCCAACGAAACCAGGTATGCCACTGATGTGACTGGTATGATGGATTGGATAAATGGCGGCGAGGAACCGGATACAATTCAAAGAGCATATTTCCAGCCCACCCGGTTGCTTACCTTGCAGACCAGGCTCAGCGCAGCATATAAGGGGATAATGGCTCTGATTTTAAAAACAGGATGCTTGGATTTCATTAGCGGCAGCGCTATGGACTTCACTGTTTTCCTTGATGAAAGCACTGATATTCATCATATATTCCCGAGAGCATATTGCGAGAGCGTTGGGCTACCGAGATCGAGGTGGAATTCGATTGTTAATAAAACGCCGTTGTTCGCGAGGACTAATAGAATTATCGGGGGCAGTGCTCCCAGTGAATACTTGAAAAAAATTGAGAGAGATGGGCGTATCACTAAGGAGCAGCTAGACGATTATGTCGCTTCGCATCTTATCGACGTGTCATGCCTAAGGGAAGACGATTTTGACACTTACTTTATTAAACGGGCAAAAGCACTTTTGAAAGAAATCAGCTGCGCCATGGGCAAACCCATTGCCAATTTAGGTGGAAATGATGTAATAATCGGCTTTGGCAGCTCCTTGGAGTAAGCGAGAATGGGGCCAGGTCCGACCAAGGTTTTTACTCTGGTGAAGAAGAAAAGGTTTTATGGACGCTGTCGGGATACTTACCCCCTCGGGCGTCCATTTGTTTTTGCATGAAAACGGGGTAAATAGAAATGGTCATGGCCAATGTTGTGCAGCAATGGCTGAGGGAGTGGCAATCTTTAAGCCGGATCAGAATACCATACATCCTTGCACAAGATGTTAATTATATTGACATATGAACACATTTTCAATATATTAGTACGGAGAGGATAAGGGAAGGGAGGGAACTATATGAAGTTCGTTTTTCATCTTTTCCACGACTTACTGCAGTTTGCCCAAAGGAAGGTCAAGCCCATTTTTGTCTGTAAAATTGCCTCTGGCAAACTCCTATTTATGCACTAATCCGGCAATCAACTTTACCGGCTAACTCCTGTTCTTTTTTCCAAGACCAATACTCACTCATGTCAAAG
>JAAYHI010000073.1 GCA_012727415.1 Bacillota bacterium
TAAAAATGTCACAGGGTTATGCTACTGTCTTAATGAGGCGGCACAAGCGCCAACCAATAATTATAAGGAGGCAAATTATGAAAAGAGTATTGGCTGTTTTCTTACTCTTGCTCATGGTCGTTTCTGTGGCAGCCTGTGGCGAGGTTCCTGCACCCAGCACAGGGTCTGGAGATAAGACTGGCGAAGGGGGCAAAAACACACCTGACCCCCCACCAGAGCAGGTGTCGATTGTCGAGGAAATTGTCATCGAGGAAAAGGGCATACTCATCAAGGTAACAGGATTAGAAGAATCCTGGATGGGACCGGAATTAAAGGTTTACATTGAGAATAATTCTGACGTGCCGATTACCGCCCAGGTAAGAAACACCTCGATAAACGGATTCATGATTGAACCGATCTTTTCCTGCGATGTGGTTCCGGGGAAAAAAGCCTCTGATACAATTGATTTTTCAGGGGATGTCCTGGAAGAACACAATATTGATGTCATCACTGAGATTGAATTGTATTTCCACGTCTTTAACACTTCCACCTGGGATACAATCTTCGATTCTCAAACAGTGAAGATTACTACGACAGCTGCGGGCAAATATACCCAGACCTATGATTCATCTGGAGAGCTGCTGCTGGACCAGGCGGGGATAAAAATCGTTTTCAAGGGGATGGGCGAAAATATCTTTGGTCCCGAAGTCCTAATGTACATCGAAAATAACACCAGCCAGGCAGTAACAATCCAGGCTCGCGACACTTCCGTTAACGGCTATATGGTCGATGCAATTTTCTCCTGCGACATTGTGCCCGGGAAAAAGGCACTGGACGACATTACGTTCTATGAGGATGATTTGCTTGCCAACGGTATTGATGCCATTGCAGAAATAGAGCTACGTTTTCATATTTTTAATACCGATACATGGGCAGATATTCTGGACTCAGAAGTGATAACCATAGCACCATAATAGAGCAGCTTTAATAAGGGGAGGGCCGACGGCTTTCCCCCTGCCTTTAATTGGGGCGCTAAATCGCACTGAAAACAGTGCAGCAACCGTACGATGCACAAGCAATAAACGCACGAAATATTGTCTTCAATCTGACAAACTGCTATGCTTATCTCAGGAGGTGTTTTATATGACATCCAAGGACAGTTCTGTAATAACGGCAACTGAGTTTAAGCAAAACCTGGGCAGGTATTTAAAGACTGTAGAGGAGCAGAATGAGGTAGTGATTACCAAAAACGGCAAAAAAATTGCCAGGCTCACTCCCTATGTCACAGATATTGAGCAGTACTTTATGGTACGGGAAAAAGCCCTCGACTACCAATATGGAGGGAAAAAGGTCTCCTATGAAGAGTTTCTGGAGATTAATGAAAAAAGCACCTTGCGAATGGAGCTTATCAACGGAGAAATCCATTTGCTTTCTTCACCAAACATCGGACACCAAGAGATTCTCGGGCGGTTGTACCTAATATTCAATGAATACTTTAATGGCAAGAAGTGCAGAGTGTTTCTCGCTCCCTTTGATGTGCATCTCAGGAAAAAAGGCATGAAAACCCCCGATGTTGTTCAGCCTGATGTTGTGGTAATCTGCGACCTGGAAGACAATGTGACAGAAAAAGGCCGGTACATGGGAACTCCCGACCTGGTCATTGAAATATTGTCTGATAGCACTCGCAAAAAGGATATGCTTGACAAGCTCAACTCATATATGTTGTCCACTGTCAAGGAATACTGGATTGTCGATCCTAAGCAGGAGTCAATTATTATTTATAGCTTTGAGAATAACGAAATTGCCAGGATCAAGGTTTTTGAGCGCGGAGGCGTTGCCCAATCCAGGATATTTGCCGGCCTTACTGTTAATGTCGATGAATTGTACAGCAAGCTGATTTACGGCGAAGCTGATCGCGGTTGATGGGTGATAACCAACTGACAGAAATAATGAGTATCGGCCTCAGGTTACTCCTGAGGCCGTTTGCTGTTTCAGTATCTTTTAGGCTTGAGCATTTTTGGCCATTTGCCCCACAGTATCATCAAATACTTTATTGATGTAAGTAAACCAATTCGGTAACCCTTTGCCGGACAGGATTCGGAAAACTTGCAGGGAAATTAAGGTAAGGTGTAGAATATCGCCAATTGAGTATCCAGGGAAATGAGATAAATTATTGCATCTTAGGCGACGGGCTGTATCCTTGCGGGTCAATAGAAGGTAAAAGCAATGTCTCCTGGTGAAGAGGATTTTGTTAATCTTCGCCCTAAGCGGGGCAGTGCACCTGTAAACTGGTCTCATTCTGCAATTATCCCTAGCCAGCGATGCGGCTGTTCTACTATTAATAGCTGTCTGCTCTTAGAATTAAGTGCCGGCATACCTCTGGCAGCCGGTGCATTGTTGGAGCGTAAGTATTCTAGGGATTAAAGAAAAGGAGGGAATGACATGAGAAGGTTTTTAGCCCTTGCCCTTGTGCTTCTCATTTGCGTTTCTCTGATTAGCTGCTCCGAAAAGCCCAAGGGCGAAGGAGATACTAAGGGAAAAGAAGAACCAGTAACATTAACAGTGGGCATGACCTGCCTGGAAGGTAATTTTATTCCCGGGTTGGGGGAAGACCATTACGATAATCCATGGGTTAAGACTCTTCTCTATGAGTTCTACAGTTTGTATGTCATCACAGACGTCGGCGAGATAGTTCTCAACGAGACTGTGGTCAACAATCTGAACATTAACACTGATGGTGCCGGCAACAAGACATACACCTTCGAAATCCACCCTGACCTCAAGTGGAATAATGGCGAGCCCATTAAGGCCCAGGACTATGTCTTTGCCTTGCTCTGGCAGGCTTCTAAGGAGTGGGAAGCTGTCGGAGCCAAAAGCACTGCTGGCCAAGGCCTACTGGGCTACTCTAATTACCATGGGGGTGAGGCGGATCACTTTGCCGGAGTCCAGCTCCTGGACGATTATAAGTTTTCCCTGACCATTGGGGCAGATTCAACCGGCTTCTTCGAAACTGCTTTCATGACAATCTATCCCCTGCCCATGGCCGCCTGGTCTCCGGAGGCAAAAATCGATTCCAGTCCCGACGGGGCGCGGCTTATTTCCGATAATCCCCAGTGGAGCTTGGGCGCTGACGCCTGGCACCTTACCATGCGCCAGCAATATTCAGCCATGGTCTCCAACGGGCCCTTCAGTATTGAAAGGTTCTCCGACACTGAGACCACCCTCAAGGCCAATCCTCACTTCAAGGGTGACTATCTGGGGCGCAAACCGCAAGTGGACTATATAGTGCTCCACAGTATCAGGACTTACCAGGATGTCGAAGCCTGTGTCAGGGGTGAAGTCGACGCTATGACTGGAATCGATAACGGTTATACCCTGGAACAAGTGCTGGATGTAGAGGAAGTTGATGTAGCTTACCATTCCCGCAATGGTTTTGGGGGTATGTACTTTCACTGCGATTTTGGCCCCGTTCAGCACAAGGAGGTCCGGCAGGCCCTGGCCTGCCTCATTGACCCCCAGAAACTAATAAGGGACCATTATGATGGCTGCGGTCAAAGGGTAAATGGCGTTTACAGTTTGGGACACTGGCTGTATTTAGACAATAAGGCAGCCATTGATGCTTTGCCGGAGTATAAGCTGGATATTGCCAATGCCAACTCCTTACTGGACCAGTCGCCTTACAGGTATGAGGCCGATGGCAAGACCCCCTTCGATGCTTCCAAGGCAACGGAGGACAGCGGCTATTTCCGCCACAATGCCCAAGGCGAGCGGCTGGTTATCAATCATGTGGAGATGGAAGATGGCGGCGGATTGATAGCTTATAAACCGATACCATCTCAGCTGTTGGCCAACGCCCCCCTTGCCGGCATAGATTGGAAGCTTCACGAGCTGGATTTCGTCACAGCACTGGAACACATGTATGATGGCCCGAAACTGCCGAAAGGAGAAAGGCGGTACCATTCCTTTCCCCTGTCGGTAAACTTATCGGCTGTGTTTGACCCCTACCTCCAGTACCACAGCGATGGTCCCGACAATATAGTGCGCATCAGCGATCCGGAACTGGATGACATCACCCTCAAGATGCGGCAACTGGAACCTCACCAAAAGGAACAATTCTCGGCTGAATGGGTCAAGTTCCAGACCCGTTGGAACCAAGTGCTCCCTATAGCTCCGCTGGCATCCAATATTTACTACGATGTCTTTCGCAGGGAAGTAAAAGGATTTTACACCACTCCCTTTACTTCCTGGGCACACAATGTCTGCGGGATTACTAAGGAAGAAAAAGCCCCCCGGAAGGCTGATTCGCCTCCGACGAGCTTCTACCGTGCTCCGGCACGGTTTTTCTTTTCCTCACTGCCTTACCATTACTGGTTAACTGACCATGATTTTTAAGTAGCAGTCCCAGAAAGCAGCGTAGGCATCCTGATAGCTGTTTGAGTTAATGCATACAGTTTCACCCGAGACCTGCACCCCGGGGTCATTGGCAAACAGGGAAGCATGCTCTTTGTGATTCAGTTCAAAGGAGAGCTCAACAGGAACTGTTACTTTCATGGGCTTGATGTGTTGAAAATCTTGCAAGCACTTGCTGACCTCGGAATAAATCAATTTTTCAGCTTGAGCCGGAGGCAGTACCCGTACCCAGCCATCTGCCTGCTGTTCCTTAACTGAGATTGCCTTAATCCCAGGGATGAGTGCTTCAGCTTCCTGAGCGGCAACAGAATCCCCCACTACACAGATAAGGGGAATGTCGTGGCAGCCCAACAGGGCGGCAATGGTGCCAATTTCTCCATGAGGCTCGCCATTGATTTTAATGCACTTAAATACTTTGGAGTCCCAGGAGTGAGGGAAAAACCCTCCTGCACCTGCCCTGGGGTGCATACCCACCATGATTGCCGCAATGATATTGTTTTCCTTATAGATTGTGTCCCACATTTCAGTGCCCTTAAGACTGGACTGGGCACTGTGGGGAGGCAGGAGAGTAATATTGGGCATTAAGGCATCATAGACTGTGTTCATGCCAAAATTATGGGATTCAGAAAGAAGGACCTTCTTGTATCCCCTGGCGACGCAGGCCACGGCTACGGTATTGACATCATTGGTTAAGAGATGGCGGCCGTATTCCCGCCACTACATATTGCCTGCAGATACAAGTCTGCCATCGATTAGGCCGGATACACCTTCCATATCGGATAATATGAGAATCGTTGGATCCCCCCTGTGCTGTTTCATGTCTTTCTCCTTCCGAACGTGAGATTTTCTATATAATACCACATCAACAGAGAAAAAGAATAACTTGCCTTCCCCTGCCCTGGCTCGGTTTTTCCCAAAAAGCTGGAAATAAATTAACCTAAGAAGGGGAATTGGAATAAGTTGTTGAATATTGTCAGCATCTAAGTTTTTATGGAGGGAATCCCATGAATCTCAACTTGGAGCAGAAGAAACTAATCACAGCCATCCTTGGCGGAGCCATGCTGGTTTGCGGGGTTGCCGGCTCCGGCACTGCAAATGGTCCAGAGTCAATTGGAGGAGCAGGGACTGACCTGCCAGCTGTTTAAGAGCAGGGATGTTAACTTCGGCGATGACAGCATCAAACTGCTTTCCTTCCATTCCATTAAAGGCCTGGAGTTCAAGGTTGTATTCATCATAGGCCTCAATGATGCCGTTATTCCATACAACTCCTACACAGACATGGATGATGATATGCAGGAGCTGACTGAGCGCAAGCTCTTATATGTAGGCATGACCCGGGCCTCAGAATGCCTGTACATGAGTTCCTGCGCCAAGCCAAGTATGAGCCCATCCAGCTGACGGACCACCAGGCCAGGATTGTGGGAGTAGCTGGCTGCTGAAGAAAGAGGTAGGGTAGAATCTAATCCGCACAATTTATGCCATCTAATAGCAACGCCCTTGAGGGTTTGTTGCTATTTCTGTAAGGAGGGGGGGGCACCTGGAACATGGACTTTGGAAATGGCCAAGTAGAGCCACAACGGCCCTGAAGTTATATAATTTAGGAACTTCCTGATTTAGCCTTCTCCAGGAGTCAGCTTTATTTAAAACGTAGTGGTCAAAACCATCTACGAAAACTAAGCATACAGAATGGAGTGAAGATAATGATTCGAAAACATGATTTACCCGATATTTTATACGATTCCTTAAAGCAATTAGGAGGGGCAGCAACTATCGTTGATGTGTGTAAGTATGTTTGGACTAAATATAATATGGAGTTGGAGCGGTCAGGGGATTTATTTTACACCTGGCAATATGACATAAGATGGGCAGCAACTGAGCTCAGAAAAACCAAGAAGATGAGAAGCAGTGAATTAAGTCCTAAGGGAGTTTGGGAACTTATGGAATAGGTTTATCCTCGTTCGCTTTTGGACAGGGACTTATGCAGGCAATAAGTGAGCACAAACCTTTTATTGATACGGGAGGGGTTAGCTTGCACGCAAAAGTAAAGAGTTTTATTGAACGCAAGGAGCAAGAGAAGGCCAAGGAAAGAGAGCAACATCTTATTGCTCTCGGCATAGTTGAAAAGGAATACTCTGAAAGGCAGCATCCCGATTATCCAAACTGGGACCCGGATACAGGCAAGTATTACAGAATAGTCCCCATTGAAGTAACCGATGAGGAATACGACATGATCTGTTCGTATGCTAAGGAAGGCAAAAAAGAAAGACTTGGCCGCAATTCTGTTGCATCGGCCTTGAAGACTGTTGCATGGCTCATCATTATAATAGGCATTGTTGTGGGGCTAATTACTGCGATTGGTAGTGAATATATTGGTAGTGAATATGATGGTGGTCTGCCCCTGACTATTTGGCTGTCAGCAATAATCGCCGGAGTATTATTTCTTGGCTTTGCCGAGGTTATCATTCTGCTTCAGACAATCGCAAATAAGATGGACTGAAAATCTCCTATTAATGAGATTGGACTGATATAACCTGAAGTAATATTACCAACCAATACTGTAATGGCAATTTGTGTGTATAGAATCTCACGCGGGCGTAACTTCCACCACTGATTCGATTTGCAGGATTGAGTTAGGGGACCAAGTTGGTACGCTAATCCCCGGGGAATAAATCAATAGTGGATTTAATAGAATTCAAAAACTAAACAGTGCAACAGTCTTTGAGGCGAGTAATACCGAAACGGCGCGGAAGCTGGCCAAGAGTATTCATGAAGAATATGCCGATAAAGCAGCCAGAGCAGTCGAGATTCTGGACCAGGGGTTAGAGGATGCCATAACTGTGCTGGCACTGCCTGAGTATTACCGGCGGAAGCTTAGAACCACCTACAGTGTGGAACGGCTCAACGAAGAGATTCGCCGCAGGGAAAGGGTCATAAGGATATTTCCGAATCCGGAATCTGCAGAAAGGCTGTTAGGTGCAATGCTGATGGAGCACCATGAGGAGTGGAGTGAAGGGCGACGGTACTTTGACATGAGTGAGTATTGGTCTTGGAAAAAAGAACAGGAGTTA
>JAAYHI010000074.1 GCA_012727415.1 Bacillota bacterium
CCTGTTTTTGCAAACTTTCTTTGCAGCAGCCCGCCAGGGAATTTTACGCGTAGCCTTTCATCAATGAGTTCTTAATTCGGTAACTCTGGCCGTCAAATAGAAGCAGGTAACTGTGGTGCACTAACCTGTCAATCATGGCCGCCGTCATTTGTTCATCATAAAAGATGTTCACCCACTTGCTAAATTCTAAATTCGTGGTAATGATCACGCTCCTTTGCTCGTAGCAATCCGAGATCACCTGGAACAGCAACTTGGAACCGTCCCGGTCCAGGGGGACATAGCCCCATTCATCGCATATTAGCAGGTCAATCTTCGACAGCTGCTTTAGATATTTATTGAGTTCCCCTCTTTTTTGAGCATCATTAAGCTGGTTAACCAGGGCGGCGGTGCGGAAGAAGCGAACAGCCTTGCCCTTGTTGCAAGCCTCAATCCCAATTGCTGTGGCAAGGTGGGTCTTACCCGTGCCGACGTTGCCGTAAAATATTAGGTTCTTCTGCTGCTCGATGAAGGCTGCATCCTTCAGATCAGAGACCGAGAGCTCCGCCGGCAGCCGGATCTCGTCGAAGCAATATCCATCAAAGGTCTTTAGGCTATAAAATCCAGCTTGTTTTACCAGACGGTTTTTCCGTGTGGTTTCCCTATACGCAACTTCTTGTTTCAGGATTTTGAGCAGGTATTCCTGGTGGCTGTCGGCCTCAACTTGGCCGGATATTTCAGCGATGTTCCTACTTAACCGCAGGCGGCGGCAGCAAACGGCAATCTCAGTTTCCATAGCTACCGCCCCTTTCCAGGAACAAGCGGTCATAGTTTTCAACGTTGGGTTTTACCGTGGGCATGTCAGGAACAGTTGCTGGCAGGACCAAGGGGTCCAGATTTAAGACTTCGCTGTTTAACCGGCTGAACACAGCCTTGATGCTGTCTGCATCGCTTACACCGTGCTCCAGTGCCGCCAGGAGGGCTTCAGTGGCCTTATTAAATCCGCTGGCTTCGCTAAGTTTAGCCAGGACCTTTAGGGTTTCCTTTTTGCACGGGTAGTCGCAACTGCTCAGGAAATCCTGTATGGGTTCGGGAAGCATGGGGTAAATGCCGGTGTATTTCAAGGCTGCAGGACGGCGGGAGAGCTGGGTCAGGTATGGCAGCCAGTCCATGGACTCCAGATTTTTCTCGCCATATAGGCGGGGATGTCTGATGATCTCCCGGTAATTCTCGTCCAGGACAATTACTTCGTGCGCATTCAGTCTTACATAAACTTCGCTACAGGCATAACGTGGGGCGGTGGAGTAGGTGTGCCTTCCCTTGCTTAAAGTGAACTTTGCATAGCTGTTAGTTCGGACCGTTACAAGTTCAGATTCATCAAAGACCGTGGGAGGAAGCGGGCGCAAGGCCCTTTGGTCTTCGGCGAAGAGCTCACTAATTAACAGCTCCTTTAGATAATGCGGTCTTTTCATGTTTTGGTCACATTTTTCCAAGAGCTGGCGGTTAAATTCTTTTAGGTCGTCCACCCGGGGGACAGGAACCAGCAGGTTCCGCCGATGGTAGCCTACTTTGTTTTCCACATTGCCTTTCTCATGCCCGCTGGCTGGGTTACAAAATGGTGCGACAAAGCCGTAATGGTTCTTGAAATGTAAAAAGGAGTCGGTCAGGTCGCGCCTATGGTTTCTTAGAATATTCTTCACTGCTGGTGAAAGATTGTCGAACCAGAGTCGGGTTGGCACACCACCGATGTGGGCGAAGATATTTTTAAGTCCTTCCGCCAAGCACTGCATGTTCTCTCCTTTGAACAGTTGCAGGTAGCCGCCGTTGCTATGGGGGAAGGAGAGGTTAAGGTAATGACCCTCGCACAGCTCATTGCCTTCGTAAAAGGCCGCTTTGCCAAAGTCCACCTGAGCTTCCCCGGGTATGTGCACCAAGGGCATGTAGAACTGGCTCTCTTGGCTGTACAACGTCTTTTTCTTCTCGGCAACATATGTAGCAACCAATCGGTAGGAACAATCGAATTCGGGGAACTTTTCTTCAAGCCGGTCAAACACCTTAAGTGCGGTGTGGCGCTGTTTCTTATGAAATTTTTTGTCTTCTTCCAACCAGTCGTCAATATCTCCCTTATACTTGTCCAACTTGGAGCCACGTTTTTTGACCGGCTTCGGCAACGGCTGGTTGAAGTCTTCCTGGTGAACGTACTTTTTCACCGTTTTAACGTCATGACCTGTGACTCTTGCAATGCTGGCATAATTCATGCCTTTCTCGAAGAACATTTCTCTGATACAATTGATACGAGCCATTGTTAGCATCCTCCTATTACCTCCCTCGAAAGTCTCGAATCTTCCAAGGGTAAGGTTTCTATGGGGCTGCTGCAATGGCCTTCTTAAATCTGCAAAAACAGGGAAATCTACTTCGCAACTTCAGGGGTTGCTAAACTGCAATTCCCGGTAAAGCTAGCTTACAACAAACATCAAAGTCATAGTCAAGCGCAAGAAGGGCAGACCCTGACACACCGCTCCCTTGAATGTTAACCTCTCCACAACCCGCAAATGCATCAATGTAGCAAAGATTTAAAAACTGATTTTTTAGAGCAGTGGTGTAAAAATTCAGGTATTTGCTCAAAATCTTTAGTTTAATTAATGTCCAAGCTCCGCCGAATTTCTGTGTCAATGAAATTCGCCTACCCAGAACATTTGTTCTAATATACCATGGAGGCGAAAAACTTTCAAGTGTTTCCAACTATTTGCTGAACGTCCGTGATATTGTTACACCGCGTCTGAGAAATTGTCACTATGGGAGGGAATTTCTTTAACTACGTCGTTACAAGGTATCCTCTTATAGATTGATGGCAGCAGTACTGGAGCTGAGGCTGCTGCTCTTTCGCTGATTGTCTAGCAGATATCCATACGCGAACAGCCCCAGGCAGAATGCCAGGGCTGTCTCATACCATCATATTAGCGGTGATTCGGTCTTGAAAGATGCAGAACCATGGGCATTAAGATAGTATATAGAGCAGGATTACTATCAGCAACCCAAGGGGGGCGGCCTGGTTGACGAAGCGGACAAGCCGGTACCTCTTTGAGCTGGTCTTCCTCATGTTGACCCTTGCCAGTGCTCTAATGCCCAGCACGGAAAGCCATAAGGTATAAGAAATCCCAATGACATGGGCCAGGATGATAGACCAGCCCATTAATCCAATCCCCTGGGGGTTGCCGGCTATAACTGGCCAGGTGCAAATCAGGTTCCAGATAAATGCTGCCGCTATTATTGCTATGCCGGCCGCTGTCCCCAGCAGCATGCGTTTCAGGAAGGGCGTATTTTTCCTGGCACCGGGATCTTCCGAGGCGGATGCCCGGAAGATATGGGCAGAGCCAAAGTTGAATACTAATTCCCAATTCCCTTCCTCAGGATAATCCTCTGGAGACCCTTTATAATAATCGCACCGGTACCAGACTTCTTGAGGCTCACCCTTGACAAACACAGCATTAAACAGACCGTTGCGGGAGAGGTGCCAGCCCTGGGCAGCCATGTCCTCCAGCCAGGACTCGATCTCCTCGTACTGCCAGCCAAACAGGCTCCACAATTTACGCAGCTTTTTCTCGGCCATCCTTCTTCCTCCTTGCTGGTCTTTTTTTATTACACCCGATTGGTATTATGTTAACACCGCAGGCAGTCACTGCCCCTTCACCTTTGGCCACTGCCTCACGGGCAGGACTTCTTTCCTTTAGAATTCGACTTTTTCCAAACAATACCTGCTTACCAGGCAAACAAAGGGAGATAACGCAAGAAAACCTGTCCCATCACTTGGGGATAAAGGAAACTCCCTATTGCACAGAGAATTATACTCATAACCAGATTCACCCCTGTCGGAAGAGGGGTGATCAAGGCAAGGAGGCACAGGAAATGAGTAAGGCTAGAGTGAAAGAACCGTATAACATGTCCCCGAGGATTAAATGGCTTTACGACTACTATTATTCCGGTGCCAAGAGAAAGTGGAACAATGAGTTCAGCTCCTTTTCCACCGGCACAGACTGGGATGTCCTCTATGATGAATCCAACTACTACATAGTCCCGGAGGTATATTCATTTTTAAACACCTTTAATCTCTCCTTCAACCAGGCGGCAGTGGTGGTCGACACCCCCGAGGATTTCTATGACTGGCCCCTGGTGGAACGCAAGGCCTGGTTCCTAAAGGAGGTCATGGTCAACCACCTGCCCAAGGAAATACTGCCGGGAGATCTTATTGCCGGCGGCCGCTTTAATCTGCAAACGTCAATGTGCTTATCTAAAAAGGAGGCGGACCAACGAGCCCAGGATCTCTACGGCAAGAAAGGCCTGCGCAACTAGCTCCTGGCCTTCCATGACCGGGGTTTTGGCAATTGCGGGGCTACCAGCGGCCACCTCATTCCTGACTACCCCACGGTATTAAAGATAGGTTTTCAGGGTATCCATGAAGATTTGACCGCCAAGTACAATGCCCTTTCGGAAAAGGATAAACAAGGGCCCAAGGGCGCCCAGTTGCGGGCCATGATGACCGCCGCCACTTTGCCCAGGGATTTGGCCCAGACCTATGCAGAAAAAATAGACCGGCTCCTGGAGACCGAGGCCGATGAACAGCGGCGTACTCAGCTTACCCGGATGCGGGTCAACCTCCGCCTGGTCCCCTGGCAGCCGCCCCAGGACTTCTGGCAGGCTCTTCAGGCCCTGTGGATTACCCACATGTTAATTCTATCTGATGAAAACTACCCCGGCGCCGGCGTGTCCTTCGGCCGCCTGGACCAATACATGCTCCCTTACTACCAGCAGTCCCTGGCAGCGGGCATGAACCGGGAGTTCATCAAGGAAATCCTCAAATGCTTCTGGCTGCACTGCAACTATGCCTATGACGCCATGATCGCCACCGGGGACCCCCAAGGCCCAATACATCTGGCCCACCGACAATAAGATTCATGAGGTGTTGGAATTTTAGTCTCTCCTGAGCGGGTTGCCATCTCTACTGCCTACTGCAGCAAAGTGAGATATAAATGCCTATAAGAAATAGCGCAGCTTTCCAGATGCGCTATTATACTGTCTCATGGCCATTGCACAGATGATAGGAAGCAGTAGAACCGTCCCTGCGCTTCTCAAGGGGCAGGAGCTTCCCCTACGGTTTTACATTGCTTGCGAGAAAAGATCTGACTCCTTGATAATATGGATATTGCATCCCTTCTCATTATACTCCAGGGCTTTCTTTACCTTCGTTCCGTAGTTGCCATAGGAATAGAATTGACATTCCAAATCGCCTATCACAAGAATATCCGTTGATTTGGTCACGTTGGAATCGATTATGCCTCCCTTTCCGGCAATGTACTTTGCCACATCGGGCTTCTTGCCGTAGGCAAAGTTTCCACTTAAACATACTCGTTTATTAGCAACGGAATACACCTGCTCTTTGAGGGATTCAACCGGATTCAGTAATTCCTCGATAACTGAAGCGATGTAGGTGGCTTCTTCCCGTGTAACTGTGTTGTCTAAGAGCACTTCCTCCAGCAAATCAATTAATTTGTCAAAAGGATAGTGGCCAGCTAGGTAGATATTATCATATAACCACTGCCTAAGACTTGTACACTCTTCCTCTGTTACTTTCCCATCAATCGCGATGCCCCTCAAAATTCCATTGAGAATCTGGGTTGCTAACGTTGGCAGAGAGCTTGACATTATGCCCAGGTAATTTCTTACGGTAGCTTGCAGCCCAAGGATTTCCTCTATGGTGACAATCCCATCCTCAAGAATCCTGTCAATCGCATCTAGTATATCAGCTATGCTTTGCATACCTGAATACTGGCTGTATTCATCTTTCCAGCGGATGAGGTATTCATGCTCTTCGGGAGTTATTCTGTTGTCTATTGAAAAACCTCGGAGGGTCCCAAAAAACTCACTGATTGATTTCCTTATTTCCGGACTAGTGATATAGCGTGTGAAACAAGCTGTTTCATGTGGTATATATTTTCTTATGTGTTTGTCTATATCAATAGAGTACCTCTCGACAAAGACTCGGAACAAATCGGAGTTTGCACAAGCGTCATCAAAAGCATCGTGTGCCGAATCCATTTCAACGTCAAAGTAAAAACATAGGGTAGACATGCCATAATTTTGAACAAAGTATCGCGGAACATACTCTCTCGCCAGTTCATAAGTGCAAATATAGTAGAATTCAGGGATATCCAGATTGTGGCGCCTAAGGTTTTTCACAAGAGCATCTAAATCAGTTGATGCAACATTATGCCCGATAACAACCGCATTGGTAAAATACTGCTCAATTTCTTTCCATACTTCCGGAAATTTCTTCGCGTTTTTTACTTTTTCATCAGTGATGCCGTGAACCTTAACGCAGGAGTAATCAAAACCGTCCTGAGGATTAATAAAAATATTCCTTTCAGGTAAAATCGGTTCTCGGGTTATGAAATCCTCACACACCAGACCTATTTGACATATCGATTTGTTCTTTGAATTAACATATTCCACATCGAAGAATGTGACTTTGTTCATGGACAATCACCTCCGCAATGCTTAATAATGCTTAGAAACGCTCACAGATCGCAACCCTGTACCATCTCCTCTCTCCCTCACGCCACCCCAACATTAACATAACTTACTATATTCTACCTTAAATTAGCTTTGTTGTCACTTAAATATTTCGCTGCCTCTCAAGGAGATCTAACACTACCTCTTACAAGAGTAAAAAAAAGTCAGGATTTCCTGACTTTCCGTTTTAATAGAGCAAAGACTTTAGCATACGCGCTTTTATTCTGTCCGTGGTAGATGATAGGAAGCAGTAGAACCGTCCCTGTGCTTCCTTGACTGCCGTCCCTCTGCCAGCACAGCTGGCTCACTTGTGGCAATCAGCTCCCCTATAAACGTTTGCGTATCTCACTGAAAGGTAAACGAATAAGCTTACCATTGTTTTTATTCAAGGCAAGCATAAATTGATGGTACTCATCAGCGTAAATACATTGCAGCCGCTTCAATTCATCAAACAGCCACAAAGTTCCTTTAACATCTATGCTCATAGCTTGTCCTGCTTTTCTGAGGGCCTTATCTCCAGTTAATAGGGGAAGGCTACGTTTCACTGTAATTGCAAGGGACAAAGCATCATAACGGGATAGCTTGGGAAAAGAGAGCATTATATCCTCTATAGCTAGATACTCTTCCACACTGGCAGCCAATGGATTAAGCCCATAATCCATTAATTTTCTGCTTAAACCAGGAGGCGACAATAGCTCGTCTTCTATTGCATCAGTACTTAAATAAAAGCAGTAGCCTAATCGAAACGGCAGTTCCAACCCATCAACTACCAGGAAATCAACCCAAATACTTGTATCACTAATTAATTGCATATGCGCCCTCACCAAAGCATGCCTCGTGAACTTCCTGGTAGGAGACCTGTAGTAACTCGGCCCCTTTTTGTACGCTAACCTCCCCCTCAGAAACAGCGCGAAAAACAAGCTGTCTGAAAAGCCTAGTCTCCTCAGGGTTAATTCGGGATGGTTCGTTTACTTGCCACCCCATTTGGGAAGCCCTCTTCATAAAACGCCGATACGCTTCTTCGCTCACTATCTTAAGCTCCCTGGCCCGGTACGCCAGACAAAGCATAGAAATCCCATATTCTTTTGCAGTTAGCTCCATATCCCTGTAAATCCCGGTTCTTCTGATTCCTAGCTCTCGAAGGGCGTCATTGCGGGGAAACAAAAATGCATCGGCAATTGCATTAGATACTTTCTCACACTCGTTTTCTGGGGACCAACTAAAGTATAGATGCGCTAACTCATGAGCGATAGTAAAGCGCTGTCTTTCGGGATTCATATTTCTGTTGACAGCAATATACGGCCTCCCGTTCACTGACCCATTTATTCCAGAGAAATCTCTATCATTAATTTCTTTACTGAAGATAAGGATTCCCTTATTCTCAACAGCATCAACTAAATTAGGGACAGGACCCTCCGGTCCGAGATTTAGCCAGAGCCTCAATTCCCTGGCATTTTCCTCAACATCCTCAGATAGCTGGCCTATATTGCATGCTGGCACAGCAGGTAAATTCGCCTCGCCAAGAATTTCTATGATGTTGTAAAACCGGCTGAAGTATTCTTCAATGCTTTCGTGAATAAGGTCCTGCTTTGATCTCCCAAGTCTAGTATTCTTTCGAAATTGGCCATGGACAAATAGTAATTTGTCATTTCGCGGAGTCAAGAGATCAACTATTCTTATATTAAAAACTTCAGCTAGTTTACTGAGAGTTTCTCGGTCTGGGTTACGTGTTCCCTTCTCGTAATTAGATATTGCCATACTGGTCAAACCTACTCTATCTGCCAACTCTCGCATGGTCAAACCATTCAGCAACCGATGATATCTCAGATTTTTGCTGAACACATGCAACACCTCCTGTTTATATTATATTTGGTTTTTGCAAAAAGTAAACACGCGAGTTGTATTAATTTGCGTGTTAGTATACCAGACAATAACTGAAAACAGGCCGACTTCGCTGACCTGTTTACATAAATGGCGTTACCCTATACTTCCCCAGTCGGACATTAGTCCCTAGTATTAATCAACAGGTGGTCGCTTCTTCATTCGCTCCAAATGATCCTCGGTAAAGCAATATTAGATCTTAACTGCTCCAGTTCTAAATACTTCAATCATCTCGCTGGTAAGGCTTACCTTCTCGACCTGGGGAGGAATATCTTCTCTGTTCATCCACACCCCCAGGGAGAGCTCGTCCTCCTGGAGCCTGATGGTATCATTCCCATCAAGCTCAGCAAAAAAGCCGGCGAGGATTGTATCAGTAAAGGGCCAGGGCTGGCTCTTGTAATAATATAGATTCCTGACCTTTAGCCCTACTTCTTCCTGGACCTCCCGGCAGACGGTCTGCTCCAGACTCTCTCCTATCTCCGAAAAACCGGCGATGAGGGCATATCTGTTATAGGCTCGGCCTTTATACTTAGTCAATAGCAGGCGGTCTTGGTCATAAACGGCAACGATAACGCAGGGAGCTATGGTCGGGTATACCTCAAAGCCACAGGATTCGCAATATAGCATCCTTTCCTTTGTTGAGTGCTGCATCCCTTTGCCGCAGCGGCTGCAAAAGCGGTGATTATTGTACCACCTGTTAAGTTGCCATCCCACCGCGCCCGCAAAGGAACGCCAGTGATTGGCTCTCAGTCTCGTTGCAGGTACATAGGACCAGCCTGCAACTGAATCTAAGCCTTTCTCATCCACTAAGTAGAAGTTAACATCATCCACCGCGAAAAGATATTGAGCATTATCTCTGAGCTCCGGATATTCCCGGGCGAAATCTGAGAAAGACGGGTACCAGAGTTTATCCATCCCTTCTTTTACCAGCACAGTGTCCTCCAGATAAGAAAGGAACAGATCCTCGGATTTTGCTTTTTGGTTCATGTAAGCAGTATTGAATTTCCTCGGTGCGATCTCATGGATCATCTAGCATCCCCCTGCCTGCAAGTAGCCGCATTCGGTATTATACTCCCATTTTACCAGAGAGCGGTGAAACTACCCAATCACAAATTGCCGCCATCTCATCTATTACATGAGAGACGATGACTAGCCTTCTTCCCGCAAGCGTAAGTCCAACCTCTGATGGCGGACATGGGGATCCAGAATAATCTTTTGGCTGCTTCAATAATATATTTACTCTCACTATTAGAGGTATAAAATCCTGCAAAGATGGGTGTATATCCATAGAACGCGATATATTTGACAGCGTACAGAGTAAAAGCCCCGGACTAGAAATGCAATCCGGGGCTTAATGCCTTGATGCAGGAGAATTAGAGTATTCGACCTTATTTAATCACTCCAGGCTATCTACCAGCAGCTCGTAGTACTCCTGGGTCTGCTCCGGTGTCCTGGCAGAGAA
>JAAYHI010000075.1 GCA_012727415.1 Bacillota bacterium
GAGGAACTGTGGTCCTGGACCGAGGAGACCGGTTACGCCCAACTCTTTTCTTTGCCGGGGAATTGGGCGCGGTGGCGGCTGTTGGCTGCCAGCGACGACGCAGTTCTTGCCCGGGCAGGTGATAACGGCGACCTCCTGGTATATTTTGATCTGGTGGATAAACAGTACTATGAACTGAAGACCAGTGAATATGAATGGCAGGATGGTACGTTGATTGCTTTGCTGGAGGGGCAGCTGGTGCGGCTTTCGCCTGCTGTTGGTTGCCGCTCACTGCTCAAGGATGCCGGGGATGTGAAAATACTTAAGCTGATTAACCAATTTTTGTTCATTTCCCAAAAGGGGGATGTCTTGATAAAACAGCTGTATTTCTAGTCCCATCCGATTGGAAGGAGGAGAATGCATGGAAACTGTGCTCAAAGTCGACAACCTGACGAAGATTTATTCCGGCCCGGAAGGGGAAAAAATTAAAGCTTTGAATGATATCAGCTTTGAGGTCCCCCGGGGGATGATCTTCGGCCTTCTGGGCCCCAACGGGGCTGGCAAGACCACTACAATTAAATCCATTTGTGGTCTGGTTCAGCCCGATGCCGGCAGTATCAGTGTCATGGGCCGGGATGTGCGGCGCCAACGGGCCAGGGCTTTGACTCAGTTAGCTGCAGTGCTGGAAGGCAATCGCAATATTTATTGGCGCCTTACACCCCGGGAAAATCTGGAGTTTTTTGCCGCCATTCGGGGCAGGAGGCCCGGGAGTGTGAAAAAAGAGATCTCCCAACTCTTGCAGGTCTTTGGCCTGGAGGAAAAGGCCAGGGAGCCGGTGCGCAAATTGTCCCGGGGCATGCAGCAAAAACTCGCCCTGGCAGTGACCCTGATTACCGGCGCGCCAATACTGTTGCTGGACGAGCCCACCCTGGGGCTGGATGTCACTGCTTCCTATGAGATCAGAGGGCTTTTGCGCCGCATCGTCCAGGAAGAGCAGCGCACCATCATCATCAGCACCCATGATATGAATGTCGTTCAGGATATTTGCCAGCAGGTAGTGATCATCAATGAAGGCAGAATTGTCGCCCATGACAGCATCCAGCATTTAATGGACCTGTTCCAGGTCCGCTCCTACGATTTGGCAGTGGGCAAGCTTACTTCCGAGCAGCGTCAGAGCCTGGAAAAACTGCCTCATCTGCAGCTGGTTCCTATTAATTCTGGCTGGCAGATTTCCCTGGACCTGGAGAATCCCACATTGCTGTGGCAAGCATTGGACATCCTCGGTCAGGAGCAGACAGCCATTGAATCCATCAGTCGCAAGGAATTGAATTTCGAGAAAGTGTTTATCGAGATACTGGGGGGTGGCCAGGCATGAAATGGTGGCTTGGATTTTCCGCCATGCTGAAAAAGGAAGTAATTCTGCTGCGCCGCTACTTTGTCAACTCCATTGGGGGCATCATCACCATTTACTTCATCTTCATGCTCATCTTCTGGGGCTACTCAGGAATTAGCGCTCCCGGCATCAAAATGGGGACAAGTGTTGAAAACCTGGTTGTCGGTTACGTCACCTGGCTGATGCTGATGATGGCCTGGCAGACCATCCCCTACAGTCTGTTACAGGAGACCCAGGAGGGCACCATGGAACAGCTTTGCATGTCCCCCCTTGGCTTGACAGTCCTCAGCGGCTTTAAGGTAGTTGCCGCCGCCATTACCGATATGGTTATAGTGGTGGCCATGCTGGCCCTGACCATGGTGACGACGGGGACCAGCTTAAATATCGATGTTATTTCCCTGTTGCCGCTGGCATTGCTTGCCCTCACTGCTGTTTTCGGCCTGGGCTTCCTGGGCGGGGGCTTTACTCTGCTCTTTAAACGCGTACAGTCCTATCTGCAAATTGTCCAGTTTGCCCTCATTGCCCTGGTGGCGGCCGAACCCAACCCGGTGTTCCGCTGGCTGCCCACCACCTTGCCCGCCTATTGGATCCAAGGCGTTATGACTGAGGGAGTTACCCTTTCGCAGATACCTTTACCCGACTGGTTGACAATGCTCGCCAGCTCCCTGTTCTACCTCTTTATTGGCATTGCCTTTTTCCGACTTTGTCAGGCAAAGGCAAGGAGACAGGGGACTCTTGGCCATTTCTAATACCGGAAACAAAAAAGACATCCGCGGGGGATGTCTTTTTTTAACTCAGTCCTTCTGCCAAAACGGCGTTTACCTCTTCCATGAGGTTATCGAACTTTTGCTGGGCTTCCACCATATTTTTCAAGGTCAAATTCAGCTGCATCTGGTTTTCCAGGTCGCGCAATTGCTCCACCACAGCTTGGGTGATGGGCTGACCCTGCTGCTGCAGGCCGATAATTTCCCCTTGCAGGACCTGCAACTTGCTGAGCAAATCAAAGGCTTTGGGATCCAGCTGCACTCGGGCCCTGGCTGACTGCAGGCCCTTAAACTCTTCAGAATCCTTGATTGCGGCCGCCAGTTCTGCGGCCTTTTGCTTTATCATATGACACCTCCAGTACTGCTTTTAAGTCTAGCACAAGTGGAGGGATTGTGCACCTGTCTTTGCTTGAACAACAGGCAGGAATCACCTACAATAAAAACACTATTTTTTCGGGGAAGGTGGATATTGTGGTAGTCGCCCTGATGACATTGGAACTGCGCCTGGAGGCTCATTCCCTTAAAGAAAAGCGCATGGTGGTAAAATCTGTCCTCAGCCGCATGCACCAGCGCTATAATCTATCAGTATATGAAGCCGCCTGCCAGGATGTGCATAATCATGCCAGCCTGGCAGCAGCCTGGGTTGGCCCTGACACCGATGGTGCCCGGCGGGTGCTGGAAAAAGCCATCGGCCTGGCGGAGCAAGCCGGAGCTGAGGTCGTTGGCCAGGGAATAGAGTTTTTCTGAGGGGATGCGGTGAGCCGGCTGGTTTTCCATCATTTACATAACCCGGGAGGGCAGGAATATTGCCCCGGGTCTAGAACTAATGCTGTGAATAATGCTGCCCAAAAGGGAGGAGGTCTAATATGGTTTTCTTATATCACGGGGACTGCTCTTTCCCCCAGGACTCATACAACATACTGCACCGGGTGAATTATACTGACAGCCAATGCCAAGGGCCAAGGAGACGGCAAGGAGCATTTCTATGAGCGGAGATTTGAAAATAGCCGCTCGGATACTGTCAGAGGAGGGCCAATCCCTGGTGGTGGTCAGAGACGGCCGCCTGCTTTTCAGCAGCCGTCTTCAGGGCATACAGCCCCTGCTGGATGCCCTGGACCATAATGTGCTTCCCGGCAGTGCCCTGGCCGATAAAGTCGTAGGCCGGGCTGCCGCTATGATTGCAGTCCTGGGCGAGGTCAATGCCGTGCATTCTCCCCTGATGAGCCAGGAGGCCGTCGATGTCTTATCTGAAGCAGGGATTCTTCACTGCGCCGACAAGGTAGTGGAACAAATCCTCAACCAGGGAGGGACGGGTCCCTGTCCCTTAGAAATAGCTACTAATTTTACCGTCATTCCGGAAAAGGGAGTAATGGCAGTGCGCAAGTTCCTTAAAGGCATGCACGGCACTGCCCCCCGCCAACATCTGCACTAATTCTTAGGCCGCAACTGCGGCCTTTTTATATGCCTTTTCCTGTAAAAGGATTTGCATTTATTGTGTCGAAACATGTAAGTAACCGTAATCCCCGTCGATGAAAGATGAAAGGAGAGCCTGAAATGAACAATATCTTTGTCCTTGTCAACCCGGCTTCTGCCAATGGCACGACCAGAGAGGTGTGGCCAAAGATCGCCGAAGAAATGAAAAGGCGAGGACTGGAGTTCGAAACTCACATGACTACTGCTGTCGGCAATGCCACCGACGCTGTGCGTGACGCTCTGAAAAGGGGTAAGACAACCATCATTGCTGTTGGCGGCGATGGCACTGCCAACGAAGCTGTAAACGGCTTTTTCTCAGGCGAAACTCCCATCAACCCTGATGCCCGCCTAGGAATTATTTCCAGGGGAACGGGCTGTGACTTAATTAAATCCTTGGGCATCCCCAAGGATTATCCCGGGGCATTGGATGTCATTGCTGCCAATCGGGAACGCGCAATCGATCTTGCCCTGGTGGAGTATACTCAAGATGACGGCAGCCCCGGCCAGCGGTGGTTTGCCAACATTGCCGACGTCGGCTTAGGAGCTGCTGTCTGTAAACGGGTAAATCGGGTTTCCAAATCTGCCGGCGGCATGCTTTCTTTTCTGACGGGGACATTGTGGACGGCCCTCTCTTATAAAAATCCCCATGCCCGGGTAATAGCTGATGGCAAGACAGTATATGACGGCCCCATGATCTTAGCTGCCGCGGCCAACGGCAATTTTTTTGGCGGCGGTATGTTACTTGCCCCAACTGCCAGCATCAATGACGGCAAACTTGAACTGCTGGTGGTGCGGGCAATGAGCAAACTGCGCTTATTTATCAATCTGCCCAAGATATATAAGGGCAAACACCTTTCCCATCCGAAAATCGATCTTTACCAGGTTGAAGAGATAGAAGTAATTGGCGAGAAGCCCATTGCCATAGAGCTGGATGGTGAAAACCCCGGTAATACGCCGGTGAGAATCCGCGCTCGTCGAGAGGCAATCAAGGTACTGTGTTGAACGATTCCGTAAATGGCGAAAAAGCGCAGATTTTGTCGGTTTTTGTAGTGCGATTTTTCAACTTTTTTCAAGGAAATCCCCCTTTTTAAGCGAATTATATCATTAGGGGGGTGGTATACTGAGCATCAACGACATTAAGTACATGGGGAATATGCAGCCAATTCCCATGTTCCTGACAGATGAAGCAGATTATATTATCTGGAGTAACCGCTTGGCGAAATGGCTGTTCAGCATCGACAAGAAACGCAACCGCCTTGTGCAACTGCCGGCAGGGGAATCCCTGGCAATATACGCTGACAGGGTCCGCCAAGGTCACGAACCTTTGCTGTTCAGTCTAACCCTGGAAGGCGTCTGCATTGATGTAGAGATAAATAGTGTCGGCGAAGGAGAAATTGCCTTTAAGTTTCATCCCGTAGCCATGACCAGGGACTCAACCTTGGAGATGCACAAGTTTATGCAGGATTTTGCCCTGGAGGTAGGAGATCGGGTAAATAACCCCCTGACTACAGTGTTAAATTACCTGCAACTTATTAAAAGGGATGCCGAGGCAGGTTCTACCGCCAACATATCCCTTTATGCGGAAAGAGCTCTGCGGGAGGCTTTCATCATGAAGGACTTTGGCGAATGGGTGCGTCGACTCAGCGAAGAGCCCCCTTGCCACGACGTTTTTGACCTGGTGCAGATCCTGGTCGAGGTCCTGACACGCAGGGCTTGTGAGCAATACCTGCATGTTCAGGGCGATATTCCTCCGGTAAAGGGGTGTTCGGAGCATGCACGGGTAATCCTTGGAGGCCTGGTGAACCTCTGCAGGCAGGCCTCGTCTACCAGGACATGTTCCATTACTGTTCACACCCGCCGTCGCAATTTGGTTGTGGTAGAAATTTGCCCTCAGGGCACCCAGGTAAGAGATCTTCGGATGCTGACCTCCGAGTTCTACGGTGGACTGGGGCTGATGGCAGCCAGATACTTGTTGGCATTGATGCAAGCCCAGATAATAGTCGGTTTTATGGGGAATACAGGGATTCGAGTAACATTCCTTGCCTCTGCAAGGGGACATTAATTTGGCAGAGGATTTTGGGAATAATACCTTGCATCTGGACGCGTTTAGGGTTACAATAACATTAACAGTAATGATTACTAAAAAGGTGAAAGGAAGTGTTACTGGTGGCAAACATCAAAGGAACCCAAACTGAAAAAAACCTCATGGCTGCCTTTGCCGGGGAGTCACAGGCCCGGAACAAATACCACTTTTATTCTCAGGTAGCTAAAAAAGAGGGTTATGAGCACATCGCAAAGGTTTTTTACGAAACTGCCGAGAATGAAAGGGCACATGCCAAGCAGGCCTTTAAGTACTTAGGAGCCTTGGGCAACACCATCGAAAATCTCAAGGATGCCGCAGACGGCGAGAATTATGAATGGAGCACCATGTACAAAGAGTTTGAAGAAGTTGCCCGCAAAGAGGGTTTCGAGGAAATAGCCGACTGGTTCCATGAAGTTGCCGAAGTGGAAGAGGAGCACGAAAAGCGGTATCTCAAGCTGTTGGCCAATATAAAAGAGGGCAGAGTCTTTAAACGCGAAGAGAAGGTGCAGTGGCGCTGCCTCAACTGCGGGTATATTCATACCGGCATTGAGGCCCCTGAAATCTGTCCTGCCTGTTTCCATCCGCAAGCCTGGTACGAGGAGTACAAGGAAAACTACTAAAATCAGGGGGAGGAAAAATTATGTGGCAATGTGGAGTATGTGGTTACATTCATGAGGGGGACGGCCCTCCGGATAAATGCCCCAAATGCGGTGCCCCTAAAGAAAAGTTCACAGTTTTGGATGAAAAACGGGTTGGCTTGATTGAGCGCTCGCGCTTTGGCAATTCACTGCTGATGGAGCTGGGCAGTCATTTGGCTGTCATTATGGAGCTGGCCGAGCTGGGTATCGAAGACGACCTGGATCCAGCCTGCGTCAAGTTGTACAAGGAATGCAAGGATTTTGCCACTTTTGCCCGCCAGTCTCTCAAGGCGGAAATTGAAACTCACATCAGCAAGGGAAAATGGGGATAAAAAAAGCGGGATTTCTTCCCGCTTTTTTTATATCCTGATGCCAAATTGCCGCCACCAATCTATAGCTTCCTGGTTTCTAAGGCCGCCATGGACCTGAACCATCGAGAGATCTGAGCGCCCGTTGCCTTCAATGATACAGGGCCCCTCGGGGGTGATAGCCACATCCCAGGCAATGTAAGGCAAGATGGGAGCAACTTTGGCGGCTTGTCTGACGGCATCCTTCAGTTCTTGCCAATAGGGCAACAGGACACCTTCGAATTTTACTTGGGTATCGGGGTGAAAGCTGATAGGAGCAATTATTTTTTGGGAAAAGTTGATGTCGTAGCTGCCTGTCGACAGCCTGCCGCTTTCCATATCAATGCCCACGCAGAGGCTGCCTTTGCCCCAGTTGTCTATTTCAGCGCCGTGGGTTCCCAACTTGATAATAGCTCCCCACAGCTTGACATCCCTGGTATCGTAGAGGGTGTTGATGCGCACTGAGTTGACGGCATGGGGATAGATGGCATTGAGGTCATCGTGCTGAAGCAGCCTGTCCTCGATGATGTAGTGAATCTTTTTAAAGTTCTTGGCAAACTCTGTCAGGGGCACTTTTTTGCCGCTGATCAGGAGACTGACATCGTTGCCTTCATTGCAGACATCTGCAACCACTATTCTCGCGCCGCTGCTGCCCCGGATGGGCTTGATGACTACCTTGTGCCCGTCCATTCTCTTAAATATATCCGGGAGGTCCTCAAAGCCAAAGATCTCACCGGTATCTTTCCAGACGCCCCCGTTTTTGTGAAAGTAGCCCCAGCATTTAGGGAGGGCAACAGGATATTTGTCAAAGTAATTGTGGAAAATCCATTTATTGCTGAGGACGACATTGTTGCGCAGGTTTACCTGGCCAAGCTTGCTGAAATAGATGTTGTCTGTCACGAAAGATTTGACCTTTTTCCTCAAGGGGGCCTTGTCCTCATACATGCGATAATTATAGTAAGATTTCGGCAACAGGCCGTAACGAACCCAACCCCAAAGGCATTCCCAGACCTGAAGCAGGAAGCTCCGGTCCGCCTGCCGGGCAAGTTTAAGAAAATTAAATTCCACAAAACCGCCCACCTGTTCTTTAAAGGTGCGGATTTTGTATTCCAGTTTACTTAATAATTTCACTGCCTTCCCCTCCCCTAGTCCCTTGGACAAGTTAATAGATAGTGCTGCTATCAGAAATATTATCACACATAGGCCTCCAAGAAAAATTTTATTTCTCGCTGAGGGAAAGGGTAATTATTCCCACCTTTGACCTATATTATAAACACAAAGTATGGTATTATTTATACAATTGGATACTAAAGGAGCGGTCAGGATAAACACATGGAAAATTGAAGCCAGAGAAATACAGGAGCAGTTAATCAAATGGCGGCGCTGGTGTCACCAACATCCTGGAATAGGGTTTGACGTTGAGGAAACCGCCGATTATATTGCTGCCCATCTCCGGGAATGGGGAGTGGAAGTTGAAAGGGGCATAGGTAAATCGGGAGTAGTGGGTATAATACGAGGGGCCTGGCCCGGACCGGTGATCGGCATCCGTGCAGACATGGATGCCCTGCCTATTCAGGAGGAAAACGAGCATCCCTATGTCTCCAAAACCCCTGGTAAAATGCACGCCTGTGGCCATGAC
>JAAYHI010000005.1 GCA_012727415.1 Bacillota bacterium
CCTTCAAGCTCAAGCGGAAGTATCAATGAGTCTAATTCCCTCAGGGGAGTTGAAAGGTAATATCTACAGTTGTGTTAGCTGTCTCAGCTGCAGTGTATCAATGAGTCTAATTCCCTCAGGGGAGTTGAAAGTGATACTTCTTAATTTCCCGTTCCCCCCGGGAATTACGTATCAATGAGTCTAATTCCCTCAGGGCAAGAAGCAGCTTAGTCATCTTACGTTTTTCCATTACATTACCGGCATCACCATAGGCTCGGTAGCGGCATCTTTGACCACTGATTCCCGTTTGCCAATCTTGCAGGGCATATACAGCCTTGTAATGTGGGGCGGCCTTACGATACTGATGGGCTATGTGGCATTGAAGGCAACCTGGATCAGGGCAATTACCGAAGGCCGGCCTGCAATCCTGATCCGGAAAGGAAAACTGGATACTAAAGCCCTGACCAGGGCAATGCTCAGCCTCGATGACCTGAATATGATGCTGCGCACTGCCGGTACTTTTGAAACCAGCGAAGTAGAGTATGCTATTTTGGAACCCAATGGACAGTTATCGGTGCTGAAAAAAGAAGAATGCAAGACGGTAACCCGAAAGGACCTGAACGTTTCCGTGCAGGCGGCGAAGAACCTGCCGGCAGTTGTCATTGCTACCGGCAGGATAATGGAGAAAAATCTTAAGACCCTTGGCCTGAATGAAGTATGGCTGGAAAAGGAAGTGAAAAAACAGGGTTACAAGCGGATCGAAGACATTTTCTTCGCTGAAGTTGCCAGCGATGGGGGATTATTTATTATGCCTGTAGTTGAGGAGTAAAAAAAATGCCCTGGGGGCATTTTTTTGAGGGTCTTTTGTGGGCAGGAAAATATATGTAAGACAGAGAAGTATATCTGCAAGGGGTATTAGTACTTGTAATTGAGCAGGGGAAGCGGTCAAATACAAAGAGGATTACTGCCGGTGCATTCCGGCAAAAAATGCGGAGAAGGAGAGATAATGTTGACGAAAATGCACATCAGATTTTCCAGGAGGGCAATAAAACAATTGCCGGATAATAAACCCGGGGTGTATATCATTAAAAACAACCGGGGCACTAATATGTATACTGGCATCGCCAAGCGGGGACAGGTCCTGGAGACCCTGGAGAACCACTTCTATGGCGGTGAAAAATATGTTCCCGGCGCCTGGCTGCAATTTGAACAGTTCAACAATCTTACGGAATGCAGTGACAGGCTGAAGCAGATCCTGGAGAGGGACAAGCCAAAGTACAATAAAAGCTAACCGGGGAGGCTTATGCCTCCCCGGCATTTTTTGCCCAGAATTTGCGAATTCTTTGCAGCCAGTTGTCGGAAAAGAGACCTTCATCCTGCCAGTACTGGGGCAGCAACTGGCGGTAGCCCTCCTGGCGAAAGCGGTCATCCAGCAGCACCACCAGGCCTTTGTCTGCAGGAGTTCTGAATACCCTGCCGGCAGACTGGACTACCCGGAGCATGCCAGGTATGAGGTAGGCGTATAAAAAACCGTTGTCGTCCCGCTCTGCAAAGTAGCGGCGGATGAGTTCCTGCTGGGGGGAAACCATGGGCAGGCCCGGCCCGACAATAATGGTGCCGATCAGCATCTCGCCAGGCATGTCCACCCCTTCACCAAAGAGGCCCCCCATCACTGCCAGGCCAATATTGGCTCCCGGTCCCGTCAGGCCCTGCATGAGCTCCTCTCGTTCCTCCATGTCCATTCCCGATCGCTGTAGGTGCAGCCGGTATCCCCCCGGCAGCTCATATTCCAGGTATGCAGCCACCTCGCGGAGAAACGCGTAAGAGGGGAGGTAGGCTATATAGTTGCCGGGCTGTTGTTGAATAACCTTGGCAATATACCGGGCCACTGCCGGGTAGTAGCTGGCCCGGGCGGCGTATGTGGTCTTAATGCCCGGGATGTGCACAAACAAGCGGTTCTCCTTGGGGAAAGGAGAGGGCAGGGAAAGGTCCAGATATTCATCGCGGCAGCCCAGGAGTTCCCTGTAATAGCTCCCTGGGCTGAGGGTGGCGGAGAAAAACACAGCGGTACATTTCTGCCGCTGTTTTTGCAGCAGGGGGCCGGGGTTGATGCAGAAGAGGTTGAGGAAGGTATCTCCTCCCTGGCGCTCCAGGTAGATGGCGTGTTCCTGGCCCAGGCGCTGCACTATTTTGTTAAAGCGGATTAGGGCGCGGCAAAAGTCTTTGAATTCAGGACTGCTGTATTCGGCGAGGGCAAGCTCTTCCGCCAGGCGGCTGAGCTTGGCGGGCAAGCCCCGGGGGAGCTTGTCCAGCAACAGCTGCCTGGTCCCTTCCGCTTTCATTTCTTTGTTCCACTGAATTAAGAGGCTGTTCAGTTCTTTTAGACGGGCGCTGAGCTCAGGTTGGACGAGCTTCAGTTCCCGCTGCAGGTGGAGGACTTGCCTTTTCCCCAGGGAGGCGGAGAACATCTCCCGGCCCCGGGAGACGAGGTTGTGGGCTTCATCGATTAACAATACGGCGGGGATTTTGTTGCCGCCGAAGAAGCGCTGCAGTTGGACCATGGGGTCAAAGACATAATTATAATCTGCAATCACCATATCTGCGTGGGTGGCAGCTTCCAGTGCCAATTCAAAGGGACAGATGCCCTCGATGCCGGCAAACTGGTAAATGAGGTCAGGGGTGAGGATTTTTGCTGCCAGCATTTTGGGCAGCAGTTGGGCAGCCTTAGGGTAGAAATCCCGGGCCAGGGGGCAACTGTCGCAATCCCCGTCGGGATGAGTGCACCAGCGCTCCTTGGCCTCCAGGCACACTGTCACCAGGTCAATGTCCGGCCAGAGTTTCAGGGTTTCAATGACTATATCCCGGCCGGAGGTCTTGGCTGTGAGGAAGAATACCTTGGCGTCGGCAGGAGCAGTGCGCAACCAGGAGATGGCAGGCAGCAACAGGGCAGCGGTTTTGCCGATGCCGGTAGCCGCTTCCACCATCATGTCCTGACCATGCTCCAGGGCCAGGGCTGTTGTCTGCACCAGTTCTTCCTGGCCAGGCCGGTAGCTGGGAAAGGGGAAGTGCATGGCGGCAAGGGTGTTGTTGCGCTGCTCCAGGCGCTGCCAACGGGTCTTTTCCCGGCGTATATACTCAATGGCCAGCTGGCGGAACAAGCCTTCTCCGGAAGCAATTTCTTCCGCGGTGAGCTCGATTATGGTTTCTTCTTTTGTTTCCAGGTGCCACCAGGTCAGCCGGGCGCGCACATCCCGGTCAGGGTTGTCCTGGGCTACGAAGTAAGCATAGAGTGTTACTTGGGCGCGATAAAACTCATTGTGCTCAGGCAGAAGCTGCCGGGGATCCGGTGCTCGGGTCGTCTTGATCTCTTCCACGAGGATATATTCTCCGGTATCCAATAGGCCGTCGATGCGGCCCCGCACCCGGAGGCGCCAGCTGCCCTCAACCCAGCCCGATTCAATCGGCACTTCCCGCTGGTATTCTGCCGGCCGATTTGCGGCGGCTTCTTTGTGTCCCTGAATGCCCTGCCCGAGGACGGCGGGGTGGGGGGTAAGGCTTATATTCCTGGGTCCATATTTCAGCGCCAGAAGTTCTCTGACGCCGACAGTAATCTCCGGCATCTGCAGCACCTGCCTTTACTCTCTGTGCCCATTATAGCATTGGCGGCAACGGGGCTCCAGGAAATGCTTTGGGCCCGGGGGAGATTATTTTTTCCTGCGGGCCAGCAGCCAGGCCAGCAGTGCAATGAGGGCCAGCACCCCCAGGATTATGGCAATGGTTTGGCCGGGGCTGTACCACCAGCGGGTCCGAAACCACATGGCTGGGAAGGAGAGGATTCCTTTTATTCCCCAGCGGTCTTTTTCCCCGAAGTTGCCAACTATGCAGAAAGGGTTTTTTTTCGTGCTGAACTAAGGTTATAATGGAAATACTACTGCTGGATAAGGAGTGAAGAGTAATGGCCCACAAATTAGCAACTTTCGCCGGAGGTTGCTTCTGGTGCATGGTGGAACCCTTCGATGAGCGCCCAGGGATAATTAAGGTAGTCTCCGGCTATACCGGCGGCTTTCTGGCCAACCCCACTTACGAACAAGTCTGTCGGGGGGAGACCGGCCATGTGGAGGCTGTCCAGATAACCTATGACCCCGACATCGTGGCCTATGAGGACTTGCTGGATGTATACTGGGCCCAGATTGACCCCACCGATCCCGGGGGGCAGTTTTGCGATCAGGGTTCTTCTTATAAGACGGCAATCTTTTACCACAGCCCGGAACAAAAGGAAGCTGCCGAGGCCTCCAAGGAAGCCCTGGCCAAAAGCGGCCGCTTTACCAAGCCCATAGTCACTCAGATACTGCCCGCCGCTGAATTTTGGCCTGCGGAAGACTACCACCAGGATTTTTATAAAAAGAATCCCCAACACTACCGCAATTATCGCAAGAGTTCGGGACGGGATGAGTTTATCCGGGAAAACTGGGAGACAGATAAAGACGAGCTTCGGAAAAGGCTGACACCTCTCCAATACCATGTCACTCAGGAGCAGGGCACCGAACCGCCTTTTGCCAATGAATACTGGGATGAAACCCGGGATGGGATATACGTCGACATCGTAAGCGGCAAGCCCTTGTTTTCCTCCCGGGATAAGTTTGATGCCGGCTGCGGCTGGCCCAGCTTTACCCGCCCCTTAAGCAGGGACCTGGTAGAGGAAAGGCCCGACTACAGTCACGGCAGGTCCCGGACCGAGGTGCGCAGCAAGGACTCAGACTCCCACCTCGGCCATGTCTTTTCCGACGGTCCCCAACCCACCGGGCTGAGGTATTGCATTAATTCTGCCGCCCTCAGGTTCATTCCCAAGGAAAAACTGGCAGAAGAGGGGTATGGCCAGTATCTGGAGTTGTTCAATGAACAGGCAGAAGATGCAAAAACCCGCTGAGGCAGCGGGTTTTTGCATTATCTCACTATGGTCATGCAGCAGCATTGAAGCTGGGTAGGCAGGTCTCCCAAGTACAAGATGTCGTTGTCGAAGGTGCCGATGTAGTCCTCGCCCATCATCTTATATAGGTGAGAACGCATGGTGAATTCAGGGAGCTTGCCGACGACTTTTTCCCCGTCAAAGAGGAGGCTGACCTGCACCGGGGCGGCAAAGCTGCCGTCAGGGGTAAAGTCGCCGCCGGAACTGGCGATTACCAAGATTGCTGGCTGGCCTTTAAGGGCAGACTTTAAGTCTGTGGAGTCGGACTTAAAGCGCAAGGGGAGGGGAGTCGACCGGGAAGCATCGATGCCGGGCATGTCGTCATACTCTCCCCCTGCGGCACCGGTGTGGGGAAGGTTGTATTGGGCGGCAATCTTTTTGTCGGTAAAGACGCCCACCAGCTTGCCAGCGGCAATTAAAGGATAGCGGTCATCCTTGAGGACTACTCCTTCCATGTCAAAGAAGGGCTTGGGCCAAGAGAGAGGGTTCCTGTTTATCTCCACAGTTATCTTTTCGTTAAACAACTGTTGCTCCATTTTTCCGCTGAAAAGGGAGCTGCCGGTGGCATAGCGCTCGCCGTTGAGGGATTTTCTCAGGAAGTCCAGGGTGCCGCTGGTATCAAAGGAGATAATGGGCAGGGTGTCACCCGGGGGCAGAGCCACGGGGGTGCGGTAGGCCTCCAGCACCTGATGGGTAATGTCCCAAAACTTGTCTAAGTCAAACTGGCGGCCGTCACAGGAGATAAAACCGTCGAAGAGATTGGCGGTTTTCTTTTCTTTCAGGATCAGGCCCAGGTAGCAGATGGCATCGGAATACTTTAAGTCCAACCCTGCTGTGTTCCGCATCTCCATGTCAATTTCATAGGCGGCAATGGTTTCGCTGAAGCTAAAGTCAGGGTAATCCCGGCGCAGGGTTGAGAGTATCGATTCTGCCAGGTCCACCAGCTCTTCGGAAGTCATTGGTTTGGCATTGTAATTGCGGTGGTCCTTGGTATTTTCCGTGAGAGGATAGGGGTAGTCAATGCCGGCAGCCAGGTTTTCTACGGCACCTTGGACCAGGACATCGTCGCTGATATCGCCAATGGCGCCGGAGATGCCAATTTTCCCGTTTTCATAGACCCTGACCCCTTTCTTAACGATGTCTTTCCTGCGCACTGCGTTAATCCGGGTATTTTGGACTCTGGCGGCAGTTTCCTTTTCTCTGATGACAATAAATTCTTGTTTCATCGCTATCCCCCTATTGCACCTTTAATTTTTTTACTCTGGTGTATGGACCGCCGAAACCGACGGGCAGCGGCCATTGTTCCATTTTCCCGCAGCCGCCGCCGACAAAGGTAACCAGTTTGAACTCGGAGCTGACTGCGTCCACTTCTGCCAGGGTTTCGAAAACACTGCCGGTGATCACTGAGATTTTCAGCGGGGTGGTGATGCGTCCCTTCTCAATTTTGTAGCTCCTGGCGGGGGCGAGGGTAAAGGTGGACATCCCTGACCCGTGCTTAACGGTGTCGACGTAAATGCCGTCATCAATTTCGGCGATAATATCTGCCAGGGGCCGATTGCCTTGGGCAATGTAAGTAGTGGTCATGCGCACAATGGGCTCGAATTCAAAGTTCATGGCGCGGGCATTGCCGGTAAGGGGTTCTTCCAGGGCGGCACTGGTGGCGGCACTGTGCAGGCGCCCGGTGAGGATGCCCCTGGAGATGATCTCGGTCTTTGCGGCCTTGGTGCCTTCATCATCATAGGGAGTATAGCCGCCGCCGGATTCGCCGCCATCATCGATAATGGTCAGCAACTCCTGCCCGATTGCCTTGCCCAGGGCCCATTCGGCCTTCATAGTTTCATCTCCCACCATAAAGTCGGATTCACTCTTGTGGCCGAAGCTCTCATGGGTAAAGACGCCGGTGGCTTCGGGGCTGAGAAGGACAGTGTATTCACCCGGAACCACTGGCTGGGCATCTCTGGTAAAGGCGACACTCTTGTTTACTTCTTCGGTGATGAAGGCCTCCAGGCCCTGCATGCCGGCAAAGTTTTCCGCCGCTTTGGACACCGTAACCTGGTCTTTGTTTTCGCCGCAGGCTATTTCCAAAGTCAGGCGGATGCCGCAGGTCTGTTTGTCGAAGGTAATGGCGCTGCCCTTGGAGGAGTAAAAAGACTTGATGGTTTTGTTGTCCACGTAGTAAGAGGTGTGGTGGACAACAGCCGGGTCGGTGATGAGGGCCAGGTAGCTTTCCATCAATTGCTGCTTTTTCTGGACGGGTATGGCGGTGACGGAATCCTGGTCATGGCGCAGGAGGGTGTCCTGATGGACCTCAAAGGCCTGAACCAGGGGGTGCTGTAAAATGTCAGGGTTGGGGGCAGCCATCTTGGCCAAAGCATCGATATGTTCCTGGATGCCCTCCACATCGGTGGTGGAGCTGTAATACCAGCGGTTGCCGTCAAAGATCCGGATAAAGGCCCCCTTGTTGGTGCGGACCTTTTGTGCCTCCAGCTCCAGCTTTTTAAAACTTATCTTGGTGTCAAAGGTTTCTTCAATGCGGACATCGACGTACAGTCCCTGGGGGAACTTGAACATAATTAGCCTCCTCGACCCCGGGAATTAAATTTATTAACCCCGGGCTTAATTTTATTGCTATTTGTATTATACCTGATTGGGAAATAACTGCAAGCTTTTTTTATCCTGTATAATTAAGGTGCACAGAAACATCAACAGATCCGGAGGGTGAAAGATGCACACTGCAACAACTGAAATTCCTGTGAGGTATGCCGAGACCGACCAGATGGGGGTGGTTTATCATGCCAACTACCTGGTGTGGATGGAACTGGGGCGCACTGCGCTGATTAAAAGCCTGGGCTGCGACTATCTGGCTATGGAAGAAGCAGGGGTGGTCTCTCCCGTCCTGGAGGCAAGGGTCAAATACCGCAAGCCCTTGCGCTACGGGGAAACGGCGACGGTGAAGACATGGATTGAAGAATATGACGGCCTCAGGGTCACCTACGGCTATGAGATTTATAATCCCCGGGGAGAACTGTGTGTAACAGCTTCTACCCTGCATGTCTGTGTAGAAAAAAAGACCTTCCGGCCGGTGGTAATGAAGCGGCGTTTCCCTGAGTGGCACCGCATCTATGAGGAGGCCAGCAGGAGCTAGAGGCAGGCCCGCGGAAAGGTAATAATAAGGGTGCCTGCGGCAACGGAGATTGTGCCTGCCTGGCCGATAAATTCATTGCTTACTCCCAGGGGGAAGGTGTTTGTCAGGGTGGCGTTGTCCAAGGGGTACTTCAGGCCTGTAATGTCCACCCCTGAGGCTGTTTGGGAATGGGCAAAGACGGAGACATAGCCCTCAGGCTGGGGCGGCAGGGACAGGCTGGAGTTGGCAATCGCCGTCACCACCCTGTCGGCGTCAAAGAGGAAGCCTTGCATTTTCCTTTCCGCCAGGTATGCCAGCAATTGGATGTTGGCCAGGGTGTGGTCCAGGCGCCCTCCCGTACTGCAGTAGATGTGGAAAAGGCGGAAGCCTAATTCTATCCCTGCCCGGGCGGCAGCGAAGGTATCGGTGTCGTCCTTTTCGGTATTAAGGGTGATGACATTGGGGTGCTCCGGCTGGAAACCCAGGGTGTCTAAATCTCCGATGACCAAGTCGGGGTTGATCCCGGCCTCTTCCAGGCGGGTGAAGCCCCCATCGGCCGCAATTACGTAATCTCCTGCCCGGGGTGAAAAATCCAGTTTGTTGCAGGCAGCGGCCCCGACGATGTAACAAATCCTCTCTTCCACAAGACCTTCCTCCTCAGCTCTTCTGTTTATTACGATAACAGGGAAATCGCCGGGGTGCAATTGCCCGGGGAAATGAAATGCTTTTCCCGCCTTAAAGGATTTTTTGACCTGCTTATGGAAATATGTTAGGGGCATCAGCTGGGCTGGTAAATTAGTATTACGAATAAAAGAGGAGATGAAAAAATGAGAAAAGCTGCAAGCATCATCCTCTGTTTAGCCCTGATCTTATTGCTTTCTGGATGTGCTGGGGATTCCCCGCAAAAACCCGATTCTGAGTATCAGGACTATACCTTGGAGATTATTGGCTTGGACGAGGAAGTGAGCATTACTTTAGCTGCCATCTATGCCATGGACAGCAGCGAAGTCAAGTTCAGCAATATCTCTTCCAGCGGCGAGGAGTCTTCCCTCAATATCAAGGGGGTATGGCTGGACGACATCCTGGCCCCCTACGGCGCCAAGCAGACAGATTATAACGGCATCAGGTTTTTCGCCCGGGACGGTTACTCCATTATCGTGCCCAAAGAATTATTGGCGAAGTCAAAAATAATGCTGTTCTATGAGGCAGAAGGGGCCCCCCTCAAAGAAAAGCACCGCCCCATCAGAGCTGCCATTGACGGCGAACGCTCGATGTACTGGGTCGGCAACCTGCAGGGCTTTGAGCTTATATCCGAAGAAATTGCCAGCATCCTGGAGGTCGTCCTGTTAGATGCTGCCTTCACCCAGCTTCCTCAGGAGGACATTGCCTATTATGATGCCAAGTACAAGGGGATAAAGACTGCAGATTTAATCGCGACATTTTCTCCTGGCGATACGGTGGAGCATGTCTTTCTGAAAAGTGTCGACGGCCTGGAGAAACGGGAGCTCAGCAGCATTTTCCTTGCCGGCAACCTGCTCATTGAAGGTGAGGAGCAGCCGCTGTTTATGTCCCCGGATTTGCCCAAGGGCATGTATGTAAAGGATTTGCTGTATTTTACTTACCGGGAGACGGCATTTATTAGTCTGGACAGGCTGGTGCGCAAGTATCCGGATGAGATTATTGCCGGGGAAATCACTCTCAGCACCATCTGCGATGCCCTTGCCTTGCCGGAAAGCTCAAGCTACCAGTTCCGGAATATTGCAGGGGAAGAAGTCCAGGCCCCCCCGGGAGCGGCAATCCGCCCCGAAAAGGGCGGCTATACACTCATCGCCGGGGATGTAAGGCTGGAAAATGTCATCAGCTTTAGCGTCGCCGGACCGTAAATCCTGGAGAGGGAGGGAGAAAATGAAGAGATTTACCTTGTTTCTGGTTGTGGCCCTGGCCTTGGCAATTGGCGCAATAGTATTTCTGTGGCCCAGTCCCCAGGCCCTTAGAGTTTGTACCGTCACCGGGGATGTTCACAACAACGTCTCCCTGGCGGATATTCCTTCAAGGGATTACGCCAAAGTGCCTGGAGGCGGCAAGGGGATTCCCCTGGTTAAACTGATAGAGGCCAGCAAGCCCCTCAGCAGTGAGTACAGCATCCTGCTTATGGGCACCGACGGCCTTGTCGCCCAGCTTAAGGGGGATGAACTGGGAGGATGTTATTTTGTCAAAAAAGACGGGGGCTGGAATACAGTGGCCACCCAGCATCCCGTCAATGCCAACATAAAGGACCTGCACAGAATAGTAATTGTCGATGAGACCAACAGCCCTGACCTGGGAGCAGGCATCATCTCCCAGACTGAAAATCTTCTGCGCATAACTGCCGGCAATATGCACCGGCAACAGCTTAGCCGCTATATGTACCTGGAGGGCGAGACTGCTCTTGAGCGGGGTTATTCCATATCCCTGTTCAAAGAGAAACTTGTTTTGCCTGTGGCATCTTTGACTGACGAAGAAGTCAGCGCAGTTTTGGTCATGAGCAAGGACGGGGAATATGAGCGCTTTGTCGGCCCTGGTTACATTGAACTCAATAACAATGAAATCAACTACTTGCATCCCAGGAACAAGACCAGCATTCGCAATATCGCCGGGGCAATTATCAACCCGCCTCCCCTCTCGGTAATGGACGCATATACCGACAGTCTGTACTACATCAACAATGGGGAAAAGGTAATGGTCGTTGTCATCGATGGCCTGGGCTGGCACCAGTATGAATACGCCCGGAGCAAGGCCCTCATCCCCAACCTAATAGCGTTGGGCCCTGCTGCCATGGCCAATACGGTATACACACCAGTCACCAATGCCGGCCTCGCCGCCATTGTCAGCGGGCAGCCTCCGGCAGTTAACGGAATAAGGGACCGTTCTGTGCGGGAGCCGAAGGGGCTTACTATTTTCGATGTCCTGGAAGCGGATGGCAAGACTCATGTCCTGGTGGAGGGAAGCACTGGCATCCTCAAGCTCAACACCAATACTGTTTTTAGTGCTGATCTGTACAATGACGGTTCTACCGATGATGATGTCTTCGGCAATGCCATGGCCGAGGCAGCGAAAAGCCCGGATTTTATTCTCGTCCATTTTCACGGGTTCGATGATGCAGGACATGCTTACGGACCCCTGGCGCCAAGGACCATGGGAGTCCTGGAGACTATTGATGCCTATATCGGATTGCTGCTGAAGGAATGGACGGGAAAAGTCATCGTCTTAGCGGACCACGGCATGCACTACCAGGATGCCGAAGGGGATCATGGCCTCTTCCAGGCAGAAGACATGTTTGTTCCCTATATCATTAACTAAATCCGGATTGTTCCGGGTTTTTTTTGGCATTTTTCCGCCGCCAGCAAATAGTATTAAGTACTAGTCTGGGCGAACAGGTGGGAGAGGGTATGGGGAAAGCAAGGCTGTGTATCTTACTGGCGGCGGCATTGATCCTCGTCGGCGCGGCGGAAGTGCAGGCGGCGCCGGCAAGGGCGCCTGCCCCGGATGAGCTGAAGGCAGAAGCCGCTTTTTTATTGGATGTGGAAACGGAGAAAATCCTGTACGAGAAAAATGCCGACCAGCCCATGCCCCCGGCCAGCACGACGAAGATATTGACTGCCCTGTTGCTGCTGGAGAACGCCTCATTGGCGGAAGTAGTGACTGTCGGCGAAGAAGTAGGCAAAATAGGCCCGGACAGCAGTGTGGCCAAGTTAAAGCCAGGAGATCGCCTGACGGTGACGGAACTGGTCTATGCCCTTCTCCTCCCCTCCGGCAATGATGCCGCCTATACTGCGGCTGTCTTTGTAGGCCGCCGCATCAGCGGTTTTGAGCATCTGCCCATCGACAAGGCAGTGGCGTCCTTTGTGGAGCTGATGAATAAGAGGGCCAGAGAGCTGGGGGCGGTAAACTCCAATTTTGTCGTCCCCGACGGCTACGACACTCCCGGCCATGTGTCCACTGCCCGGGATTTAGCCTTGATTGCCCTGGCGGCTATGGAAAACGATTTTCTGCGCCAGGCAGCCGCCACCACTGAATACCACTGGCAGGGAAGGCGCTGGGGCAATACCAACCGCCTGCTGCTGCAGGAATATCCCGACGCCTATTATCCCTGGGCTACCGGACTAAAAACAGGGTATACCGGTGAGGCCGGCCACTGCCTGGTGGCCACCGCCCAGGGCGGCGGCAGGGAGCTCATTGGGGTGATCCTCAAATCTGACCAGAAGGAACGCTGGGCAGATATCCGCCGGCTGTTGGAATATGGCTTTAACTGTTGGCGGCACTACAGGATGTTCGTCGAGGGGAGGCAGATCTTCACTGTTTCCGTCAAAGGCCTGGGGGGTAACCAAATGCTCAGGATTCTGGCTGCCGACAGCTGGTCGGACTTGCTCAGCGTGGAGCAGATTGACAACCTGGAGCTGGAGTACAGGTGGCGGCGGGGAGTTGTCAGCGCCAGGGAAAAGGGTCTGGCCCTGAAAGCTCCTATTCGCAAAGGCCAGGTTGTTGGCATGGCTGTCATCAGCCTGGAGGGAGAAGTGCTGGGAGAGGTAGCAATGGTGGCAGCGGCAAGTGTAGGCATGCATTATCTGTGGCTGCCTGCCCTGGGGGGACTTATGCTGGCCCTGGTAGTCTTACTGCTCCTTCGGCACAGGCGTCCCCCTGTCCAGGCAGGGCAGTGAACCAGATCCCTGGCGGGATATGACTTATCCCGAGGCCCTCGAACTCTATAAAGATAATCTCTATTGGTCAATAGTAAAAAAAGAGTAAACAGCCAACATAGGGACAGAAAAAAAGGCCGCCGAAAGGCGGCCTTATTACCAGCATGCTACCTGGCCATCGGCCCTGCCGTCGGTGCCGCCTGCAAGGACACCGGTGGCCTGGTCACGCCAGATGATTTGTCCGCGGCCGAAACTGCCGCTGTCCAGGGCCACCTTGATATCGTGGCCCCGGCGGGAGAGCTGTTGGGCGACATCCCTGGGGAAGTGGTGCTCCACCAATACAGTCTTGTCCTGGAGCCACTGCCAGCGGGGGGCATCCAGGGCAGCCTGGGGATTGAGGCCGAAGTCGATGGCGTTCATTACTACCTGGAGATGGCCCTGGGGCTGCATAAAGCCTCCCATGACGCCGAAGGGCCCCACAGCCCTGCCTTGGCGAGTGATAAAGCCGGGGATAATTGTGTGATAGGTGCGCTTGCCGGGGGCAAGGACATTGTCGTGGCTGGGGTCCAGGGAGAAGTTGTGGCCGCGGTTTTGCAGGGCAATGCCTGTGCCGGGAACTACCAGTCCTGAACCGAAGCCCATGTAGTTGCTTTGGATGAACGAAACCATATTGCCCTGGCTGTCAGCGGTGGCCAGGTAGACTGTGCCTCCCTTGGGCGGGGTGCCGGCCACCGGCATTGCTGCTTCATCTGAAATCAGGCTGCGGCGCTGGGCGGCATATTCTGGCGACAGCAATTGCTCCGCTGTGGCGGACATGGCGCGGGAATCAGTTATGTACTTCATGCCGTCAGCAAAGGCCAGTTTCAGGGCTTCGATTTGGCGATGGAAAGCGAGCGCATCTTGGCAGGGGAAGGAAAAGTCCCGGAGGATGTTCAGCGCCATCAGGGCAACCAGGCCCTGGCCATTGGGGGGAATTTCCCAGACATCATAGCCGCGGTAGTTGACGCCAATGGGTTCCACCCATTCCGGCCGGTAGTCTGCCAGATCCTCTCCGCGAATATAGCCATTATACCGGCGGGAAAAGCGGTCAATTTCTTCTGCCAGTCTTCCTTGATAAAAGGATTGGCCTGCCGTGGCGGCAATTTCCTCCAGGGTCCGGGCATGGTCTTCCGAGCGCCATATTTCTCCGGCGTAAGGGGCCCTGCCCTGAGGGGCGAAGGTATCAAACCAGCTCCTGAATTCTTCTCCCTGCAGGGCATCCTTGTAGATATTAAAGGCCCTTTGCCAATAAAATGCCACCGTGGGGGTGAGGGGAAAGCCATTGCGGGCATAGTTTATTGCCGGAGCCAGGACCTGGGTCAGGGGCAGCACTCCAAACTTGCGGTTGCATTCCGCCCAGGCACCGGGGGCCCCGGGGACGGTGACAGGAATAAACCCGTACTTGGGGATGGCTTCATAGCCGGCCTTTTTCACGGCGGCGGGGGAAATTGATTTGGGAGCGGCACCGCTGGCATTGAGGCCGTGAAGCTTTCCCTCATGCCAGATCAGGGCAAAGGCATCGCTGCCAATGCCATTGGATGTGGGTTCCACTACAGTCAGGCAGGCGGCGGTGGCAATGGCAGCGTCAACGGCATTGCCTCCCTGCTTGAGGATTTCCAGGCCGGCTTGAGCCGCCAGGGGCTGGGAGGTGGCCACCATGCCCTGGCCAGCGTAGACGACTGTGCGCTGGGAGGGGCAGGGATAGTGTATTGGGTCTGAGGCTTTCATGGCATTACTCCTTACCGATGCTGTCCTGAGCACCGATGGCTACGTATTCAACAGGCAAATCCAGGTTTTCAATCCAGACAAGGTCCTGAGGATAGGTAAGGGCGTGGATGACAATGTCGCCGGGAGCCGGGTCGGAATGTTCAACGGTCACTGTGATTTTGTCCTTGCCAATAACTATTTTTTTGACAGAGATAGTATAGCCGCCGGTGGCTTTTTCGCCATAGCTGACCAGGATGTAACGCTTGCCCTCGAAGACTTTTTCCGTGGCGTGATGGGTCATTTTGTGGGCGTTGGCCCACTGCCGCAGATCCTGTGGGTAGGGCCTGGGCACCCGATTAATCTCCACTTCTCCTGCGGGGGGACTGGCAGCGGGGGTGCAGGCAGCCAGGAATAGAAATGCCAGCAGAAATGTTGTCAGGCGCAAAATCTTTCCTCCTCTCTGAATTATTAACATAATTTATTGCCAGCTAATGAGAATAAGGATATAATTATCCTGAAGTAAATATTAGGAATTTACTGATTGTGAGGTGATTCAAGTGTTTGCTGCCATCTTTCCAAACCTTGGCACCACAGAGTTGTTGCTGATACTGTTC
>JAAYHI010000076.1 GCA_012727415.1 Bacillota bacterium
GAGACTGCTGTAAAACCCAAACCCGTGGGACAAACTCAAGCCAAGCGTTTCTATGGGGTTACTGAACTAGACGCGACACGCTTTGCTCGCGATGCCAACACTATCACCCAGGAAATAATTCAACACTTTGCCTCTCTGCTCGGGGCAGAAGTAGAAGTTACCCTAGAGATATCTGCGAAGGTGCCGGGTGGGATCCCAGAAAATGTGATAAGGACTGTTACTGAAAACTGCAGGACTCTTCAATTCCGGACCCAAAGCTTTGAAGAGGAGTAATAGAAAACATGCTATCAGCCTTCTTGGCTGATAGCATGTTGGTTAGATTCCATAGGCTACTTGCTTTGCAGTATTCCCTTATCATGAGTCACAATGACTCACTGAATATGTCAATGTACTTTTTCGGGAAGTTATTTCCCATAATTATCTCATCAAGTTCTTGTTCCGGCAGGCGGGGGCGGGTAGGATTGCTGTGGAAGATAGTCCCGACGACATTCCCGATTTGGTCGCAGAAATCCTGGCTTACCATGTGGAGAGGCGCATCCGTAGGAATCTGACCTATGGGTACCATGCCCGCAGGGGAGTTCTCTGCCGCATGCGGGGTCGGGTCGATTTTCTGCGTACTGAGAGGCATAAACTCCTCCAACGAGGGAAGATCGCCTGTACTTTTGATGAATTGACTATGGACACTTCCCGCAACCGGCTGGTGCGGGCTGCACTGGATGTCCTGGCGAGGGTTGTGGGCAAAAATGGTCTCGCTCGCCGCTGCAGATCATTGGCTGCAAGCTTGAGACGGATGGGAGTGACCGGGGAAAGGCCGCACAGGGGGGAGCTATCCCTTGACAGGTTTGGCAGCCATGATGTGGAGGATCGCCTGATGGTGGCTGCCGCAAAACTGGCCTTTGATCTGGCCTTACCTACCGAGGACGCGGGGAATGTGTTTCTTTCTCTGCCTCATCGGGAGGATAGATGGGTGCGCAAGCTCTTTGAGAAGGGAGTTGCAGGTTTTTACAGTGTAGTCCTGACTAGCCAAGGATGGCAAGTCGATACTGGCAAAATGCTCCAATGGGATATAGAGGATAAGACGTCGAGCATTGACAGACTTTTGCCTTCGATGCGTACAGATATCATTCTGGAGCATAGGGCAAGAAATATTCGGACTATCGTTGATACCAAGTTTACTTCTGTTGTGACTAGGGGTTGGTACAGGGAGGAGACTCTGAGCAGTCAACATGTCTATCAAATATATTCTTACATCCGGTCTCAGGAGAGGCAGACCGATCCGCTCTCCCTACAGGCATCTGGCCTATTGTTGTATCCGGCAGTGGGATGTCTTGTGGACGAGGCTGTCGTCGTTCAGGGACACAAAATCCGCTTTGCTACGGTGAATCTGGGGGTAAGTGCTGTCGAGATCCGTAGGCAATTGCTTGCTGTGTTGGATGATTAATGGATTACCTTGAGGAAAAGAAGGAGGAGACTGAGTATGTACTTAAAGCTCTTTATATCAACGTGGTATATTTGGGCACTGGTTCTCTTGCTGGCCATTTACCGAGTCTTTCGTCCTCAAATCAAAGGTTACATAGGGGAAAAAATCATTGCCTTTGTGCTGAAGCGGCTTGATAAGGAAAAGTATACAGTCATTAACGATGTGATGGTGAAAGTTGAACAGGGAACCAGCCAAATTGATCACGTCATAGTTTCTAATTACGGGGTTTTCGTAGTGGAAACAAAAAATTATTCCGGGTGGATATTTGGTGACGACACCAGTCGCTATTGGACTCAGGTAATTTATAAGCGTAAAGAGAAGTTCTACAATCCTGTTCGCCAAAACCTTGGCCATGTTAAAGCGTTAAAGGAAGTGCTCGCTGACTACCCAGACTTGCTATACATACCGATAGTGGTCTTTTCAATCAATGCTGATTTGAAGACAAAGACCAGTAATCATGTTGTCTACAGCACTAAGTTGCTGAAGACAATTCGCCGGTACAATGAAGCTGTAATTAGTGATACCGAAAAGGAGGATATTGCACAGCGGATTGTTGGACTGAACATCAGAGATAGAGCAACCAGGAGCAAACATGTTTCCGACATCAAAGCTTTCACTGAACCTAAAGATGTGTGTCCCCGTTGTGGACAGACATTGGTAACTCGGACAGGAAGGCATGGCAAATTTATTGGCTGCTCAGGGTTTCCCAAATGTAGGTTTACTGCACAGGTTAAATGATGCAGCTTAGTTTGAATTTACATTTTATCTCCAACTTTCAAGTAAAACCTTTGAATATTGGAGTTTTTTTGATATACCAGAACAAATGTTCCCAGGAGGTGCTTCCAATGATTCAGGAATTCGGAGGTGCGTGGACATTAATTTAGCTTGACGTAATTAGTAAGTATCTGAAATTCTATGCTACCGCTTTAAGGAAGAGGTTTAAGCTCTGTTATATTGATACTTTTGCTGGCAGTGGCGAGATTAGTGTCCGGGATATTGGCCAAATTCCAGGTTCGGCTATTCGCGCACTGGATTTCCCATTTGATAAGTATGTTGTTACTGCTAGCCCATAATGGCCAGTGGTAGACGTTGTTAATTGTCCGCGAACTGCCGGACCTAGTGACCAAGGAGGGAGAGCTAGAGTAGCTCCCCCTGGATGACCAACTTCAC
>JAAYHI010000077.1 GCA_012727415.1 Bacillota bacterium
CAACGTTATTAATTAAACGTTTTGCGACAGCCCCTTTTTGTTTAGAACAAGCCTGTAATGACGCCGTCGCTGCTGATATCCATGTTGCAGGCTGCGGGATTTTTGGGCAGTCCCGGCATCGTCATAATATCCCCGGTAATGGCGACGACAAAGCCTGCCCCCGCTGAAACCCTGATTTCCCGAACAGTGATTTTAAAGCCCCGGGGCCTTCCCAGCAAACTGGGATCGTCAGATAAGGAGTATTGGGTTTTTGCCATGCAAATGGGCATTTCTCCGAAACCATTGGCCTCCAGTGCTTTTATGGCTTTCAGGGCTTCCTTGGTATACTCCACCCCATCTGCTCCATAAATTTCCCGGGCAATGGTCCCAATCTTTTCTTTAATGGGCAGCTTTTCCGAGTACAGCGGCTGGAAGTCGGCCTTTTCCGTTGCCAAAACCTTCAGCAACTCTTCTGCCAGGGCGAAGCCGCCTTCGCCACCCTTGGCCCAGACTTCCGAAAGGGCCCAGGGAACTCCCATTTTGCCGCAGAGTTCAGAGACAAGCTCGATTTCGGCATCGGTATCGGTGGGGAAGCGGTTGATGGCTACCACCAGGGGAACGCCAAACTTGCGGATGTTTTCTGCTTGTTTTTCCAGGTTAGCCATGCCGGCCTGCAGCGCGTCGAGATCTTCCTGGGCTAATTGAGCCTTGGCTGCGCCGCCGTGAAACTTGAGGGCACGGATTGTCGCCACCAGGACAACTGCATCAGGCCTCAAGCCAGCGAGACGGCATTTGATGTTAAAGAACTTTTCGGCTCCCAGATCGGCGCCGAACCCGGCTTCCGTCAGCAGGTAATCCCCCAGCTTCAATCCTATCTTTGTAGCGGCAACGCTGTTGCAGCCGTGGGCGATATTGGCAAAGGGACCACCGTGAATCAGGGCAGGCCCGTTCTCCAAAGTTTGAACCAGGTTGGGCTTAATGGCATCCTTGAGAAGCAGGGCCATAGCCCCATGGGCTTTCAGGTCCCCGGCGGTAACGGGCTCCTTATTATAGTTATAGGCGACGACAATCTTGCTCAGGCACTCCTTGAGGTCATCTATATCCGTAGCCAAACAGAGAATGGCCATGACCTCTGAGGCAACTGTGATGTCGAAGCCATCTTCCCTAGGATACCCATTGTTCCGCCCTTTCAGGCCAATGACGATATTGCGCAAGGCCCTTTCATTCATGTCCATGGCCCGCTTAAATACTATGTTTCTCGGGTCAATGCCCAGCTGATTGCCCTGGTGCAGGTGATTGTCCAGCAGGGCAGCCAACAAATTGTGAGCGGTGGTAATGGCATGGATATCGCCGGTAAAGTGCAGATTGATGTCTTCCATGGGGACTACCTGGGCATAACCGCCTCCGGCAGCTCCGCCTTTTACCCCCATACAAGGCCCCAGGGAAGGCTCCCGCAGGGCTATCATTACATTTTTCCCCATTTTGCGCATTGCCTGGCCAAGGCCCACCAGCGTTGTCGACTTGCCTTCCCCGGCGGGGGTGGGATTAATGGCAGTAACGAGCACCAACTTGCCGTCGGGGTTGTTTTCCAAGCGCTTAGCTGCCTGCAGGCTGATTTTCGCCTTGTACTGTCCGTAGAGCTCAATCTCATCTTCCTGAAGGCCAATATCCCTGGCAATATCCCGAATTGGCTTCATCTTAGCTTCCTGAGCAATTTGGATATCTGTCTTCACAATAATCCTCCTCATGCTTTTTAAAGGCAACCTTGCCTGATTTTACGACCAACCAGGTATGATTGATGCCAAAGTGGTAGGGAAGATAAGCTTCATTATCTGCGTCGAAAATTACCAGGTCAGCCTGCTTTCCTTCCTCCAGGCTGCCAATTAAGTCTGCCCGCTTTAGGGCGTGGGCGGCATTGATGGTCACGGCAGCTAATACCTGGGAAGGACTCAGTCCCAGCTTAAGACAGCCTAAAGTCATGATGAGCTGGAGGTTTTCGGTGGGACAGCTGCCCGGGTTGTAATCTGTAGATAATGCTATCGCCACTCCCGCCTCCAGCATTTCTCTGGCAGGAGCATAGTTGCTCATGAGGTTAAAAGATGTTCCCGGCAAGAGGACAGCAATGGTGTCGGATTTTGCCAAGGCAATAATGCCATCGCTGTCGACGCAAAGGAGATGGTCTGCAGACACGGCTCCCATTTCCGCCGCCAGTTGGGCCCCGCCGGTGGGAGCCAGCTCATCGGCATGCAGCTTAAGTCCCAGACCATGTCCCCGGGCTGCCTTGAAGATCCTTCTGGTTTGCTCAATGCTGAAGACATGTTCTTCACAAAAGACATCACAAAAAACCGCCAGCTCCTTAACCCTGGGCAACATGTCCTCAATGATAATGCGGACAAATTCATCACTGTCATCTTTGTACTCCTCTGGAATGGCATGGGCGCCCATAAAAGTTGGCACCAGGTCGACAGGCTGGATATGGTTGAGGATTTCCATTGCCCGGAGCATCTTTACTTCACTGTCAGTATCCAGTCCATACCCGCTTTTGGACTCTACAGTAGTGACACCATAGGCCAGCATGCGGCGCAAACTCTTTTTTGTCTGGGCAACCATTTCAGCGACAGAAGCCTGGCGCACCTGGCGGACGCTGTTGAGAATGCCGCCTCCTGCCTTGAGAATTTCGATATAGGGAGTTCCTGCCAGGCGCATTCCGTACTCCATTTCCCTGCTGCCACAGTGAACCACATGGGTATGGGGATCAATCAGGCCAGGGGCAACCAGGCGCCCCCCGGCATCTATTATCCTGGCAGAGCTCAGCTCAACCTGCCTGGACACCTGTTCCAGTGGTCCAACTGCCAAAATCTTGTCCCCTTGTATAGCCAAGGCACCATCTGTCAAGCCAAGGCGGCCGAAGTCCGATCCTCTCTGAGGTTTATCGCTAAACCCTCTGAGGGTGGCAATGCGTCCGTTGAGGATAAGCAAATCCGCCTTATTCTTCATGGGACCACAACCTGGTTTCGAGGATTTGATTCCTTGAAAACTCCTCCAGGCCCAAGTAATAGTCGAGGCTTTGGACCAAGGCTTCCAAGGGCACGAGGCCGATTATTTCACTGCCGATGATGTTAACTCCATATCTGCGGGCTTCTGCCCGGATGAGCTCCACCACTCTGTAGAGGGGGGTTTCTTTATAGTTGACCATGTTCATGGAGACCTGGACTATGCCCCGAGCCTCCAGCTTGACGCCCATTGCCTTAACTGCCTTAAGGCCGCCGCTGGCATGGCGGACATTGCGGGCAATTTGGTTGGCAATATCAATATTATCGGTACCCAAATTGACATTAAAGGCTATCAGCGGCATCCTGGCACCGACGGCAGTGGCGCCGCTTTTGGGGTTGAATACCGTGGGACCGAAATCGGGCTTGCCGCTTTCACTGGCCATCTTTTTCGGAAGGCCTTCATACTGGTCACGGCGCACCGACGCCAGATTTCGATTGGCGGGAGTGGTAGCAGCATTTTCATAAAGGTACACTGGAATCCCCAGTTCCTCGCCGATACGCTTGCCCACCCGCCTGGCCAACTCAACGGTTTCCTCCATTGTCACTCCCTGGATGGGAATAAAGGGCACGACATCCATGGCACCCATCCGGGGGTGCTCGCCGCTGTGGACAGACATGTCTATGAGCTCGGAGGCTTTCCGGCACAGGGCCATTGCTCCCTCTTCAACGCCTTCGGGAGTGCCCACAAAGGTAATTACCGAGCGATTGTGGTCTGCATCGGAGGACCAGTCCAGGAGTTTGACATCGGCAACATTGCGAAGGCTGTCGACAACTGCCTTCACTACTTCCTCATTGCGCCCCTCGCTGATGTTGGGAACGCATTGCACAATTCTCTGCATACTATTCCTCCTTCAGCATGGGTATATGAATTCCGTGCCGCCGGGAAGCGTCAACGGCCTGTTGATAGCCTGCATCGACATGGCGGATTATGCCAGTGCCCGGGTCGCTGGTGAGAACCCGTTCCAGACGCCACTGGCTGTCGGCGGTGCCGTCAGCAACGACCACCATGCCTGCATGAATTGAATAGCCCATGCCCACGCCGCCGCCGTGGTGAACGGATACCCAACTGGCCCCGTTGACTGCGTTTATGAGGGCGTTGAGGACTGGCCAGTCAGCAATGGCGTCACTGCCATCCAGCATAGCTTCTGTCTCCCGGTTGGGGGAAGCAACGGAACCGCAGTCCAGATGGTCGCGGCCTATGACGATGGGGGCCTTGATTTTTCCGGTCTTGACCAATTCGTTAATGGCCAGGCCAAATTTTGCTCTTTCGCCAAACCCTAGCCAGCAAATCCTGGAAGGCAGCCCCTGGAAGGCGACCTTTTCCCGGGCCATGGTAATCCAGCGCCGGAGATTGACGTCCTCGGGGAACAGCTCCAGGACCAAGTCGTCAGTGGCAGCTATGTCAGCAGGTTCTCCGGACAGGGCTGCCCAGCGGAAGGGGCCGCGGCCTTCGCAAAACTGGGGCCTGATGTATGCAGGGACAAAGCCGGGGAAATCGAAGGCATTTTTAACCCCTTGCTTATACGCGTTTTGCCTGATGTTATTGCCGTAGTCAAAGACGATTGAACCTGCCTTCTGCATATCCAGCATTGCCTGCACGTGAATGGCCATACTTGCCATAGCGCGGGAAATGTACTCTTCGGGATCAGACTGCCGCAAAGCAATGGCCTCTTCCAGGCTCAAGCCTGCAGGAACGTATCCGCCGAGAGGATCGTGGGCAGATGTTTGGTCGGTGACAAGATCCGGTGTAATCCCCCTGCGCACCATCTCAGGCAGCACTTCTGCAGCATTGCCGATTAAGGCTATGGACAGAGGCTCCTTCTTGGCGAGAGCTTTTTCCGCCATGGCGAGGGCTTCATCCAGACTTTCTGTCAGGCAATCGCAATAGCGGGTGTCCAGGCGACGCTGCGCCCGCTGGCGGTCCACCTCGACAATTATCGCCACACCTTCATTCATTGTAACTGCAAGGGGCTGAGCCCCGCTCATGCCGCCTAAGCCAGCGCTGACCACCAATCTGCCGGCCAGGGTGCCGCCGAAGTGCTGCCGACTGGCTTCGGCAAAAGTTTCATAGGTTCCCTGGAGTATCCCCTGGGTTCCAATGTAGATCCAACTGCCGGCAGTCATTTGGCCATACATTGTCAGTCCCTTGGCCTCCAAGTCCCAGAAGTTTTCCCAGGTGGCCCAGGCGGGAACTAAGATAGAATTAGCTAAAAGCACTCTGGGGGCAAGCTCATGAGTGCGGAAGACACCCACAGGTTTTCCCGACTGGATTAACAAAGTTTCATCATTCTCCAGCTCTTGCAGCGACCTGATAATCGCCGCCAATGCTTGATGATTCCGAGCAGCCTTGCCGGTGCCGCCATATACAACCAGGCGGCTGGGATCTTCTGCAACCTCTGGATCGAGATTGTTTAGCAGCATGCGCAGAGCAGCCTCTTGATGCCAGCCTTTACAACGCATTTCTGTGCCCCGGGGGGCGCCTTTTAATTCCATGCTTTCACTCTCCTAACAGAATTTTGTTTAGCTTTCCTTCTGCCAGCAGCTGAGACAACAGTCTGATATCCTGATGGAAAGCCCGATCCTCATCCATAAAGCTGACAGATTGACGAACCAATTTATACATCTTGTACCCGCTAGGGCTGAGAAGTTCCGGCCCTCTGAAATCCAAAGCCTGACATGCCGCCAGCAATTCAATAGCCAGGACATCCTGGAGATTGGCAGCCACCTGGCATGCTTTATTGGCGGCATTAGCTCCCATGCTGACATGGTCTTCCTGATTGCCTGAAGATGGTATGGAGTCGACACTGGCAGGATGACAGAGAATTTTATTTTCTGCTACCAAGGCAGCAGCCACGTACTGAGCAATCATCAATCCGGAATTGAGGCCCCCTTTGTCGGTAAGGAAGGGGGGGAGATCGCTTAGTTGGGGATTGACCAGACGCTCCAGCCTCCGTTCCGAGATATTTGCCAGTTCAGCCATTGCAATGGCAAGCAAGTCCATGGCCAGGGCCAGGGGCTGGCCGTGAAAATTCCCCCCGGAGATGACCTGATCCGCATCGGCAAAGATTAGGGGATTGTCTGTGGCGGAATTGATTTCCCGTTCTAAAACCTCAGTCACCCAGGCAAAGGCATCATTGCTGGCCCCATGGACTTGGGGAATGCACCTGAGGGCATAGGCATCCTGGGTGCGCAACTCTCCGGGCTGACTCACCAGTCGGCTGCCTGCAAGGAGTTTCTCCAGGCGCTGGGCGCAAGCTTGCTGGCCAGGGTGGGGACGAACCATATGCACCAGGGGCGAATAGGCCGCCGGGATTCCCGTGAGGGCTTGACAGGTGAGGGAGGCAATGGCATCTGCCTCAAGAGCCAGTTTCTTGGCTTTGATAAGACAAAGCACCCCCCGCGCCGACATATATTGGGTGCCATTAATTAGTGCTAAACCTTCTTTTGCCGCCAATACCACGGGCTCCAGCCCGGCCTTTTCCAAAGCCTGACGGGCCGGGACTATTTTCTCCTGCTCCCAAGCCTGGCCCTCGCCAATGAGAAACAGGGCCATATGGGCAAGGGGCACTAAATCGCCACTGGCGCCAAGGGAACCCTTTGTAGGTATCACTGGCAATACATCTTTGTTGAGACAGTCGATGAGCAATTGCACTATTTGAGGGCGAGCTCCGGAGTGCCCTTTGGCCAGGGCGTTGGCCCGGAGGAGCATGAGGGCCCGCGTCTCCGGTTTGGACAGGGGTTCGCCAACTCCACAGGCATGGCTGCGGATTAAGTTTAGCTGCAGCTGGCCCACATCCTCTGCCCCAATGACGACATCGCTAAAACGGCCAAAACCCGTAGTAATGCCATACACCGGCTGCTTGCGAGCAATGAGGGCGTTGACATACAATCTAGCCTTTTCTATTGCCTCAATTGCAGAAGCTGCCACCTCTGCCTTCTGCCCATATGCAACTGCTGCCACTTGCTCAAGGGTAAGGCTGTGTCCATCTATTACTACATTCATTGGCTCTTTCCTCCTTTAGCAGACTCAAGGAATAAAGAAAGGGGTTGGCTGTGACATACACAATACCAACCCCCCTTTCCGTAGGAGTAATACTACTCACATTATACTGAAGTATCAAAGCCCGTGTCAATCTTAGTCCAGGGGCTTGCCTCCCTTGCCTACGCCGACTATGCGCACGAAGTCGTCGGCCTCCAGGGTTTCCTTTTCCAAAACGGCTTCCGCAACAGCATGGAGCTTATCGATATTATCGGTAAGAAGCTCTTTAGTGCGCCGGTAACATTCCTCGATAATGCGTTTTGACTCCCGGTCAATTGCCGAGGCTATTTCTTCGCTAAAGTCCCGCTCCCGGCCCAGGTCGCGGCCGAGGAACACTTGGCTCTGCTTGCGCCCGAAAGTCAGCGGCCCCAATTCCTCGCTCATGCCGAACTCCATAATCATCTGCCGGGACAGGGCTGTAACCCTTTCGATGTCATTTTGAGCACCAGTACTTATCTCATTGAAGATCAGCTGCTCCGCTACCCTGCCGCCGAGGCCGTAACATATCTTATCCAGCAACTCGCTCTTTGTAGCAAAGTATCTGTCCTCCTCAGGCAGTGCCAGGGTAAAGCCGCCGCTGCGCCCGCGGGGAATTATCGTCACCTTATGGACCGGATCGGTCTTTTCCAGCAGGTGTGAAACCAGGGCATGGCCTGCTTCATGATAAGCTGCCAGCCTGTTTTCGTCTTCAGAACGCAAGCGGGACTTTTTCTCAGGCCCGGCGATAACCCTGTCAATGGCATCTTCCAGCTCTTTCATGGTGATAACCTTCTGATTTCTGCGGGCTGCCAACAAAGCAGCTTCATTAATTAAGTTTTCCAAATCTGCCCCGGTAAATCCAGGAGTGCGACGGGCCAGGATAGATAATTCTACCGAAGCCTCCAGAGGACGGGTGCGGGCGTGAACCTTGAGAATTTCTTCCCGACCCTTGACGTCTGGCAGGTCTACCATTATCTGACGGTCGAAGCGTCCAGGCCGCAGGAGAGCGGGATCGAGAATATCCGGGCGGTTGGTGGCGGCAACAATAATGATGCCTTCATTGGGGCCAAAGCCATCCATCTCAACCAAGAGCTGATTAAGGGTTTGTTCCCGTTCATCATGGCCGCCGCCCAGGCCTGCACCGCGCTGCCTGCCCACAGCATCTATTTCATCAATAAAGACAATGCAGGGTGAATGACGCTTTGCCTGTTCAAACAAGTCCCGCACCCGGGAGGCACCGACACCTACAAACATCTCCACAAAATCCGAACCGCTGATGCTGAAGAAGGGGACACCGGCTTCCCCGGCCACGGCTCTGGCCAACAGTGTCTTCCCCGTTCCAGGAGCCCCCATCAGGAGCACTCCTTTGGGGATCCGGGCCCCCAGCTGCATGAATTTACGGGGAGCGCGGAGGAATTCCACAATTTCCTCAAGCTCTTCCTTGGCCTCGTCAATACCCGCCACATCATTAAAAGTGACTTTCTGGCGGGTTTCCTGATGTAATTTAGCCCGGCTTTTGCCAAAATTCATCACCCTGCTGCCGCCGCCCTGAGCTTGCTGCATAAAAATAATGAAGAACACAATGAGCAACAACATTGGCACCCAGCTCAGCAGGGAAAGCCAAATACCCCCCTGGTTGGGGTTGGCAACCTTCACCAGGGCACCATGTTCTTCCAAGCGGTCAGCTGTGGCAGCAGGATCCAAGACAACAGTTTTAAAAGATCTGCCGTCGGTCAGCTTGCCC
>JAAYHI010000078.1 GCA_012727415.1 Bacillota bacterium
CTCCCTGCCGTATGTGCTGTGGCGTATGCGGGCAATGGTGCTCTTGGCGCCGTTATTCTTCCCCAGCAGGCAAGCCATGATGTTGATTTCATCCACTTGGGTGACGGCGATAAGCAGGTCGGTGCTTCTGACACCGGCTTCTTCCAGGGTTTCCAGGCTGGCGCCATTCCCCATGACTGTCAGGACGTCAAGGGATTCCATGCGCTGCAAAGGCGCCTGATCTTTGTCAATCACTGTGACATCGTTGTCTTCCCTGGATAACTTAGCTGCCAGTTCTGAGCCAACTTCGCCGGCGCCAATTATTATTATTCTCATATCCTTCACCTTCACTGGCATTTGATTCCATTTACTATAGCATATTTTCTGCAGGAAAAACAGCATAAGTGTGCTGACAAGGCAGCGAAAAATTAGGAGGGTAGCTGATAACAAGGAGCAGGCAGTATGCTATAATAGCACTAATCGGGGAGGGGTGAGCATGCAAGTAGCCAGTGTCGTCATTCTCAGTAAATACGCAGATATCGAACAGAGTTTGGACTACCGCATACCTGCAGGGATGCAGGCTCCCCCGGGAAGCATTGTTCAGGTTCCTCTGGGGAACAGGGTTGTCGAAGGTGTCGTCTTTCGCCACCCGGAAACTCCTGAAGTTCCTGAAATTAAAGACATTATCAGCGTCAATGAACGGGCATTGCCGGCGGAATTCACTGCCCTGGCTGCCTGGATGGCAGTCAGGGCGGGGTGCTCAATCGGCACAGCCCTGTCAGCCATGCTTCCTCCTGCAGGCACAGGGTTGCCCCAGGTGCGATGGCAACTGAATCAACAAGCTGCTGCAGGGACTTTAACGAAAAAGCAGCAACTGGTAGTAGACTTTCTCCGGCAGCAAAGCCCTATGCAAAAAACTGAAATTGCTCAAGCCCTGGGTATTTCCCTTGCCCCGATAAATAACCTCATTGCCAAGGGAGTGCTGTCGCCGGTTAAGAGTAAAGCGCCGGGGCAAGCCTGGAACTTGCCGCTGGTGGCGGAGCTCACCCGGGATCAGGCCAAGGCGATAGCCAGGATTAAGGAAGCTTTGGACACCAAGGCTGAGACTTTTGTTCTCCACGGGGTTACCGGCAGCGGCAAGACAGAGGTGTATATTCGCATAGCCAAAGAGGTGCTGGCCGCAGGCAGGCAGGTCCTGGTGCTGGTTCCGGAAATAGCATTGACGGCCCAATTGTTGGCGCGGTTCAGGAGTGCTTTTGCGGGGGTTTCTGTTTTTCACAGCGGCCTCACTCCCAGCCGGAGGGCTTCCGAGTGGGACAGGATTGCCCAGGGAGAGGCATCAATAGTCATCGGCACCCGTTCTGCCGTCTTTGCGCCCCTGACTGATATCGGCCTCATTGTCATTGATGAAGAGCATGAACTGGCCTATAAGCAAGAAGAGACCCCTCGCTACCATGCCCGGGATGTGGCAGAGTATCGGGCGAGAGAACATGGCGCGCTTCTGGTTATGGGCAGTGCCACTCCATCTTTGGAAACATATACTTTAGCCCGCTCGGGACAGTACACATTGCTGGAGATGCCTTCCCGGGTTTACCAGCGGCATCCGGTGGATACTGAAATTGTCGACATGCGGCGGGAGCTGCAGCAGGGAAATCGCGGCATGCTGAGCAGGGCGTTAACCCAGGCCCTTACAGATACCTTGGCCCGTAAGGAGCAAGCCCTTCTCTTTTTAAACAGGAGGGGGGTGGCTCCCACGGTGCTGTGCCGCAACTGCGGCTTCAGATATACCTGCCCCAATTGCTCTACTTCTTTGACGCTCCACGGACATGGGCTTTTGCGCTGTCATCATTGCGGGGCTGCATCGAGAATCGCCAGCTTGTGCCCTAATTGCGGCAGCAAGTATTTGCGGGAGTTGGGGGTGGGGACACAAAAACTGGAGTCTCTACTGGCTGCTCGTTTTCCTGGCGCCCACCTTTGCCGGGTGGATCGGGATACGGCCGGGACAGCAGCAGATAAAGAGGAGCATTTATTTAATTTTTTTCAGCAGGAGTCGGGGATTCTCCTGGGCACGCAGATGATTGCCAAAGGCCTGGATTTCCCCAAAGTCACCCTGGTTGGCATCGTCCTTGCAGACCTGAGCCTGGCCATGTCGGATTTCCGCGCCGCTGAAAGGACTTTTCAGCTGGTTACCCAGGCAGCGGGTAGAACAGTCCGGGGGCAGCTCCCTGGCAGGGTAATCATCCAGACTTACCAGCCTGACCACTACAGTTTGAGATATGCCCTGGCCGGTGACTATTCTGGCTTTTACCGCCATGAGATGGAGGTCAGAGGCAAGGCCGGTTTGCCTCCTTTCACACATCTGACCAGGATACTGGTCAGCGCCAGGGATAAAGTAAGATTGATGAAGCAAGTGGATGATATTTCCGCCTTGCTGAGGCAAGGGAGTTTTGACCTGCTTTTTTCCGGCCCGCCGCCTCTGGAAAGGATCAGTGGCCGCTGGCGGTGGCACATTTTGCTCCGCCATAAGGCAGGGCCCTGGGGAAAAAAGGTGGATACCCTGCGCATGCAAATTAAGGCCGATAAATATACACGGGTAATAATTGATAATGATCCGTATAATTTTATGTAAGGGTGAGGGAAATGGCTGTCAGAGAAATTCGTAAGCTTGGCGACCCGGTGCTGCGCAAAAAAGCCCAGCGGGTAAAAAAGATTGATGCCGGAATCGTTACATTGCTGGAAGATATGGCTGAGACTATGGAACACTACAAAGGGGTGGGATTGGCTGCGCCGCAAGTCGGCCACAGCCTGGCACTTGTCGTTGTCCGCCCCGGCGAGGATTTTCCGGTGTTTGAATTTATCAACCCTGAGATCGTCAGTTGCTCGGGGGAGGAAACTGATTTGGAAGGTTGTCTTAGTTGCCCCGGCACATATGGCCAGGTTACCCGCTGTACAGAGGTGCGCTTAAAATATCAGAACCGCCGGGGTGAAACTAAATCCCTTGATGCATCGGGATTTTTTGCCCGCATTTTGCAGCATGAGCTGGACCACCTGGCAGGGATTATCTTTGTTGACAAGGCCACCGACTTAGTCAGCGGGGAGGAATGATCCTTGGCCAGAATAATCTTTATGGGCACTTCCGACTTTGCCTGCATGACATTAGCAGCGCTGGAGGGGGCGAATCTCTTGCCGGAACTGATTATCACCAGGCCCGACAGTATTGCAGGCCGCAAGGGGAAGCTCTCGATGCCCCCGGTGAAGGAATGGGCCTTGGCAAAGGGCTTGCCGATATGGCAGCCGAAGAACATCAACAGCCAGGACAGTGTTGAAAAGCTAAAGAATCTGGCGCCGGACCTTCTGGTGGTTGTGGCATATGGCCAGATACTCGGCAAAAGGATACTGTCCATTCCCTCCTTAGGAGCGATTAATGTCCATGCCTCTTTATTGCCTGATTTGCGAGGTGCAGCTCCCGTTGAATGGGCAATCATGCTGGGCTATACCGAGACGGGCGTAACTACTATGTTTATGGATGAAGGCCTGGATACAGGAGATATTATTTTACAACAAGCAGTGCCCATCGCTCCCGAGGAAAACAGCGGTCAGCTCCGGGAGCGTCTGGCAGTGATTGCCCAGCAACTGCTGCCGGAAACAATTGACCTGGTGCTGCAGGGAAGGGCTCCCCGTCGGCCTCAGCCAGATACTTGCCGCCACTATGCGCCCATTATAGACAAAACTGTAGAGCGCCTGGACTGGAGTTTGCCGGCTGTGAATTTGGCCAATAAGGTTCGCGGCCTTGCTCCTGTGCCGGGCAGCTATTGCGAATTCCGGGGAAGGAGACTGAAAATCTACAAGGCCGTTGCAGTCCCCGGCTCCGCTCCCCAGGGAGAGATTGTCCTGGAGGGCAGGAGGCTGTTAGCAGGGACAGGAGAAGGTTTGTTGGAAATACTTGAAGTTCAGCCTGCCGGCAAGAAGATTTCTTCTGTTGCAGATTTTATCAACGGTTACCGCATCCAGCAGGGTGAAGTCTTGCTGTAAGATACAGAGGTGATGGGATGTTTGCTTATGATGCCCGGCGCTTTCAAAAAATAGCTGCAGACTTAAACCTGGCCGCCTTTAGGCTGGGCCAGATTCGCCAATGGATTTACCATCGCTTTGCCGGGGATTTTTACAAAATGAGCAATTTACCCTCGGGGTTGCGGGAGACATTGGCCGGGAAGTACAATGTTGTCAATTCCCATGTGGTTGCTGTCAAGACAGGGGAAAGTTCTGTTAAGTTGCTGGTTCAGTATTCCGACGGGGCTAAAATTGAGGCCGTTATCATGGGCTATCGGGACTGGTCCAGTGCATGCCTGTCAACGCAGGTTGGCTGCGCCATGGGCTGTACTTTTTGCGCTACAGGTCCCATGGGACTTGAGCGAGATCTAACCTCAGAAGAAATCGCAGAGCAATTTTGGCATTGCTGCCGCTATGCCAAAGATAATTCTCTCAAACCAATTCGGAACATAGTGCTGATGGGCATAGGAGAACCTTTGGCCAATTTCAGCAATGTAGTTGATTTTATTGGCAAGGCCAATGCCCCTGAGTTATTTGGCATCGGACAGCGGCGGATTACCCTGTCCACTGCGGGCCTGGTTTCCCAGATTCTTCAACTGGCCGAACTTAAACTGGGTATCACCCTTGCTGTTTCCCTGCATGCGCCAAACGACAAAATCCGCAACCAATTAATGCCTGTCAGTCGCAAGTATCCCTTGCAGGATATAGTTAAGGCGTGTAGAAAATATACTGAAGTGACTGGTCGCAGAGTGACTTATGAATACTTGCTTCTAAGGGGAATAAATGATCAGGACAGTCACGCCACTGAGTTGGCAGGGTTGCTTAAGGGTGAGAATTGCCTTGTCAATCTCATCGCCTTTAACCCGGTTCCCGGAGTCCCCTTTCAACCCAGCACAAGGCTGGCAAGTTTTCAAAAGCGACTGGCACAGGCGGGTCTCAATGCCACTGTTCGCCGCAGCATCGGTCAGGAAATTGATGCCGCCTGCGGTCAATTGCGCAAGGCGAATAATGGGGGTGGGAGGGTAAGATGAAAGCTGCAGGTATTACGAGTCCGGGATTAATTAGGGATAATAACGAAGACCGCTATTATATTCATCAGGAAAAAGGGCTGCTGATTGTCGCCGATGGCATGGGGGGGCATGCTTCTGGCGAAGAGGCCAGCAAACTTGCAGTGCAGACGGTGCTTGAGCATCTCGGCGACTTTGCTGACCAACCCGAAGAGAAGATCAGGGCAGCAATTACAGCCGCCAATGCCGCTATCATAGCCCAGGCTGACTTTCATCCCGCAATGGCGGGGATGGGCACAACTTTTACACTGGTTGCGGTGCTCCCTGGTAACCTGGTAATTGGCCATATCGGCGACAGCATGGCGTTCCTGATCGATTCTGACGGCATCCTGCCTATAACCAGTGATCATTCCGTAAGCGGACAACTGCTGGCTATGGGGGAAATAACCCTGGCCGAAGCAGCTTGTCATCCCCAGCGCCATGTGCTTACTCGGGCCCTTGGCATTAATGCCACGGCAGATATAGAGATTAAACGCCAGCCCTGGAGAAAGGGGCAAAAGTTGCTCCTCTGCTCTGACGGATTGACGGATGTATTGCCCCTCCCCGACATCTGTCAGGTGGTGGAGGGCAGCGGCACGATTGAGGATAAGCTCAGCCGCTTGTTGTCAATGGTGCTGGAAAAGGGCGCTCCTGACAATGTAACAATAATCCTTGCCCAATTATAACAGTGAAGGGGTGACATAATGATAGGCACAAAATTGGTTCAGCGTTATCAGATACTAGAGCGCATTGGCGGCGGCGGCATGGCTGTGGTCTACAAAGCCCGGTGCACGTTGCTTAACCGCATTGTGGCTGTTAAGGTGCTGCGGCATCAATTTGCTGTTGATGAAGAGTTCGTCCGGCGCTTTCGCAGAGAGGCGCAAGCAGCAGCCAGCCTTTCCCACCCCAATATCGTCAATATCTATGATGTTGGCCAGGAAAACGATATTTACTTCATCGTCATGGAATATGTCGAGGGAGAGACACTGAAAGACTTCATAGAGCGGGAGGCACCCCTGGAACCTGCCCGGGCGGTCAATATCACCCGCCAAATTGCCAATGCCCTTTACCATGCCCATTATAATAAAATCATTCACAGAGATATTAAACCTCACAATGTCCTTATCTCCAAAGACGGCAGAATCAAGGTTGCAGATTTTGGCATCGCCCGGGCGGTAACAAGTAACACCCAGACCTTTTCCCGGAATTCGCTGGTAGGGTCTGTTCACTACTTTTCTCCCGAGCAGGCCAAGGGTAAACTTGCCACCGAGCAATCCGACCTCTACTCCCTGGGCATTGTCCTCTATGAAATGCTGACAAAGACCTTGCCCTTTGATGGGGACAGCCCCGTGAGTATAGCCCTCAAGCACATTCAGCAGACCGTTCCGCCGGCAACCAGGTATAATCCTTCTGTTCCTCCCGGCTTGCAGGCTATTTTGGATAAATTGCTGGCCAAGGATCAGTCCCAGCGTTATGAAAGCGTCATTGAGCTGCTCTCTGCTTTGCGGACCTGGAATACCCAGGCAGCCACTGGGGCATCCGAAACAGATGACAAAAGCGAAGAGGAAGACACTAAAGTCTTTGCCCCTGTTGCTGCCCCCAGGAAGAAATTTCACTTGACAGATGCCGGGAAGAAACGCTTGCGCAAATGGTCCCTTATTGGCCTGGCTGTGGCCGCGGCGGTAGCCTTGGCTGTTCTTGGCATATCCTCCCTGGTCAAGTTTTGGGAAGTAAAGGAAATCACTGTGCCCAGTGTGGTGGAAGAGCCAAAGGAAAATGCTGTCGCCATTTTGGAAGCAGCGGGACTGAGGAATATTGCTTTCAGTGAGAGTCACCATGACACCATTCCCGCCAACCACGTTATCCGGCAAAAACCTGGTGCCAATCAGGTTGTCAAGCAGAGTCGCACTATTGAACTGGTCATCAGCCTGGGTCCCGTATTAATCGTAGTCCCGCCTGTTGAGGGATTGGATGTGCGGGTGGCGGAAGCCAATCTGCAGGCGGTGGGGCTTAAGGCGGTTCGGGAATATGAATACAGTGAAACCCATGCCGCAGACATAGTTATCCGCCAGGACCCTCTTGCCGGGGTAGAGATTGCCAAAAACCAGGAGGTCAAATTGGTGGTCAGTGCAGGCCCCAGGCCCTTTAAAATGCCCAGTGTCATAGGCAAAACCTTGGATGAAGCAGAAAAAGTATTGGCGGACCTGAAGGTCGATGTCCGCAGGGCATGGAATCCCAGTCAGGGAGATTCCCCCGGGGGCATTGTCACCGACCAGACTCCTGCCGCCAGCGAGGAAGTCAAACCCGGAGACATTGTCTACCTCTACCTCCGCCCCTACAATAAAATCTCCAGAACCATAGACATTACCCTCAACCCATTGGCGGAGAGCAGAATCAGGGTTGTCGTCAAAGACATTGTTGGTGAGGAAATTGTAGCGGAGGAAACAGTTACAGGGCGGTATGAATACACCATTACTGTGACAGGCTGGGAAACCGGCAGCATTAGCGTCTACGTCAACGACGGTCTGGTCGATAAAATAAATTTTTAGTGCAGGTGATTGCATGGAATTTGCCCAGGGGATAATTATCAGTGTCATTGCTGGCTATTACTATGTGGAACACGCCGGCAAGGCCTATTTATGCCGGGCCAGGGGGAAGTTGCGCCTGGACGATTTGCCTCCTATGGCAGGGGACATGGTTTTATTCTCTCCCGGCCCTGATGATACAGGCACTGTTGAGCAGGTGCTTCCCCGACGCAATTACCTGCTGCGGCCGGCGGTAGCGAATATCGATGCTGTCATCATCGTCCTGGCCCCCGAGAAACCAGCCCCCAATTTGCTGATGGCGGACAAGCTCCTGGCTCTCATTAAGTCTCAGGGGCTTTCAGCTCTTCTTTGTATCAACAAGGCCGACCTGGGCACACAGGCTGCCCGGGAACTGGCGGATATATACAAAGATGCCGGGGTCACGACTGTCATATGTTCAGCTTTAACGGGGGAGGGCATGGGGGCTCTGCTGGCAGCCATCGGCGGGATGACCGTCGTTCTTGCAGGCCAGTCCGGGGTTGGCAAAAGCCATATTTCTTCACGGATAGCTGGAAAGCAGCTGGAATTGCCTGTGCAGGTAGGAAACCTCAGTGCGAAAATTGGCAGGGGGAAACATACTACCCGGCAGGTGTCGTTGCTGCCCTTGCCTGGTGGAGGCAAGGTAGCAGATACCCCCGGCTTCAGCGTCTTTGAACTGGAGATGAACAGCAGGGAACTCCAGCTGTATTATCCTGAGTTCTCCAGGTCAGCTCTATGCAAATTCTCCCCCTGTTCCCATATCCACGAACCGGAGTGCGCTATTAAGCAAGACGTCGAAGCCGGGCAAATCACCAAAACCAGGTATGATAACTATGTAAAGATATATTATGAACTTGTGGAAAAGGAGGCCAACCGCTATTAGCACTATTATCTCTGCATCGATACTCGCCGCTGATCCTCTCAACATAGGCCGGGATGTCAACAGGATTTTGGAGGCCGGCGCAGACTGGCTTCATTTAGACATAATGGACGGCCATTATGTTCCCAACATAACCTTCGGCCCCGCGCTGGTAAAAGCCTTGTGTAAAGAAACCACTGCTGTCCTGGATGTACACTTAATGATCAGCAATCCTGACAACTATATTAACGCCTTCGCCCGGGCCGGTGCCGATTATATTACTGTCCATCCCCAGACCTGTCCTCACTTGCATCGCACCCTCATGGCTATTAGGGAAGCAGGCTGCAAAACCGGCATCTCTCTCAATCCTGCCACCAGCCCAATGGCACTGGACTATGTCTGGGAGCTGACCGATTTGGTGTTGCTCATGTCTGTCAATCCCGGGTTTGGCGGCCAGGAATTTATCCCCGGCATTCTTGACAAGGTAAGGGAAGTTGCAGGGCAACGAGATGTTCATAACCCCTCAACCCTGCTGGCAGTTGACGGCGGCGTCAATGCCGAAAACAGCGGGGAGCTCGTTGCCGCCGGTGTCGATGTCCTGGTTGCTGGCTCTGCTCTGTTCAAGGCGGCAGACCCCAGGGAAATAATACAGCGGATGAAAGGCCAGTAATGAAAAAACTGGGAGAATTGGATTTCCAAAATCCCTCTTCGGTAAAGGTAAAGGAACCTCCCCCTTTGAAACGGAGAGGTTCTTACTATTATGGGCAAGAGATTCACACCCTTGCTGGGCAATTGCATAGTATAACAAGGGGTGAGGATATGAGGAGGGCAGGAAAACTGGGAAAAAGAGATATATCCGGCAAAATAGCGGGAGCAGCCTTAGCGATAATTGGTGTCGTCATTCTGCTTGTCAAGTTGCCCTCCGCTTTTTGGTGGTTTCTTTTCGGCTTGGCTCTCATTTTCTTGGGCTGGAAATTATTTTCCCGTTGAGGAGGAATGCCGGATGAAAATATATGCAGTAAAACTGCCGCCGCTCTTGTCAGCAATTGTCCGGGTTTTTTTTCGCAAAGCTGTGCTCAAATAACAGAAAAATGACGGTTCCTGCATCAACCTTTACCGGAGAGGCAGGAACCGTCATTTTCTATTTATATCTCTATATAACCCTCTTAACTTTGCCTGATTTGAGGCAACGGGTACAGACATTGACCCTTCTAATTTTGCCGTCGATGTCGGCTTTTACCCGTTGGAGATTAGGAGCCCAAGTCCTGTGGGTGCGTATGTGAGAGTGGCTTACCTGGAAGCCCGACCTGACTTTCTTGTCGCATATCGCGCATTGCCTAGCCATGACTACCACCTCCTTAATGACAAAGTGTATTTTAACACAAGAGCTGGGAATTGACAAGGACAACTTCCAGGGCAGGTCTTAAGACTTTTCTTTTATATTGATTTATAGTAGAATTATACAGGTATACGCAAAGGAGGGTTACCGGAGTGCTAATTGAAACGGAATTAGGCAATATCGAAATCACTAACGATGTAATAGCAACCATTGCCGGAATAGCCGCTGTCGAAAGCTATGGCCTGGTAGGCATGGCCTCCCGCAAGCAATTGAAAGACGGCATTGTCGAATTACTTGGCAAGGAAAATCTCAGCCGCGGTGTGGAAGTCAGGGAGTTAGACGGTGAGCTTATCATTGATTTGTACATTATTGTGGGATACGGTACCCGCATAGATGAAGTGGCTAACAATGTCATCTCTGCTGTAAAGTATTCGGTAGAAAAGTATACCGGCATCAGGGTGAGTTTAGTTAATGTCAATGTCCAGGGAGTGCGAGTTATCAACGGCAAGTAGAGGAGGTACTCATCATGAAATACACTGCGCTAAATGCCGAGGAACTTCGGGACATGTTGATGGCTGGCGCTTCTGCATTAGGACGTCATAAAGAAGAAGTAAACAGTCTGAATGTGTTCCCAGTTCCCGACGGAGATACCGGAACCAATATGAATCTTACCGTTGAAGCGGCAAACCGCGAAATGGCAAAGCATAAATCGCCGACAATCAAAGATGTTGCTGATTCCCTTTCTATGGGCTCTTTAATGGGGGCCAGAGGAAACTCCGGGGTCATCCTCTCGCAGATTTTCCGGGGACTGGCCAGGGGACTTGCTGATGCAGAAAGCATTACCCCGTCCGTCTTGGCTGCGGCCTTGCAAATGGGTGCAGAGACAGCGTATAAGGCAGTTATCAAGCCCGTGGAAGGGACAATTCTTACTGTGGCAAAAAGTGCCGCCAAAGCTGCGGCAAAGGCTGCGCGGGCAAAAGATCTCAACACGATGATGGCGCAGGTCTTACAGGAAGCTAATACTACTTTGGAGCATACTCCTGAATACTTACCGGTGCTGAAGCAGGCCGGGGTTGTAGATGCCGGAGGCAAGGGCCTGTGCTACATTTTTGAAGGCTGGATAGATTTTCTCGAGGGAAGAAGTGTATTCGATACTCCGGTCGTCACTGACGAAAAACCTGCATTGGTGGATGGAATTGACGATGCTGATTTGAAGTTTAGTTATTGCACCGAGTTTCTGGTAACCGGCGATGATTTGCAGGAAGATGTCTTTCGCCGGGAGCTGGAAAAACATGGTGATTCTTTGGTGGTAGTTGGAACCAGCGGCCTCATAAAAGTACATGTTCATACAAATAATCCCGGTCTGGTCTTAGATTTTGCCCTTTCCCAGGGCAAGGAATTGCAGGATATTAAAATAGATAATATGCGTTACCAGCATCGCGAGGCTTTGCCCCAGCAAGTCCCTCCTGCTGAAGCCAAGTTAAATGGGGTAGTTACTGTAGCTGCCGGGGCAGGAATGGAAGAAATTTTCAAGAGCATGGGCGCCGATTATGTCGTTCCGGGGGGCCAGACAATGAACCCCTCTACTGAGGACTTTGTGCAGGCCATTAAGGAAATCATTGCTCAGCGCATCTTCATTCTTCCCAACAATAAAAATATCCTCATGGCAGCCCAACAGGCGGCTGAGGTCATAGATAAGCCAGTAGTGGTTATCCCTACCAAGACAATTCCCCAGGGACTTGCGGCGCTGCTCAGCTATTCTCCCGATGAAGAAGATCTGGCCTACCTGGAGGAGGCAATGCAGGAAGGTTTGAGCAAAGTGAAGACCGGCCAGGTTACCTTTGCTGTCAGGAATTCCGTCTTTGACGGCCAGCCCATTGCCGAAGGCAATATCC
>JAAYHI010000079.1 GCA_012727415.1 Bacillota bacterium
CATCTATACATACCTCCTGTTCTATTATGCTTCGACATTTGGCTGTTGATTCCTGCGTGTATCCGGCCATATGGGATGATGAATATGCTCTGGACTTCCTGATGGATCATTATATGCTGCTGGTGGACTTTTATCAGGATGCGGCAAATAAAGGCAACGCCATAATTGTATTTTGGCTGTAACTCAATACATAGCATTAAAAAGCAGGTCTCTTGAGACCTGCTTTTGTCTTAGAGATCGTAATACAATTCGAACTCCAGGGGATGGGGCACGATGCTGACCTTTTCGGCATCTTCGCGAATGCGGCGAATTTGGTCCAGAATCAGCCCCTTAGGGAACACATTGCCTGCCAGCAAGTACTCGTAATCCTGCTCTAAGGCATCGGCTGCCTCGTCGAGGGATTTGGGCAGGGACTTGATCTTCTTTTGCTCTTCGGGAGTAAGGGTATAGAGGTTGAAGTCAAAGGGGCCAAAGCCTTCCTTGACGGGATCAATCTTGTTGTTTATTCCGTCCATGGCTGCCATAAGCACTGCAGAGTAAGCCAGGTAGGGGTTGCAGGTGGCGTCCATGGAGCGGATTTCAAAGCGCTTGGAATCTGGTGTGTCTGCATAGCCGGGGATGCGAATTACCGAGCTGCGATTGGCGGTTGCAAAGCCAATGCTTACCGGTGCTTCGTAGCCGGGAACCAGGCGCTTGTAGGAGTTGGTGCTGGGGTTGGTGAAAGCGCAAAGGGAGCGCGCGTGTTTGAGTATGCCGCCGATGGCGTACAGGGCAATATCACTCAGGCCTGAATAGCCCTCTCCGAAAAATACCGGTTTGCCCTCATTGAAGAACTGGATATGGGCATGCATGCCGCTTCCCAGTTCGCCGTAGAAAGGTTTGGGCATGAAGGTAACCGTCCTGCCCCGCTTCAAAGCGAGATTTTTGACGATGTACTTCAGGAGCATGGAACGGTCCGCCATGGTCGTCAGGGTGCCAAATTCCACTTCTATTTCCACCTGACCGGGGCCGCCGTTCTCGGAATGGTGGTACTTGACGGGAACGCCGTGTTTATCGAGCATGAGAATCATCTCATTGCGCAGGTCGAAGCTGGAGTCCTTGGGGAGATCCACATGGTAGCCGCCGTGAAGCCCCACATGATAGCCCAAGTTGGGTTCATCTCTCTTGCCTGTGTTCCAGGCAGCCTGCCGGGAGTCCACATTGACTTCCAGGTGATTGACGTCGTTGCGGAAGGAAATGTGGTCAAGAATGTAAAACTCAAACTCCGGTCCCAGGAGACAGGTGTCGGCGATGCCCAGTTTTGCTATGTATTCTTCGGTTTTTTGGGCTACATAGCGGGGGTCGCCCTCAAAACGCCCTGCCCCCTCGCCCAGGGTATAGATGTCGGCCATGATGGAAATCATGGGAATCTCGGAGAAGGGATCGACAAAAGCCGTGGAGATATCCGGTTTAAAGGCCATGTCAGATTTTTCTACAGTGAGGAATCCATAGCTGGAACCGTCCATTCCGATTCCCCTGGAGATGGTCTTTTCCGTCAACTGCTCAACAGGAATGGTCAGGTGGTGCCAACGTCCAGCCATATCGACCACTTTAAAGTCGATTAACTGAATGCCTTCCTTCCCACAGAAATCCTTGAGTTCTGCAAAGGTAGTAAACATCTTCTCATCCCCTTGTTCAATATTTTTGGACACGGCTGAAAAACCAGTGGCATAATATGGGGGCAGTAATTGTCCCGCTGCCCCTCTATATTTTACGGTATTTTTCCCGGGTTTACAAGCTTGCGGGGATTTTCCCGCCGGCGGAAATACGCTCAGGAGTCAGGCAGCTTACCTGGGGTCAATGACACCGCTCATGCGGATTACTTCCATTCCCCTTTCCTCCAGGGCGGCAATAATCATGTTGATGCCGATAGAGTCGCTGGCCATGTGGCCTGCAACGATAACGTTGCCGATATTTTGTTCCTTGACGGCCTTTATGACATCCTCCGGCATGTGCATGCAGACCAGGGCGCCGATTCCCGCCTCAAAGTAAGCCTTTGCCACATTGACGCCGCCGTTGGTGCCGCCGGCCATGGTTACAAAGACTTTCCCGGCGTAGTCTTTTTCGCTGCCGACACGAATCTCCGGTTTGGTGAGCGCGTTTTTATACTCCGGTAGCTGGAGCAGAGCATCAATGACATCTCCAAGAGTAGAGTCTTCCTTGAGGGCGCCGTCGAGATGTTCCTGGACTTTGCGTTCTGTCAGCAGGTCTGCAGGGGTGTGGATGCCCATAAAAGGTATGTTCAGCAGTCTGGCTGCAGAAGCTGCCCGGTCATAGTTGGAGACATGCAAACTGCGCTCCACTCTCCCTTTTTGTTCCTGCAAAACCTTTTGCGCCTTGTTAATGGGAATGCCTGCGGCTACCATGCGGGCTACCTGATTGTCCATAACCTTGTACAGGTTTAGGCGGGGGAACCCGCCTGCAGGGTGGTGGGTAATAACGAGATCGGCACCTAATTCCCGGGCAATCAGCAGTTCAGCGGCTTCCATATCTACGCCAAAGGCGGCTTTGTTGAGGTTTTCACCTTCCACAATGATTCCCGAGTCTTCAGGAATCTCTGTGAGCCCGGCCATCTCCAGGGCCAGCTCCATAATCTCTTTGGTATTCATGTTCTTCCTCCTCCTTTAATTGACAGACTTGCAGGACAGGGCAATGCGCTGGCGCCGCTTGTCGACACCGATGACCCTGACGCTGATGGTTTCACCAACCTTGACTACATCCAGGGGATGCTTGACATACTTATCTGCCAGCTCGGAAACGTGGACCAGGCCAGCTTCCTTGAGGCCAATATCGACAAAGGCACCGAAGTCGGTGACATTGCGGACAGTTCCCCTGAGGATCATTCCCTCGTTGAGGTCATCCAGGGTAAGAATACCTTCTCTGAACAGGGGAGGAGGCAATTCGTCCCGGGGGTCGAGGGCAGGTTTTTCCAAAGCTTTAATGATGTCCCGCAGGGTGGGTTCGCCAATTCCCAACTTTTGGGCCAGAACCTTAACGGGTTCGGGCAGCTTGCTGCTCAGCTCGGGAATCCCGCCGCGACTGGCCAGGTCCTCAGGGGTGTAGCCGCACAGGCCGAGGAGTTTCTCCGCCGCTGGGTAGGATTCCGGGTGCACCGTGGTATTGTCTAGGGGATTGCCCCCATCCCGGACCCGCAAAAAGCCTGCGCATTGCTGGAAAGTTGCTTCTCCCAGGCGGGGAACCTGTAGCAGCTGTTGGCGTTGAGTAAAGGCACCCTTCTCTTGCCTCCACTGAACAATGGATTTGGCCACAGCTGGTTTTATACCCGCTATATAGGACAAGAGAGGTGCTGAAGCAGTATTGAGGTCCGCCCCCACCCTGTTGACGCTGGTTTCCACCACCTCGCCCAACAAACGCGCCAATTCCTTTTGGTCTACATCGTGCTGATACTGCCCCACGCCTATTGCCTGGGGAGGGATTTTCACCAGCTCCGACAGAGGGTCCTGGAGCCTGCGGGCGATGGAAACAGCACTGCGCTGGGAAACGTCCAAATCCGGGAACTCTTCCTTGGCCAGGGGATCGGCAGAATAGACTGACGCCCCAGACTCATCGACGACAGTGTAAGCAACCCCCTTGATTGCTGCCGTCAGTTCAGCCACCAGCTCAGTTGTCTCCCGGCTGGCGGTGCCGTTGCCGATGGCGATGACATCGACCTTATACTGCTCTATGAGTTCGCGAAGGCGCTGTTTTGACTTTTCCACCTGGTTATGGGGAGGGGTGGGATAGATGACATCGATCTTCAGCAGCTTGCCGGTAGGGTCCACCACCGCCAGCTTGCAGCCGGTGCGGTAAGCCGGGTCTATGCCCAGCACCGTCTTCCCCCGGGTAGGGGGCTGCAAGAGCAGAGATGACAAATTGGCGGTAAACAACTTATACGCGGACTGATGGGCCATGTCCGTCAGTTCCCGGCGGATGTCGCGTTCCACAGCCGGGGCCAGCAGACGCTGATACCCGTCCGCCATTGCCTTTCTTACATATTCTTCGGCAGCGGGAGTTCTGGGCTTGAAATTCCGCCGCCACAATTCCTGCAGCAAGTACTGGGGGTCGAAATCCAGGGAGACTTTGAGGAACTCTTCCTTCTCCCCGCGGTTGATGGCCAGCACGCGGTGAGGCGGCAGTTTGGCAACGGGCTCACGATAGTCATAGTACATTTCATAGACACTTTGCGCCTTGGGGTCCCGGGCCGTTACCACCAGGATGGCTTTATCCCAGGTGCGCCGCCGGGAAATAATGCGGTTTTCTGCTGCATCGGCAAAGTCTTCCGCGATTATGTCCATTGCCCCCTGCAGGGCAGCCTCGACAGCAGGGACTTTTTCATTAATGTACTTCTCTGCCTCCAGTACAGGATCTGCCTCACTGGTCAACAGAATTTCTGCCAGGGGTTCCAGGCCGGCATCCCTGGCCTTGCTGCCCCTGGTATTGCGCTTGGGCTTGTAGGGCCTGTATATATCCTCAACCTGCTGCAACTTTGTGCATTCCCGAATTTGCTTTTCCAGTTCCGGGGTAAGCTTGCCCTGTTCGGAAATGCTGCGCACAACTTCTTCTTTGCGCTGGTGAAGGTTCCGCTGATAAGCAACCTGTTGCTGCAGGGCAAAAATCTGCTCTTCGTCAAGCCCGCCGGTGACTTCCTTGCGGTACCTGGCGATAAAAGGCACCGTGTTGCCGTCATCAAGGAGCTTAATGGTTTCAATAACCTGCCTAAGAGGTATCTTGAGTTCAGCGGCGATGAATTCCATTATCTTCGCTTCAGTTTGAGACATTTACTTCTCCTCCTTTTCTCCAACCGAGGCCCGCGTATTGCAGTCTCGGCGCAGATCCTGACACATTCACCAACAGGGGTGATCCCCATTATCCCTCCCGCTTCAATTTGACAACGGGACGCACCTCGCCGCACTTTTCCTGGCGATGGTTTATATTTTGGGGATGGTGGAACTCTTCCAGGGACTTAACCTCCTGGGGCGACAAATAACCCAGTTCCTTGAGGATTTCCACCACAACGGGATCGCGTCCCCGGCTGGAACCATCTTCACATTTCACAGTTATGCCAATGCCGGCATCGATTATGCCGACGCAGTATACTCCGGCAGCGCCGCCCTTGGCAACAAGTTTCCCGGGAGCCGCCTGCATTAACTTAGTGCAAAATCCATCAGTGCCGCTGACCATCTCGGGATGAGCCATCATCGCCTTGGTGACTCGAGAACAAGCTTCTTCCCGTGCTTTTCCCAGGCCTTGGGGACGGGCCAGGCGGGCATAAGCCAGGGACATATTGTATATGGGCAGGCCATGGACAGGGACGCCGCAGCCGTCGGTACCAATGGCTATCTGCTCCCGGGGATAACCCGTCATTTCGGCAATGTAATCGAGGATGATTTGCTGCAGGGGGTGGTCCAGGTCCAAATAAGTTGCCGGGTCATAATTTAAATGCGTGACCAGAGTAAGCATGCCGGAATGCTTCCCCGAGCAATTGGAATGCAGTACTGAGGGCTCCTCCCCGGCAAGGAGCAGGGCTTTGGCGGTGGCCTTATGGTAAGGGGCATGTACTCCACATTGGAGCAGGTGATAGTCCTGACCTATCTTGGCGAAGATAGCTTGCACCGTGCGGGTATGGAAGGGCTCGCCATTGTGGGAGGCGCAGAAAAGGGCAAGTTCTGCCGGGGTGATGCCGTAATGATCCGCTGCCCCCAGCTCCACAACCGGCAAAGCCTGAACCGGCTTGGCTGAACTGCGCCAATAGGTAATGTGGTAAGGGTCTCCGGCACTCCACAGCAGTTTTCCCTGCCAGTCGACTACTGCCACATGTCCCCGATGCCTGTTTTCCACCAGCGGGCCCCGGGTCACTTCAACTAAGACTTCAGCCTGCAAAAATCATTCCTCCTTCTCATTGCTGCATACTTTTATTGTTGCACTGGGAACAGAAGAGTTCGAAAAGCCCTAAGAATTCCGGATACCGGGCAATCATCCTTTCGGGATGCCATTGTACGCCTAATATCCAAGGTTCTCTGCTCTCAAAGGCTTCCACCAGCCCGTCCGGGGAGGCGGCGCTGATTGTCAGGCCGGGAGCAACTTGGTCCACCACTTGATGATGAAAACTGTTGACGCCAATTGCGCCTGGACCCAGGGCAGCTGCCAGCATAGTCCCCGGCACAATTTCCACCTGGTGGTGGCGATGCCAGCCGGGGGCCTCCTGCCTGTGCTGAATTGCGCCGACTCTGTCCTCATCGATATGTTGAAGAATAGTTCCCCCCAAAGCGGCGTTTATCACTTGCATCCCCCGACAAATTCCGAAAATGGGGAGCCCCAGCCCCAGGGCTGCCTTAACCAGGGCAATTTCCTGCTCATCCCGGAGAGCTTCCACCTCTCCCAGGCGGGGATGGGGGGGCTTGCCAAAAAAGGAGGGCGAAAGATCACTTCCGCCGCTGAGAAACAGCCCGTCCATGCGGGACAGGATATCGACGCTGGCAGCAGGCGACAGCGACGGAGGCAGAATCACGGGAAGCCCCCCGGCCTTCTCCACAGCCTGAACATAGGCGTCCTGAATATGGCTGACCCCTTGCTGATGGCTGTGCCTGCATGTTACTGCAATCAATGGCATTACAATTCCTCCCCCGGCCTGTCAAACAGGGATATGCTCTTTCCTGACAATAATATATTCAATAACTGCTGGCGTTTTCCTGCACAAAAAAAACAGACAGCCGTAAAGCTGCCCTGTTTTAGAATTCTATTAGGCCGAGGCTAATTTGCAGCGCGTCATCGACACGTTTCATCAGTTCAGGGGCCAAGTGGGTAATCCGATCCCGCAAGCGCTGTTTATCGATAGTGCGAATCTGCTCCAAAAGCACTACAGAATCCCTGTCCAGCCCATGTTCCTCGGCAGTAATTTCAACATGAGTAGGGAGTTTAGCCTTTTCGATCTGGGAAGTAATGGCGGCGACAATTACCGTTGGGCTATACTTGTTGCCCACATCATTTTGAATAATTAAAACCGGCCGCACTCCCCCCTGCTCGGAGCCAACCACCGGGCTGAGGTCAGCAAAAAATACGTCACCCCGCTTACAATTCATCTCTTCACGCTCCGCTAACCATCGATTCTATGGTTTCGACCGCTTCATTTTCTGCCTGTACCGCCTCATTCGCCAGAAGCAAATTTATTTTGGACATTTCAATATAACCCGCCTGAAGCTTTTCCCGAATTTGGCGTTTTTTCATTTCCGAAATGTACATGCACATTGCTTCGCGAATAAGGTAACTGCGGTTGACCTTTTGTTTGCTGACAATACCGTCCACCTCTTGTAAAAGGGAGTTGGGGAGGGAAATCATAATACGCTTAGTTTGAGCCACATTGGCACCCCCTGGAATTGGTTGTATACTGCTGGTATATCACACTGGTACATACGTATAGCAGTATTATATTTTATTCCCCGGCCAAGGTCAAGCCTGGTACTTGTAGTAGCGGGGAACCCTTGCCGAAACCGCGCAGAGAATTTCGTAGCTGATAGTCCCTGTCAGTTGCGCCAGCTCATCAACGGAGATATGCTCCTGACCCTGGCTGCCGAATATCACCACTGGTTCGCCTACATCTGCCTCAGGCAGGTCAGTGATATCGGCCATGGTGTAATCCATGCAGATCCGGCCAATTTGAGGAACCCGCCTTCCCTGGATGAGAAAATCAGCCTTCCCGGACAAGGTCCGGAAAAGACCGTCAGCATAGCCAATCGGCAGAGTGGCAATACGGCTGGGGCGGCTAGTGACAAATGTACGCCCATAGCTAATGGCTGTCCCTGCAGGCACTTCCTTTACAAAGGCGATGCTGGTATGCAATGACATAACCGGCTTAAGGGGAACAAGTTTCTTAACCTGGTCAGAAGGATAGAGCCCGTATAAGCTAATGCCAATTCTCACCATGTCAAAATAAGCCTCGGGAATTTCGATGGCTGCAGCGCTATTGGCACAATGAGCGATAACCTGTGGTTTTTCTTTCTTTATTGTTTCCACTATCCTTTTATATTTATCCAACTGAGCTCTTGCATAGCCCTTGTCTTCCTCATCAGCAGTGGCCAAATGAGTGAACACTCCCTCTAACTCCAGATGAGAAGAGAGTAGAATACGCCTGGCCAATTCCAGGCTGTCTGTATCCCTGGGGCCAAGTCTGCCCATGCCGGTATCAACCTTGAGGTGAACGCCCACCTTTCGCCGTTGGCGCCTCGCCTCATCCTCCATGAGCACAAGGGATGCAATATTAGTTATCGCCGGAGTCAAGTGGTACTGAATTACCGCAGACAGGGACTCGGGAGGAAGATAGCCCAGTATCAAAATCGGGGCCGCCAGGCCTGCCTGCCGCAAGCGAACGCCCTCCTCAACCAAAGCAACAGCAAGCCAATCAGCCCCCGCCGCCAATGCTGCCCGAGCCACTTCCGCATCCCCATGGCCATATCCATCTGCTTTTACAACTGCCATTAATCTGGTGGGCTGGGGAATATGGCGGCGAAATGCCTTGACGTTGTGAGCGATATGAGCCAGGTTGATTTCTGCCCAGGTAGGCCTGTATCCTTGCATATATACCATCTCCTTAGCAAGGGATATTTCTATATCGCCACAGAGAAGTCCTGCATCAGTATCACTCTTGGATAACAAAAAACAGAAGCCCCCAGGCTTCTGCATAAAATCTTTTTAACCTACTTCGTCATCAATGGCCTCCTGAGTCGACGGCGGGTACCATACTTTCACCATGCCAAAGCCGCAATTATTCCTGTTGCCAAAGCCCATGAGATAACCCACCCGAATGAGTTCCGGATTCCCGGATACTTTAAAGGGAATCATATAGCCCAGGATTTTTATGCCGTTGAAGTTTATCAGGCGGGTTACCCGGCGTTTATTTGCCATATAGCGCTGGTTAAACTCAAAGTTCAGGTTGTCGTTGGTAGGCAGAGAATCGTATACTCTATAATGCTTATTTATAAGATCCTGACGCAATTTTTCCGTAAAGTCATGATCCTCTATGCGGCCATAACGCATATGCCCCTGAGTGGCTTCGGGATTGCAACATACTGTAATCGGCGACATACAGGAAAATTCCATGGAGTCGCTGATTTCCGGAGTCGCAAGGACCTCCACACTGTTGACAGGCATCTTTATGGTGCCCAGGGAAATCGCCCCGGCTTCAGTAAATCCCTTTAACACCGCTTCCAAGAAGTATCCTTTAATAGAAGAAATGTACCACTGCACATTATGGCCGAGATTGCAGATTCCATGGGGAGATATGCTGTATTGCTCAAAATAAAGCTGGGAAAAGGTAAAAAGCCCAAGATCCCGCTTATGACCTATTGTCCTGAGGTTGTGGACGGTTCGAACAATGGCTTTATACAGACAATGATTATAATTATATGGCAAGACCGTACCCGGGTTGCATTGTAGAGTAACTTTTAGTCGCATTTGTGCCAACTCCCTTAACAAGCAAAAATATGATTGCTTTAGATATAGATATCTTCGGCACAAATACCTTTTTCCCTTTTTATTGCCAAAAAAACTGTGGTACCAATTTCGACTTTTTTCGACAATGAGAAGTCAGGATTACGGTAATACATGGCTTTTCAGGCTTAGCAAACCAGCAGAAAGCCAAACCCTACATTCGCTTTTTTACAAAATCCATCAGCGGAGGTGCCAGGAAAAAGAGGACTATTGCACTAAGAATAATCTCCGGCACCAAATAACTTGCCTGGTACCCCAGGGAATATTTCCAGACCGGTACCCCCTCGGGAGCAAACTCGCCAAAAAACCAAATCCCCGCATAGAAATGACTGATAAACCGGCCCCCAAGGCCAACAACGGCAGCAGCAACAGCCAGTAAAGACTGCCCCCAGCGGCTGTTAACCAGCCCCTTTCTGGCGGGATTCCAGACAACCCCCGCCAGTCCCAGTGCGCCAAAGGCTATAGGATAGTCCAACAGCCACTGCACTACAGATACCATCCAGCCGCCAAAAGAATAATCAATTATCCCGTAGAGAATACCTACAGCGATTCCCACTGACGGTCCCCGCATCATCCCAATGAGCAACAGGGGTATCATGCTGCCGGCGGTGACAGAGCCGCCATAGGGCAGTGTGATTATTCTAATAAACTGCCCCAGGACTGTGGCCAATGCCAACATCATTCCGACCTCTACAATGGTGCGGACTGCAATCCCGTTTTTCACAATACTTCCTCCCTTTTGGTCCAGGAAAAAAATCAGGCGCGCCCCCTGGGCACGCCTATTGGCAAGTATACAACACAGCGTTCCCTACGCAGGCATTACCCTGATCAGGTTACGGGTCAGGAGCTACACAGCCCTATCTCAGCCCCTTTTAGGAGCCCCCCAGACCGATGTATTTTTTTTAATAATACCAGATTACAGCAGAAAGGTAAACCGGAATTTATCCTTCCTGCTCCTGAGCTTGCCTGAACTCGGCCAGCAGCAGGTCGACCATACGCCCATAGCTTCTGACACCATCCTGCTGGCGATTGGCCTTGAGGTAAGAATCATTGATGTCGGTGGACAGTTGCTGTACCGGTCCTTCGAACCGCGCCCAATAGGCTTGCCAGTCTTTCAGGTCTCTGTTAATGCCGTCGCAGTATTGCTTTCTGACGTTTTTATAGGCCTCTCTGTCTGCCCGGTAAAGGGCATTCATGGTATTCATCAGCGCCAACATCGTCCCGGAATATTGAAATTCCACATGCGGATGCAAAGAACATGCAAGATAACTGAGAAAGTTGGCCTCATCCTCCCGGGCAAAGCCCCGCTGATGGGCCATCTCGTGGGCCGCAGTTGCAGGAAGCATAAAATGGGGGATGTCAATGTTGACATTGGCTTCAGCGGTGAAGGGAAAATACATGCCGCTGATACCGGTATAGGACCAGTAGCGGGACAGAAAAACCCCTTTGGGAGGGCCATACTTTCCCCCCAGTTCGGGGTAAAATTCTGCCGCCCTTTGGTAGCCTGTTTCTGCCTGGGCAAACATCTGGCGAATGCCGGAGCTTAAAGTCATTACGCCCCGATCGTTCTCAGCAACCTGAGCCCGCAGAGAATTAGCCTTTTCCGTCAGAGCCAGGGCCAGCTCAGTGAGCTCCTCCACCGCTGCAGGCTCTACCGGCAGCCCTGAAATCTCGGCAAAGGAAAGGCGGCTGTAGTTTAAGCCCCACAACATGTAAAAGCCAACATAAATCAGAACTAATATCAGGGCGATTTTCCCGATTCCCCGAGGGCAGGCACCCAGGAATTCCCGGGGCTTTTTTACAAGAGCAATGACCCCCCGGATGATTTGGACCAAAGAGAAGATCACAAGGCCCACCACCGTGACTTCAGCGACAGAAAAGGGAAATATACCGGTAAGGCGGCTGAGGCAGCTGCTAATCCACCTGTAAATCGCCCTCGAGTAACCCGACTCAATCAGCAGGGGAAACCTGGGGGCAGTCAAGGACAAAATCACGCCGATGCCAATGATGGCGCCGATTACAACCGTTGCCGGGCGAATTTTCCGAGACCGCTTTTTTTTCATTCCTTCACCCCTTCCCGGAAATATGTCGCAGAGCACACCTCAGGGCGAACCCTTTGGATTGATGCTATTATAGCATACCCGGAGTGAGGGGAAGCAAGGCAATAAGACCGGCGGTGGGTCAACTATACTTCCTTGATCATTATCAGGCAGAGGTTGTGGGCATCCCACATTTCTGTAAGGGTGATAAGGGGTTCAAACCCAACCTTCTGGTAGAACCGGCGGGTGCGCTCATAGTGCTCATTTCTTGCCAAATCACTCAGGGTCTTGACTATTGCGTATTTGCATCCCTTCTGCCTGAAGTAAAGTTCTGCCGCCTCAATCAGCTGCTGGCCGATACCCCGTCGCTGATACTCCGGCAGTATCCCCATGACATAGATATCCCCGGTGCGGCCATAATGAATTTTAACCGCAATGAACCCAACGCACATTTCTCCCTTTAAGGCCGCCCAAAAGGGCAAGGTCGCCACGCCGGCAATGTAATCCAGGAGGGCATCCTCGATTCCAAACCAAGCGGGCAGCTCCCGCAGCACCCTCTCTGCATACAATGACTTCTCCCTGGCGTCGGCAATGTTTTCAATCCGAATCATATTCCCCGCCCCTTTCTGAACAGAAGCCCCGGCAGATCCTGCCGGGGCCTTGTACTAACTGAGATAATTCTTTTCTGTAAGAACTGCCCTGGCCCTTTCCTTATCCTCGGCAGCCACCATGATGACGGGGCCGGCGCAGCCCATGCCGCTTTCGGCATAGATTCCTTCAGCCCACAGAGACCGCACTGCTTCGTCCAGTTCCAGAATGTCAATTCCGGCGATGTCCTCAGTAACCAGCTTTTTGGCGGGAGGCGCTGCCTCCTTTGGTGCCTGCTTTTCCTCTTTCTTTAACAACGCCAGCAATCCTGCCTGGTATGCCCCCTGGAATTCTGCAGCTGCAAGCTCAGGCAGCTTGCCCTGGCTGCAGTTGGCGGCATACTGGATGGCATTTGCAATGACGGGTGCCCCTGATGCCCTGGAGATAATGTTGATGATTTTGGCAAAATTGGCTCCCACTCCGGGCCCATAGCCCCAGCCCGTCGTCTCATAGGTGCCGCCGCTGGTGAAGGCGGAAAAGACTTTCATGAGCAAGTTGCCGGTAAGGGTGTCGCAGACAACCACGTCCGCGCTGCCTGTCAGCAGGTCGTTGCCCCGCAGGACACTGCCTCCGTCGCTGCGCACAGATTCAGTAAAGCTGATTGCATAGCCCTGTTTATTGAGTGTCTGCAAAATCCTCTCTACCTGCCTGGCACCGTCAACATTGAGGATGCCTACCCGAGGGTTCTCTATTCCCATGGCCTTAGCCACGGCAATGCCGCCGATGGTATTGAGAACCATGGCCTCAACCCGATCGGTGGCAGTGGTGCCAGTGGTGGTTGCCAGGAACAGAGGCTTGCCCCGGGCGGGGGTCATAATCCTGCCGACGGTGGATACACCCAGGGGAAAGTTGTAGTGCAGGGTAACAGCGGCATCGGCCTTGCCGGAGGCGAGGAGTTCCTCCATGATATCGTGGCTGTCTGCCTCGCAATCGCTCTCAATTACCGGGAGCTCAGTCTCCGCCTTGGGGCCAATCAATACTACATTCAACCCTGGGTTTTGCTGCACTGCCAGCTCTGCCCCCTTAACCAGCTCTTCCACTCCCAATTCGCTGCCCAGGGTGGTAAGGGCGACGGTGGTGCCGGTTCCGAAACTGCCGGTCTCAATGGCATCTGCCAGTTGGGTAAACAACTCACCGGCCTGGCGTTTAATTTCCAGGTTGGTCAAAGTCAGCACCCCCTATTCTTCTTCCATCAGACGCTCGGCCACTGCCCTCATGGCGGCAGCCACTACCTTCTTGACGGCGTCGGTGTCGACGGCCCCAGCGGCGCTCTCGCCGGAATTAGCTTCGATGACAAAGGACACGCCATCAAAGAGGTTGGTCATGCGACCGAGGAAAAGACTGCCTTTACCCACTACCATCATCCGCTTCATTTTGCCTTCCAGCATTAAATCCCTGGCATAGCCAATGAAAGGCGCGCCGGAGGGGATATGGCCCTGAGTAGGCGCAAAGCCAGGCATGCCGTGCTCGGCAACAAAATCGCCTAACTGCTGCCGTTCAATATCCCCGCGTTTGACGCCCAGGGCAGCGATCATTTTGTAGTTGGCGTTGGGGACATCCCCGGCACCGGCGGGAACAGTGATCTCGGGGTTTTGCATCTCAACGGAGTATTTGTCCACATCGGTAATTTTTAAGCCCGCCCTGTCAAGGGGATCGGTGACAAGGGCTTCCATCACGGCCTGAGGAGCAGAGCCTCTGCCGATGTTGTGGCGGCCAACAATGTCGGTGCGAATAACAGGGTTGACGCCGTCATTTTCACTGATGAGGACGGCGAAGGCCCCCAGCATGTCTTCCAGCACCGGCATGCCTTTGCCCACATGGTCCTTGCCGTTCATACCCAGCTTGGCAGTTGCGCCGCCGGCGACCACGGCCACATTCTTGTAGACCCCGGCTTGAACCAAAGCTGCCGCCTGAACCAGGGCATGGGCGGGAGCAGCACAGAAGCCCCTGAGGTCGCTGCCGGTGGCATTTACACAGCCGCAGACTTCGCCAATGGCCTTGGCAAAGTTGCCGCCTCCACGCTGGTTAATATCGCCGCAGGCCTCTTCTGAACATTCAATGATGTACTCTATTTCTTCCGGAGCAAGATCGTTTTTGGCGATTAAGTTTTTCAAGGCCAATACGCCTGAGGCTTTAACCACCAGATTTTCCAGCATGACATGGGCGTTGAGGTTGACATCCCAGTCGTGGGCTCTCTTGACACATCCCACCAGCTTGCCATCGAAGTGCAATTCTTCAGCCTTGTGATCCTGAATGCGCATTTCAATGTCTTCCAGCCCATACCCTTCTTTGAGAAGATCGGCCTGGTGGGCAAAAAGAGGATGAGAGGCTATTCTTTCTTTGAGTTCTTCGGTAAAGGATTTTTCCAGCATCACTAAATCAAAGGCATCGGAAATCTTCAACAGGGCGTAGAACAGGGCCTCATCCATTATTTCTCCGTACTTGCCCTGGGAATCTCCCTGAACCGGATTTTCGTACCAGGGTTTGGCAATGTTGTTAAGCTCGTCGGGCAGCAGATTGCCAATATAAGCCTGGTTGGGGGGGTAATTTACAACTTCAGAAAAGGAGCGCAGATGTTGGGGAAGTTTGCGCAGGTATTCAGAATAGGGATTCTTAGCCCGCTCCATATTTTGCGTCGACCCTTGGACCAGCAAGAGGTTAGGTGCGTGAACCAAGGCATAGGCTGTACCTTTGATAACAGGATAGTTCATGTTTCTACCTCCTTCATTGCTAAAATTAGGGCGGCCAGAGGCCGCCCTATTGTCCTTTAGTCCTCAAATACTGTCTGGCCGTCTACTTCGGTGGAAAGGGCATGCAATGCCTTGCTTACCAGGCGACGGCGGAGGGCTTTTTCATCTTCCGGGGACAATTCCGGATTACCCAGGGGATGCGGTATTGCCACTGTGGGCACAATGCGGTTGGCGCCTACAGTGAGTGAAATTGGCACAATGGTGCACATGTGCACTACTGGCAGGCCTGCACGTTCAATTTCTTTAACCATCGTTGCTCCGCAACGAGTGCAGGTGCCTCACGTGGAGGTCAGGATAACGGCGTCGACTCCATCCTGCTTGAGTTCGGCAGCAATCTCCTCGGCGTAGCGCTTGGCGCTGGCCACGGCAGTACCATTGCCGACGGTGGCATAGTAGTAGCGGTGGAGGGAGCCAATCTTGCCTTCCTTTTCCATTTCCCTGAGCACATCAACGGGCAGTACCCGGTCGGCATCTTGATTGGCATAGACCGGGTCATAGCCGCCATGAGCGGTCTGATGGGTCTCTGCCGTTAAATCGTCAATGCCCTCGATGTCGTACTTGCCATACTTGGAGGCGCTGGATGATTCAATGTGATCCGGGTTGCCCTTAGGCACAATGCCGCCGGAGGTCACCAGGGCAATCCTGGCCTTGGTAATATCTGCTACGGCAGGATTGGGTTCTACACGGTCAAATTGGGGCATGGGATATTCGGTATGGAATTCTTCCCCTTTTAGCTTGGCGACAAGCATGTCGACAGCCCGCTTGGAACCGCGCTCCTCGGCAAAGTAATTCTTGCGGATTCCCCGGGAAATATAACCTTCCTCCTGGGGGGTACCCAGCGATTCCCCGCGCAGGACCTTTAAGGCCAACTTACCCATGGCGGGAACGGCCTTGCGCATGGCAGCCGCATTATCCCCGGTCTCGACAATAAGGGCATAGCGGCGATACATATCAACACCAGGGTTCTCTGGATACATGCCGGAAATGACAGGTACGTTCAGTTCTTTATACACTGCTTCTGCTACAGCTCCGCAAGCAGTTCCATACCGGCCAGCGTTAAAGGCAGGGCCGGTGATTACCAGGTCCGGCTTATGCTGCGCAATCATTTTGACAACCGTGGCTTTAGCTTCCTCCATATTTTCCGCAAACCAGCTGTCGCCGCAAATGACTGTCGCAACTATCTCCGCCTCTTCGCCCAGGACGGCCTTGAAAGCCATGCCAGGGCCTACAGGTCCTTCTTTGCAGGAGGGCGGGACATGTGCCTTTTCTTCTCCGCCAATCTGACCAAAATACTGATTGATATAATGGACTACGCGGAATTTGCTCAACTAACATTCACCCCCTGGCTAGAATTTTGCGTATTGCTCCCTGTAGGTAGAGACTTCCTTGATTATTTCATCTACGTCCAGGACCATTTCCATCATGCTGACCTGATCGTCATATACTTGAGGATCTACCAGATTCTTGATGGCATCTTCGAAAATGTGGTATGCAGGGAGTCCCAACGAGACTCCGGCCAATGGACCTGCGAAAGTCGGGTCACCATTGCTCACAGTTTCAGCAGCCAAACCAGAGGCTTCTGCCTCGGCGCCGCCCAGGATAACCACCAGGTTTTCCGGGCCGAGCTTTTCGGCTAATTCTTTAATGCGAGCTTGGTTTTCCAGGTCCATGGCTCCTGCGGCAGTTCAAACAAAGCATTCGGTGGTGGAGAACAGCACTTCCCCGCCAAAGGACTTGATGCATTCTTCAATGGCTGGACCGGGAACGCCGTCGCGGTCGCCAAGAATGATAAATTTCTTGTCCTGCATGTAAAAACCTCCTTTTTATTGTTATTAGATTTCCCGGGCAGTGAGCTTGTTAAAGCCCAATTCATTGGTGGCACCGGTAATCGCCTGAATTTCGACGGTAATGCTGCCGTCTTCTGCCAGGCTGCCGTCAAAACCGCCGGCGATAATGTCTGCTGTCTTGATATTGCCGATGACTTTGTCCATGGCCGGCAATATAATCACTTCATTGGCGTTGCCGCCGGTTACAGTGGCGTTGGCCAGGGGATCGGCGTCAGCCAGGGATTGGGATGCCCCATCGCGGCCAGCGTATTCGTCAGTGACGATGACAGTTTTTATGCCCAGCTTTTCCAGCTTAGTGCAGTTCATAATCAGGTCGGTATCCGGGTTGCCAAAGCCTTCCTGGGAGATAATCGCTCCGTCCAGGGACAACATTGCGGCCAGCTTGGCAGTAAAGTTGGAGGAACGCTGTTTGTCGGCCAGGGTGACGTTTTCATTGGTGATGATAACCCCGACAAAGTTCAGATCCTTGCCGTGACGCTCATAAAGGTCCTTGATAATGGGGTTGTTCAGATG